>CAMVAV010000050.1 GCA_947165595.1 uncultured Clostridia bacterium | reverse complement strand
ATCAGCGCTTCGATCTGCTCCTGCGACATCTTCCCGCCGCCGCCCGCGGGTTCGGACACCGGCGCGGGCGCGGGCTCCGGCGCTCCTCCACCGGCCATTCCCGCCATCAGCGCTTCGATCTGCTCCTGCGACATCTTCCCGCCGCCGCCCGCGGGTTCGGGCGCCGGCGCAGGCGCGGGCTCCGGCGCTCCTCCGCCGGCCATCCCCGCCATCATCGCCTCGATCTGCTCCTGCGACAGCGTTCCTCCGCCGCCCGCGGGTTCGGGCGCCGGCGCGGGGGGCGGCGCGGCCGCGCTGTTCGCCGCCGCCATCATCGCCTCGATCTCCTCCTGGGACATCGGGCGGCCGCCGGAGTCGTCCTGAATCTCCGCCTCCAGCACGCCGGAGGAATCCTCCCCGTCGCCGAGGCCGAAGCCGGAGACCAGCTCCTTCGCGAGCTCCACGGACATGACGTTCATGAATTCGCTGCTCATCGAGCCCTCGATGCTCAGCGCGAAGCTGACGACCACGATGGGACCCTGCTGCACGGGGAGGTGGTCCCGGCGCATCTCGTCCATGTCGTCGCAGCCGAAGGTCACGGGCGTCGAGATGTTGACGACGCGCCCGAGGAAGTCGCTGAGCGCGGTGGACGACGAACCCATCATCTGGTTCATGACCTCGCAGACCGCGCTGAGCGTCAGGTCGTTGAGCTCAAATTCCTCGTCCGGCGTCTCCATGCCCATCAGGAGGTCGACGATCAGCTTGACGTCGCTCATCTTGAGCAGCATGATGTTGCTTCCGTCCAGACCGGCGACGTAGCGGATCTCCACGCCGATCGCGGGGTTCAGCTTGCCGAGGGAAAACTCCTCCGCATTGACGATGCGGACCGTCGGCGTAGTGATATCGACGCGGTGGTCCAGCAGGTTGGAAATAGCCGTGGCCGATGAGCCAAGACTGATGTTCATAATCTCGCCGATGGCGTCGATCTCCATCGGGTTAAAGATTTCATTGGCCATCTTCCTGCATACTCCCTCCCTCTTCAGGCGCCGGTACGGCCGCGGGCTCCGGCTCAGCCGCGGGCGGCTCCGGTACCGGCTGCTCCGCCTGCGCCTCCGGCGCCGCGCCGCTCTGTCCGCTGTTTCCCTCCATCACGGACTCGAACGCGCTTCTCGGCTCGCCCTGAACGTCCCGTATCTTGACTGCCAGATGCTTTTCGTAGGTCCCCATGTAGCCCGCGAACCATTCCCGTCCGCCGATCCGCAGGCTCACCACGGAGTCCTTTTTGATGTTCATGTCGATCACATCGCCGACCGCGAGGTTGTATATGTCGTTGAGCTGGAGCCTGGTGCGTCCCAGCTCCGCCGTGATCTCCAGATCGCTGGTCTGGATGTGCGAGTAGATCTCCTCCGAGTGATCCTCGCGCTCCTTTCGCAGCACCGCGTTGCCCTTGTTGATCTCCGTGAAGATCTTGCTGAGCACCGCGTCCGGAAGGCAGATGTCCAAGCGTCCGGAGCTGTTGGAGAAGTTGATGTCGAGGCTGACCAGGATGACCGTCTCCTCGAAGCCGATCAGCTGCACCAGCGTGGGGTTCGCCTCGATGCGTCCGAATTCAAACGCCAGACTGATGTAGTTCTCCCAGCTTCCGCCCATGATGCCGACGAAATCGGTCATCAGGTTGATATACAGGCTCAGGTCAAGGTCCGTGTAGGTGTAGTCGGAGGGAAGGTCCTCCTCCACGTCGCCGTTGCCGCCCAT
Source organism: uncultured Clostridia bacterium (assembly GCA_947165595.1). Classification (GTDB taxonomy): domain Bacteria; phylum Bacillota; class Clostridia; order Oscillospirales; family Oscillospiraceae; genus Hominicoprocola. The sequence goes on along the minus strand of CAMVAV010000050.1, from coordinate 16,406 downwards.
CAGCCGGTCGATCAGGCTGACCATGATGCTCGGCGTCGCCACGATGATGACGGGCGTATCCTCCCGGTCGCCGTTGATGTTGAGATACGCCAGCGTCACAACCTGTCCGTCGATCAGCGCGTTGGAAAACTCGTAGTAGCGCTGCTCGTCCACCGTGTCCACCTCCACCTCGCAGGTGGCGCGGGCCAGTGCGTTGATCCGGGTGTTGAGGACCTTTGCATAGTTCTCGAAAACACCGTTGAGCATCTTCAATCGCTCTTTCGTGTATTTTCGGGGACTTCGGAAGTCGTATTTCTGGTACTTCTTCTCTTCCTTCTGCTGCGTGAGGTCCTGCGTCCCGCTCATCGCTGCGGCCAACAGCGCATCAATTTGACTTTGTGATAATACCTCAGCCATCGGTCAGACTCTCCTGCCGCTTACCGTCCGGCCCGCCCCGCCTCCGGGGCCGGCGAGCCGGCGTATTGTCATTGTTGTCCCTCGCTCGCCGGCGCCGCGGCCTCCGTGCCCGCGCTCGCGCCCGCATCCGCGCCGGACTCCGCGCTCGTCGTAAACGAGGCGTCGCCCGAGCGTACGCTCGAATACTGCTCCAGCGCGTCGCCGAGCTGGCTTTCGATGTCCTTGCCGGTAATCAGCAGCTCCACGCGGCGGTTGTGCGCGCGGTGCTCGCTGTCCATATTGCTGTCCACCGGGCGCCACTGTCCGTAGCCGACGCTGAGAAGGCGCGCGGGGTCAAGCTCGCTTCGGTCCTGAATGTAGATGACGACGTTCGTCGCGCGGTCCGACGCCAGATGCCGGTCGCCCTCCGTCCGGTTGGGGCGGTTCGGGTCGGCCTGCGCCGTATGGCCCATGACGCGCAGCTCGTCGATGGCGGGGACCGCCGGGGCGAGCGCGTTGATGACCGCGTCGAGGATCAGCTTGCCGTCGTCGCGGAGCACGGCGCTGTCGCCGTTGAAGAACACCGCGTCGGCAAAGGAGACGAACACATAGCCGTCGCCCTTCGTGACCTCGATCACGTCCTCCAGATCGTTCTCCTCGGAGTACTGCTGCAGCGCCTCCGCCAACGCCGCCAGCGCCTTTTCGATATCCTCGGGATTGAGCTCCTCGGGTCCGAGGTTCATGTCGCCCGTGCCGAGGTTGTCGTCCCCGTCGATGGGGCCCTCGCTGCCGGAGATCGCCGCCGCCTCCTGTATGGCGCTGGGGTTGAAGCTCTGGACGATGGCCTTCCACTTGGCGTCGCTGATGGTTGACATGGAGTACAGCAGCACGAAGAAGCACAGCAGCAGCGTCACCATGTCGCCGTAGGTGTCCATCCAGTTTGCGCCGCCGCCACCGCCGCCGCCCTTTTTCTTAATCGCCATGGCGCAAAGCCGGCTCCTTTCTCACGTCGGTGGTCACTTTTCCTTCTTGCCCTTCTTGCCGCCGTCGCCGCCGCGCTCCTTCTGGCTCACGAAGGTCAGCAGGCGCTCGCGCAGGAATTTGGGGTTCTCGCCCGCCTGGATCCCGCAGATGCCCTCGACGATGATCTGCTTGCAGATGACCTCCTTTTCATCCTGCGCGCGCAGATGGCTCGCCAGCGGGCCGAAGATCATATGCGCGAGGATGCAGCCGTAGAACGTGGTGATGAGCGCCGTGCCCATGTCGTCGCCGAGGCTGGAGCTGCCGTCCGACATGTTCAGGCCCTTGCACATGTTGACCAGACCGCAGAGCGTGCCGACCATACCGAAGGCCGGCGCGACCGCCGACGCCTTTTCGTACAGCGCGGCGCCCGCCTCATGGCGCGCGGTCATGTTTTCGATATCCGTTTCCAGCACCGTCCGCACGCGGTCCGCGTCGCTGCCGTCGACCAGCAGCATGATCGCGGACTTCATGAACGGGTCCGACGCCTCCGCCGCGCTCGCCTCCAGAGACAGCAGGCCGTCCTTTCTCGCCTTGTTGGCAAGCTCGGTGAGCTGGTCGATGAAGGCCATCGGGTTGAACAGCTTGGTGTTCATCACGATCTTGAAGTGCTTCGGGATCGACTTGAGCGTCGACGCGGGAATACTTGCCGCCACGATGGCGAAGGTGCAGCCCACCACGATCATCACGCTGGGTCCGTCCCAGAAGTTCTTCAGCTTATCGACCGAGATCGCCGGGAAGCCCAGCATACCCAGAAAGATAAAGACTGTCGACAGGACGACGCCGATGATATATGTAATATTCATATCTGACTATCCACCCTGTAAGGAACGTATTTCGACGGTTTACCGCTTGTCGACGAGCGTGATCTCACGATGGATGTCCACCACCTTGGCCGTGTACTCCGCGATGAGCTCGATGATCTGCTCGCCCGTCTCCTCGACGAGGTAATAGTCGCGGTTCATCATGACGACCTTTGTCTCCGGGATGAACTCGATGTGCTGGATCTGGTTGTGATTGACAAGGATACGTTCCCTGCTTTTGATCTTGGTCAGTTTAATCATGGATCCCCGTCCATCCTTTCTGCGCGGTGCGCACGGGAAACCGGGGAGCCCGGCGGCTCACGGCGGGCCGCCGGTCAGCCCGGAGGGGTCATTAACGCTTCATGTTCACCAGCTCTTCGAGCATGGAGTCCGTCACGGTGACGATACGGGTGTTCGCCTGATAGCCGCGCTGCACCGTGATCATGTTCGTGATCTCGGTGGCGAGGTCGGTGCCCGAGGACTCGAGGCCGCCCGTGATGAGCTTGGTGTCGCCCGCGCTCTCGGGGCCGGACACATTGCCCGACGCGTCCTTGATGCCGCTGACCGCTCCCTTGATGGTCGTCGCGCGGAGCGTGCCGGCGCCGTCCTGCGCCTGGAAGTAGCGCCCGTCAACGTGCGTCACGCCGTTGGGGTTCGTCACCTTGGCGACCGCGAGATAGCCGACGGTCAGCAGCTCGCCGTCGCTGGTCATCACGCGCAGCGCGCCGGATTTCTCGTCGATGCTGACGCTGTCCGGCTGGAGGCGCGTGCTGCCCAGGCTCTCGTCGTCCTTGAACTTCGCGGGCTCCGCCGGCTGGGTGATGTTGCCGTCCTCGTCGTATTGCACGCCGGTCTTGTCCACATAGTGCGGCCACGCAACCTCGTTCTGCGCCGTTTTCATCGGCAGGCGGATGGCGCCCATCGACGAATTGTTGGTCAGCGTCACACTGACCAGGTAGGACTGATCCGCCTCGAGCTTATCCTTCGGGTCGGTCGACGTAACGCGCTTTTTGAGCTCCTTGTCGGCCTCCGAAAGCTTATCCTCACTCGTATTGGTCAGGTATTTGACCCGCTCCGCCGAAAGCTTGTCAAACTTGACGTTGTGGATGTTGACGCCGAGCTTCTGAAGCTTGGCGATCTCGTCCTCGGTCATGTACCTGAGCTCCTTGACGCTCGCCTCTGTTTCCGTCGAGCTGGACGAGCTCGATGAGCCGGACGAGCTGGACGACTCGGTCTCCGTCACGATCTTGCCGGTGTTGAGGTCGTACTTCGTGGTCAGGTCAAGGTTTTCCTCCAGATAGCCCCAGACCACGCTGCCGTTGCCGTCGACGAGGTAGCCGTTCGGGTCGATGTTGAAGTTGCCGAGGCGGGTGAGCTTCATGCCGGCAAGCGCGGGCTGATCGTTGATGGAAAGCGCCGTCGCGCCGTTGCCGAGCTCCTTGTCGCCGACAAAGAAGAAGCCGTCGCCGTCGATCATGGTGTCGAGCAGCTGACCCGTGGGCGTGTAGTTCTTGGTGCTCATATCGAGGTCGATCGTGCCGATGGAGCCGCCGAAGCCGACCTGCGCCGGGTTGCGGCCGCCGGCGACCGCCGTGCCGTCCGAGCCGCTGCGCTGCGTGGTGTAGAGCGCCTCGTTGAACGTATAGCGCGTCGCCTTATAGGCAGTGGTGTTCACGTTGGAAACATTGTTGCCGATCACGTTGAGCGCGTTCATGTGGGCCTTGAGGCCCGAGACCGCGGCATACATGGAACCAGTCATAATCTCTTTCCTTTCCTTGATTCGCGCGCCGCCGGGGAACAGTCATTCGGGCTGTCCCCCACAGCATCCTGAAAAGGTCCTGCTGTCTTATAGCAGTACGGCGCCGTCAATGTTTGTAAATATGTTTTCCTTCATTTCCTCCTGCGACATGGTGGTGATCACCCTGCCGTAGGGGATGTTGATGATGAACGCCCGGGAGTCGTCGAACGCGAGGATGTTGGTCGCGCCCTTCTCCTGTGCCTTCTCCACGGAGCTCGCCAGCCGGTCCATCAGCGTCGGCGTCAGCTCAATGCCCCGCTCCTCAGCCCGCTCGAGCGCGTGCTTGGAGAAGTTCACCGTCTGCGCGCCCCGCGCTTTGGCGTCCAGCTGCTCGCGGAGCATCGAACCGAAGGCGTTCTGTCCGCCCTCCGGCTTTCGGCTCTGCGCCGCGCTTTCGCCGCGGAGCGGTTGACCGGGGCCCTGGATCTTTTCGATCACTGCTCGCTCAGGCCTCCTTTCCTTTGCGTCCTTCCGACAGGCTCAGCCGAGGGCTCCGTCCTCGTCCGGGGTGTGCGGGTCGCGCGCCTCGCCGCCGGCGCCGGATGTCGCGGCGCTCGTGCCGCCGGCTGCCGCCGCGCTCGCGTTGTCGGTCGCCGTGCCGGTCTCCGTCGTGCTCGCGGTGCGGACCTCCGGGAGCCTGCCGACCGCCATGATGTCGGTGAGGTAATAGGGGTTCTCCTTGTTGTCGAGGAAAATGACCTGCTTGCCGTCCAGCGTGCCGGTGCCGGTCACGGTGCCGAGGATCTCCTCGACCTCCTTGCCGGTGCGCTGCCCGATGGTGACCTCCTTGCCGACGAGGGACGCCGCGTAGCTGAGGTTCGTGCTGTCGCTCACGAGGGTGGAGAGGTTGGTGATCGCCTGAATGACGGACATCTGCACCATCTGGTTCATCATCTCGGTGGTGTCCGCGGTGGAGTCAATGCTCTGGTTCTGGAACTGCGCCACCATCAGCTTGAGGAAGTCGTCCATCACCAGGTCGCTGCCCGCTTTTTTGTTGGTCGTATTCTCCGCGACCTTCGGCGTGCTTTGCGTGCCGATCACGCCGTTGAGGTCAAAGGAATAATCGCTCATGTGTCTGCCTCCTTTCTTTCATGGTCTGTTCATGTCTCGTCGGCGTCCACCAGGCCCAGTCGAAGCTGCTGCAGAAAATCCTCCGCGCTGCGCTGCTCCCTGTGCCCGTTCTGACGCTGCTGCTGTTGCTGCTGCTGATCCTGACGGTTCTGGCCGTTGGGATCGAGAGTCTGTTGCTGCTCCGCGCCGGGACGCACCAGCACCTGCGTTTCGTTCCGCGTGCTCGCCGCGAGAAGCGTCTGCAGGCTGCCCGTGCTCCGCTCGAGAAGATTCGCCGCGCGCTCGCTCGTCGGGTGCAGCACCACGTTCAGGGCGCCGTTCGCGCCGCGGGTGATCTCCACCGTCAGCTTGCCCAGGCTTTCCGGCGTCAGCGTGATCTCCACACGGTTCGCGTCCGCGCGGTTGACCATCACCTCGCCGAGCTCCCTGCCGAGCTGCTCGACGCCGTCCTCCGCCTCCAGCGGGACCGGCCTCGCTGCCTCCGCGACCTTCACGGGCGCCGTATCCACGCGCGTGAAGAGAGGCTCGCTCTGCACCGCCTGCTCGCTGACGGGCTCCTCCTCAGTCTCCGTCCGCTCCGTGCTCCGCACGAAGCGCGGCGTCTCGGCCGTCCGCTCGGGACGCGTCTCCTGTACCTGCGCCGGCTCTGCCGGGCGCTCCGCCTCCTGTCCGCCGCGCGGCGCCTCGGGCGCGTCCGCTTTCGCCTCGACGGCGGGGGCCTCGCTCTGTCGCTCGACCGGCTGCTCCTGCCGCGGGGCTTCCGTCCGCACCTCGTTCTGCGCCTTGGGCGCCTCCGGCGCGTCCGTCACCTGCTCCGCCGTCTCCGGCGCCGCGGTGATCTCCTGCGCGTCGATCTGCTCCGGCTGCGCCGCGGGCTCCTCCGTGCCGATCTCCTGCACCGCCTCCGGCACAAGTGCCGCCGCGTCCGCCGCGGGCTCCTCCATCGGGGTGATCCGCATGTCGGGCTGCGCCTGCAGCAGCATTGTCGCCGCGACCGCGTACTGTCCGTCCGCCGGTATGTTCGCGCCGTCCTGCGGCTCCGCCGCCGGCTGCTCCGGCTTTTCCGGCTGCTTCGCCGTCTTGGGCGCGTCCTTCTTTCCCGCCGCGCGCCTCTGGCTGACCATCGTGTCAAAATCGGCGCGGTCCGGGTCCTTCGCCGCCCTGGCATTCTGCCCCTGCTGCGCCGGCGCCGCCGTATTCAGCAGCATCTGGTCCATCTTCGGGCTGTTGTTCACTTCCATTTTGTTTCACCTCCTTTCCATGCTTCCTTTAATTATAATAAACGGTACATGCCGTCTATTATCCTCTTTTATCCCGCCGCCTGCGACGCCTGGGACCGGCGCGCCGCCGTCAGGTCGTCCAGCGACTTCTCCTCCGCCTTCGCCGCGGCCGTGTCGTACTCGCCGCGGCGGATCTCCTTGAGCTTTTCGATGGCGTGGGTCTCCTGCCGCGCCGCCACGACCTCCTGCCGCTTCGCCTCCAGCTCGCGCTGGCGCTGCTCAAGGAGCTGCTGCTCGCGCTGGACGCGGCGCTGGAGCACCTGCTGCCCCGATTCGTACTCGATCGCCTCCAGATTGGTGAAGCCCGCGGCGCGCTTCTCCGCGAATTCCTCGTCGTATGCCGCCAGCCTCGCGATGGCCTCGTCGCGCACCTTCTCCTGCGCCGCGGCGACCATCTGCGCCTCCGACAGCTCCGTCATCAGCGAATCGAGCGTCTGCTGTTTGTATTTGAGCACCGGCTCCAGTTGGAATTGAAAGCGTTTCACGATCCGGTCCAAGCCCCTTTGTCTGATTATTGCAGGATCCTCTTCATCTCCGCGATACACTGGTCATAGGTGAAGGCGGCATGGATGTCCTGCTTGAGAAAGCCGTTGATATCGTCGATCTTTTGCAGCGCAAAGTCGAGCCGCGGATTGCTGCCGGGCTTATACGCGCCGATGTTGACCAGGTCGGCGTTGCGCTGGTAGACGCTCAGGATGTCGCGCAGCCGGCTCGCGAGCTGCTGATGCTCCCGGCTCACCAGCTCCACCATCAGACGCGAGATGCTCGCGCCGACGTCGATGGCGGGATAGTGGTTCGCGGCGGCCAGCGCACGGGAGAGCACGATGTGTCCGTCCAGAATGCCGCGCACGGTGTCGGCGATGGGATCGTTCATGTCGTCGCCCTCGACCAGCACGGTGTAGATCGCGGTGATGGAGCCCTTTTGAAAATTTCCGCTGCGCTCGAGGAGCTTCGGCAGCTCCGCGTAGATCGACGGCGTGTAGCCGCGCGCGACCGGGGGCTCCCCGATGGCGAGGCCGATCTCGCGCTGCGCCATGGAAAAGCGCGTGAGCGAATCCATCATCAGCAGCACGTCGCAGCCCTGGTCGCGGAAATACTCCGCGATGCCGGTGGCGACGCTGGGACACTTCATGCGCAGCATCGCCGGCTGGTCGGAGGTCGCCACCACGAGGATGGAGCGCGCCATGCCCTCGGGGCCGAGGTCCTTCTGTACGAACTCGAGCACCTCTCGTCCGCGCTCGCCCACGAGGGCGATGACGTTGATGTCCGCCTTGACCTCGCGCGCGATCATGCCCAAAAGCGTGCTCTTGCCGACGCCGGAGCCCGCGAAGATGCCCATACGCTGGCCCTTTCCGATGGTCAGCAGGCCGTCGATCGCCTTGATGCCAAACTCCATTTTCTCACGAATCGGGGGCCGCGTCAAGGGATTGATGTATCCGCCGCCGACGCAGTAGCTCTCCCCCTCCTCCAGGGGACCCTTGTCGTCGATCGGCTGCCCGAGCGCGTTGATGATGCGCCCCTTGAGGTGCATCCCGACCTTCAGCTCGAGCTGCTTGCCCGTGTTGCGAACGAAATTGCCCGCGGAAATGCCGTTCATATCGGCATAGGGCATCAGAAGAATGTGGTCGTTTTTGAAGCCGACGACCTCGGCCGCGACCTGCTTGCCGCTCTCGTCGCTGTAAATGCGGCAGATGTCGCCCACGGCGGCCTTGGCGCCGCTCGCCTCGATCGACATGCCGACGATGTTTTCTATCTTTCCCGTGTGGCTGATCGTCTCAGCCTGCTGGACCTGCTTGATCGCGTTGCGGAACATACGCTAATCATCCTCCAAAACCACGCCGTCGAGGACCTCCTTGATGTTCTCCAGCTGCGTCTGGACGCTCGCGTCGTAGATGACGTCGGGCAGCTCCACGATGCAGGTGCCGCTCTCCTCGTCGGGCATGGGGATGACGCGCACGCGGTCGGCGATATGGGCGAGCGCCGCGGTCAGCTCGGGCACGGTGTACGCCTTGCCTCCCACGTCGCAGTCGGACACATAGACGTGCGCCCATTCGCAGCGCTTGTGGGTGTCGGTCGCGGCGTCGACCATGCGCAGGATGATGTCGCTGGAGTTTTTGAGGCTGACGTGGATGACCTTCTCCGCGATCGCGACCGCGAGGTCCTTGAGCTCCTCGCGCGCGTTGTCGAGCATCCGGTCGCGATCGCGCGCCGCCTGCTCCAGAAAGCCCTCGATGCCCTTGATCTGTTCCTGCGCCATGCGCTCGCGCTCCTCGCGCCCCTCCTGCATCGCCTGCGCCATGCCCTCGGCGTAGCCGCGGCTGTAGCCCTCGTCCCGGGCGGCCCTTCTTGCCTCCTCCACCTCGGCCTCCGCCTCGGCGCGCGCCTGCTCCTTCCAGCGCTCCGCCTCCTCCCGCGCATCCGCGAGAATGGCCTCCGCCTGTATTTTCGCATAGCCGAGGGGGTCCTCCTTCGGCTTCTCCGGTTCCTTTTTTTCCTCCTCCGGCGGCGCCTCCGCCGCCTCGGGAGGCTCCGTCTGCACAAGGGGCGTAAACTCCGCGCTCTGCGCCGGACGCGGCGCGGCGGGCTTTCGCTCGCCGCCCACCTTCCACTCGTCCGCCGGCTTGAAGATATAATCCTGTGCCTCTCCGCCGCGCAGAAAGCCCTTGAATACGTTAGGCAATGATATCGTCCTTTCCGCCCTTCATGATGACGATCTCGCCCTGCTCCTCGAGGCCGCGGATGATGGCGACGATGCGGCTCTGCGCTTCCTCGACGTCCTTCATACGGACGTTGCTCGTGATCTCCAGGTCGTCGCGGATACTCTCCGCCATACGGCTGGACATGTTGCCGAACAGCTTGTTCGCAACCTCCTGATTCGCCGCCTTGAGGGCAAGCACCAGATCCTTCGGGTCGCAGTCGCGCACGAAGCGCTGCACGCTGCGGTCGTCCATGGTGACGATATCCTCGAACACAAACATGCGCTTGCGGATCTCCTCGGCCAGCTCCTCGTTGCGGGAGCTGAGTCCGTCGAAGATCGACTTTTCGCTGGAGCGGTCGATGTTGTTCATCACGCTCGCCACGAAGTCGATACCGCCGACCTTGACGTTGCTGTTGCTGACAAAAATGTTGTCGAATCGTTTCTGCATTTCCGCCTCGATGATCTTGATGGCGGTCGGCGAGGCGCTGTCCATCTGCGCCATATTCTCGACGACCTTGATCTGACGGCGCCCCTCCAGCTGCTCGATGACCGCCGCCGCCTTCTCCGGCGCGACGTAGGAAAGCACCAGGGCGATGGTCTGCGGCCGCTCGTACTGAAGCGCCGTGTAGAGGTCCTTCTCGCGCGCCTTGTTGAGAAAGGCAAACTCCCTCGACTTGAGCGACTTGGTGACGCGCGCGAGCAGCTCGTTCGCGGTCGCGCCGCCGAAGGCCTTTTCCAGGACCGAACGTGCATACTCAAGGCCGCCCTCCGTGACCGCCTTGTTCATCATGCACATCTGGTAGTATTCGTTCAGGACGTCCTGCGTGGTCTCGGCGTCCACGAAGCCCAGCTTCGCGACCTCGATGGTGACCTGCTCGATCTCGTCGGGGTCCATGTGCTGATAGATGAGGGAGGCCTTGTCCGTGCCGAGCGCGACGATGACCGCCGCCGCCTTCTGCGCGCTGTCCAGCTCGCGCTTGGCGGGCTGCTCCTGCTGCTGTTGGTTTGGGCGCTCCTCCTCGACCTGGGGTTCCTCCTCTTCGACGGGTGCTGCCTTGCCCCGTCTGCCTCTCGGCGGTTTATCCTTTCTGGCCATGTCCTCACCTCCCCCGTGCCTATGCCGCTATACGTTCTCCTCGCCGCGCAGCCAGTTTTTGAGCATCTGCGCCGCGATCGACGGATTCTCCTCGACGAACTTGCGGACGTCCTTGCGGACCTGCATGATCTCCTCCGTGTGGACCTCCATGATATCCGCGCCCTGTCCGGCGGCAAGCGCCGCCTGCGCGGCGGCCTCCGCCTCGGCCTCCGCCGCTGCCGCCGCCGCGGCGGCCTCGGCCTCCTCCTGTGCCAGCAGGAGCGCGATGCGCTTCTTCTTCTTGCTGCGCAGCAGCAGCATGACGAGCAGCAGCGCCAGGAACAGCGCGATGCCCGCGATCGCCGCGTAGACCGCCCAGGCCGGCAGGCCGAAGAGCGTGGAGATCTCCTCGATGGCGGTCTCTCCGCCGCCGCTCTGATAGAACGGATAGGAAACGACGGCGACCTTCTCCTCCTCCACCTCGGGCGCGATGCCCGCCGCGGTGGCGGCAAGGTGCGCGACGCGGTTGATGTCCACGTTCACCTTCGCGCTGTTGACCGCGATCGCCACGGTGACGTCCGTGATGGTGCCCGGAAGCTGCTCGCGCTGGACGTTGTCGCGCGAGACGTCGTACTGGATCTCCCCGGAGTTGGTGATCTCCCTCTCGTCGCCGCGCAGCCGCGCCTCATTGGTCATGTACTCGTTGATCTCGGTATTGCTCGGCGTGCCGACCACGCCGCCCGCCGCCTCGTCGCCGCTGCGGATCAGGCTGTTGTCCCAGATCTGGGAACCGATGATGCCGCGCCCGCCGGTGGAGCCGTCCGCCGCCCAGGTGGGCTCGTGATAGATAAGGGATTCGGTGTAGGTGCGCGTCACGTCCACGGTGCTGTGGACGCTGACCTCTACGTTCTCAAGCCCCACCAGGGGAACGAGCACGGTCATGATGTTGTTGCGCACCTGCTCGTTCACCTGCGACTCGAGCCCGAGCTTGAGCTTCATCGTGTCGTCCAGCAGGTCCGTCGTGCCGCCGCCGGTATAGCGGTTGCCCGCGCCGTCCTCGACCACGACGTTGTCGATGGTCAGGCCCTGCTGCGCGTTGGCGACAAGACGCTGGATCGCGGCGACCTGGCCGCCGGTGAGCGTCTTGCCGGCCTGCATCTGGACCATGATGGACGCCTTCGCCTCCAGCACGGTCTCGTCCAGTATGTAGCGGTGGTCCTCGCCGGGGCTGATGTTCACGCGCGCGTCCGTCACGCCGTCGAACCACTTGATCGTGGAGGCGAGCCGCTCCTGCAGCTCAAAGAGGGCGAGCTGCTGCCGGTCGGCGGAGGAGGAAAGCGCGCTGACGTTGTTGAGATAGGTCCCGTAGCCGTAGCCGGAGGTCGGGAAGCCCTGCTGGATGACGATGGCGCGCAGGCGGTCCGCCTGATTCGCGCGGACCATGATCGTGTCGTCCCCGCGGAAGTGGGTGTCCGTATAGCCGGCCGCCTCCAGCGCGCTGACCACCTTGGTCATGTCCTCCGAGGAAAGCCCGCTGAACAGCACCTCATAGGGACGCGTGGCGTTGTAAATCACAAGGGTGGCGACCAGGATGAGGATGACGCCGAGGCCGGCGATCAGCCCGATCTTCACTCCCTTTTTCATGTTCTTGAAGAAATCGCCGATCTTCCCGAAGACCTGCTTCACTTTCTCAGGCATAGGCGCTCACCCCCTTTCTCAACGGTTCCGCCGCATCACAGATTGATGCGCATGATCTCGTTATAGGCCTCCATCGACTTGTTGCGCAGCTGCACCAGAAGGTTGACGGAGAGCTGCGCCTTGGTGGAGGCGATGGTCAAAAGCGCGGGGTTGTCGAGCTCCCCGGTCGCCATCAGGTATTCCATCTGCGTCTTTTCGGCGTCCGTCGTCCTGACGGCGTCGATGGCTGACTGAAAGATGTCCGTAAACGGGCTGCCGCCCGTCGGAGCCGCGAGCTCTTCCTTTACGGCGGCGGTATGCGCCAGAGGCATCTCCGTCCACAGCGGCTGGATCGTGTTCATGGAACTCCTCCCTCTGCCTTACGCTTTCGTCCCGGCGCTTACACGCCGATGTCCAGGCCGCGCTGAACGACCTGCTTGAGCGCGTTGAACGCGGTCACGTTGGCGCTGAACGCCTGGCTTGCCGCCATCGCGTCCGTCACCTCCGCCACAAGCGTGACGTTGGGCATTTCGACGTAGCCCTCCTCGTTCGCGTCGGGGTGGGTGGGATCGTAGACGATGGGCAGCTCGCTCTGATCCTCCGCGATCTCGACAATGCGCACGCCGCCCGCCTGCTCGTACCCGCGGTTCGAAATGCCGCGGCCCTTGCGCGCCGCGCGGGACATCGCCTCGCGGAAGCCGTCCTTGTTGTGCTCCGCCTGCATGACGGTGATCTTCCTGCGGTAGGCGCCGCCGCCCTCGGTGCGGGTGGTGTTCATATTGGTGATATTCTCCGAGATCACGTCCAGGCGCGCCTGCTGCGCGGTCATGCCGGAGCCGACGATGTTCATGCTGCTGAAAAATGCCATATTGTTCCTCCCTGCGCCGTCCGGCGCACGTCACGGGTCCCGCCCCGCCGCCCGTCAGCCGGTAATGGCCGTGTTGAGCGTGGTGAAATCCTTGTTGATCGCCTGCAGGGTGTACTGCATCTGATAGGCGGTGCGCACGGCCTCAAGGCTCTGCTCGAGAACGTTGACGCCGTTTTCGTCCATGCGCGTGACCTCCTCGTCCTCCACGACGTCCCAGCGCGCGTTCTCGATCGCCCGGCGGGTCTTCGTGCGCGTGTGCCCGTGGCGCTCCGCAGCCTTGAGCTGCTGGGCAAAGCGCTTTTCAAAGGTCACGGTCTTGACCTTGTAGCCCGGCGTCTCCGCGTTGGCGATGTTGTCCAGATGCGCCGCCTGCTTGGTCCAGAGATAGTCGACGGAACGCTCCAGCATGCGCATGCTGTTGCTGGTGATGCCGCCCATCGTGGTCGTGCCGATCCCCGTCAGCTTATCCCGAATGGTCATCCCGATCCCGGTCACTTCGTGCATCGTTCCATCCCCTTCCGCGTAGAATACGCCTTTTTATCCTATAATCCTAGTATTCTTTATATTTATAACACATCTGCCAAAAATAATCAATGAAAATTTCGGCGGAAAAACGGTTTTCGGCGTTGTTTCCAGAAATTACACAACCATTTCAGGATAAAGTTTCCATAAGTATTGTGTTTTCCTGTCAATCCCGCCGTTTTTCTCAAATTCCGCCCCTGAAAAATTCAGGGCCCGGCACATTTTGTGCCGGGTCCCGATTCGGTTGCCGTTATATTGGGTCCTTGCTCAATATTTGTCGCTCCCGGCGTAGCCGATGGGGGTGCTCGGACCGCTCGAGCCGCCGGAGGCGCTGCCGGAGCCGAAGCTGTTCTCGGACGGGGAGAAGCTCGGCGCGCGGCCGGAGCCGCGGCTCGGGGCGCCGCCCTGGCTGAGCGTGAAGCGTCCGACCAGCTCCTTGAGGAGGTTCGCCTGACCGGAGAGCTGCTCCGAGGCCGCCGCCGATTCCTCCGCCGTGGCGGAGTTCGTCTGGACGACGCTGGAGATCTGGTCGATGCCGACGCTGACCTGCGCGACGTCGTGCGTCTGCTGCTGCGTGGCGTCGGAAATGAGGTTGACCGCCTCCATGACCTTCTCGGCGCGGAGAACGACCTCGCGCAGAGACTCGTCCGTCTCGGTGGCGAGGCGGCCGCCCTCCTTGACCGCCTTGACCGTGTCCTCGATCAGCGTCGCCGTGCTGGCGGACGCCTCCTGCGACTTGGTGGCGAGGTTGCGCACCTCGTCCGCGACGACCGCGAAGCCCTTGCCGGCGCTGCCCGCGCGCGCGGCCTCGACCGCGGCGTTGAGCGCGAGGATATTGGTCTGGAACGCGATGTCCTCGATGGTCTTGATGACCTTGCTGATCTCCTGGCTCTTGCCCTCGATGTCGCGCATGGCGGTCATCAGCTCGGACATGTGCGCGGAGCAGATCTCGATCTGGTCGTGGGACTGCTGGTTGTCCTCGCGGGCGTTGCGCGCGTGACCGGCGGTCGCCTCGACCTGCTGGGAGATCTCGCCGATGGTGGCGGCCAGCTCCTCGACGGAGGAGGCCTGCTCGGTGGCGCCCTGCGCCAGCGCCTGCGCGCTGGAGGACACCTGCTCGCCGCCGGAGTTGACCTGATCGGCGGAGACGTCGATCTGGCTGAGCGTGTCGCTCATGGAGGCGGTCAGCTGGAGCGTCGCCTCACGCAGGCGGGCGAAGTCGCCGACATAGGCCTGCGGGCAGGAGCTCTGAACGGCGAAGTTGCCCTTGCCCATCTCGGAGAGCTGGTGCTCGACGTCGCCGATGATATCGTGGAAGGTGTGCGTCAGGCCGCGCAGGTTGTCCGCCAGCACGCCCAGCGCGTCGTGGGACTGATAGGTGATCTCCGCGTTGAGATTGCCGCTGGCAACGTCGTGGGACGCCTGCTGCATCTCGTTGACGGGGTTGACGATGCCGTTGGACATCGTGATGCCGAGGAACACGCCGACGGCGGCGCTGATGACGCACGCAGCGATGATGACGATGCGGGCGGTCGCCGCCTCCTTGTTCGCCGCCGCGACCTCTTCCTCCGCCTTCGCGGCGGCGTCGTCGCAGATCGTGTCGCAGGTGTTGATCAGCGTGCCGAACGTGGGCACCACCTGCGCGAGATAGATCGTGATCGACGAGTCGTCGCCCGCGCGGACGAGGTTCAGCACCTGCGTCTGGGTCGCCTTGATGGAGGCGAGGCTCTGCTTGGCGCCGTTGACCGACTGCTTGTCGTGATAGCACTCCAGCAGCGCGTCGATATTGCCCTCCGCGGAGGCCCACGCGTTCTCGGCGGTGTTGGTGTTGGCGACGGCCGTGTCCATGTTGCCGCTGATCATCTCGATCATGCTGCGCATCGTCGCGGCGCGGATGCTGTGGATATCCCTTTGCAGTTCGATGCTGTTCTTGACGGAGAGGTACTCCTCCTCATAGAATTCGTTCATGCCCTTCGCCACCTGATTGAGCATGATGATCGCCACAATGCTGGTCACCACCATCAGCGCGACGACGATCATGTAGGACAGAATCAGCCGCGTGCTGATCTTCATGTTCTTCATCATAGTTGTTTTCTCCTTCTCTAAAATTGATATACCGGCTCCGGCTGCTATGGTATGCGCGTGTGGACCCCACCCCCCAAATCAGGCTTTTGTCTTAACGCACATTATACGTCATAAAAATGGCAAGGTCAATATTTTTTATGGAAACTGCAAAAAAATCACAGGAAGCAGACCGGTCTTATCCGTTCCCGATCCCGATGACGGTGGGGGACAGCTCCGTGATCGTCCCGCCGTCGTCGCGGTACAGCCGGCTCGCGTCCGCGCTGAGCAGGAAACGCCCGGCGAACTCGTTCGTCCCGGTCTCCTCGCCCACCTTGTAGACCATGATCTCGCGGCACTGGTGTCCGTCCACCTTGGTCGTCCGGCCCGTGGCGTAGTAGTGGTACTCCGACATGCTCTCGCCCTCCAGTCCGAGGCTCTCGGGCGTGAAGGAGGAAAAGCGGTTGATCGACTCCGTCGTGTTCATGGGCTCCGGCTTCTGCGGCTCCGCGGGCTTTGCCGGCTCCGCGGGTGTTGCGGGCCCGGTCGTTCCCGGCTCTCCGGACGCCCCCGGCTCCCCGGACGTTCCCGGCTCCCCGGATGCTCCCGGCTCCCCGGATGCTCCCGGCTCCCCGGACGGCCCCTCCTGCACGGGCTCCGCGGGCTCGGTCACCCCCGGCGGCTCCTCGGGCGGCGGCTCCTTTTTCGACCACGGATGGAGTATCAGCAAAACCACCGTCGACAAAAGCAGCACGCCGGCAGGGATAATCAGGAGCAGCAGGGGGATTTTCTTCTTTCCGCCCTCTTCTCCCTCTTCGCCTTCCTCGCCCTTCTTCTTTTTGCGCTTTTTGGGCTTCTTTTCCTTTTTGGGCTTCTTCTTTTTCTTGCCCTTTTTTCCGTCCTCTTCCCCCTCAGGGGCAGGCTCGGGAGCGGGGCCCCAGCCCTCAGCGTTTTCCTGTGCGCCCTCGATGCCCCATCCCTCGGCCGCGGGCTCGCCGCCTTCCTGACCGGGCACCGGCCAGGCGTTTGGGTCGCTCTCTGCGCCCGCCTCCGCGGCGGGCCAGCCGCCGCCCTCCTCCGCGGTGGGCCAGCCGCCGCCCTCTTCCGCGGTGGGCCAGCCGCCCTCTTCCGCGGTGGGCCAGCCGCCGCCCTCCTCCG
>CAMVAV010000049.1 GCA_947165595.1 uncultured Clostridia bacterium | reverse complement strand
TAAAGAGCGACAGATTGGGGCCTGCCCTTTCCGCCCTTGACTCCAGACAGAAAGGATGATTGCTTTGGCTGAACCCTGCGCCATCAAGATGGAAAACATCACCAAACGCTTCGGCAAGGTCGTGGCGAACGACCATATCAACATGGAGCTGCGCGAGGGTGAGATCCTGTCGCTGCTGGGAGAAAACGGCAGCGGCAAGACCACGCTGATGAACCAGCTCTCCGGCATCTACTTCCCCGACGAGGGACAGATTTACGTCCACGGAAAGCCCGTGACCATCGCCTCCCCGAAGGACGCCTTCGACAACGGCATCGGTATGATCCACCAGCACTTCAAGCTCGTCGACGTGTTCACGGCGACGGAGAACATCGTCCTCGGCCTCGACGGAGAGGGCAAGTTCGACCTGAAAGCGGCCGGTGAAAAGGTCGCGGAGATCTGCGAGCGCTACGGCTTCGACATCAAGCCGGACCAGAAGATCTATGACATGTCCGTCTCGCAGAAGCAGACGGTCGAGATCGTCAAGGTGCTCTACCGCGGCGCGGACATTCTGATCCTCGACGAGCCGACCGCGGTTCTGACGCCGCAGGAGACGGACAAGCTCTTCGACATCATGCGCGCGATGAAGAAGGACGGCAAGTCCCTCATCATCATCACGCACAAGCTGCACGAGGTGCTCGACGTCTCCGACCGCGTGGCTGTGCTGCGCAAGGGCGAGTACATCGGCGACGTCATGACGAAGGACGCCGACCAGCAGTCGCTCACCGACATGATGGTCGGACACGCGGTCACGCTGAACATCGACCGCCCGGACCCTGTCGACCCGCAGCCGCGGCTGGAGCTCAAGAACCTCACCGTCTACGACGAGCTGGGCGTCAAGCGGCTTGACGACGTGAGCTTTACCGCCATGAGCGGCGAGATCCTCGGCGTCGCGGGCGTCGCGGGCAGCGGGCAGAAGGAGCTGCTGGAATCCATCGCCGGGCTCTACCCCATCGCGGAGGGCGAGATCGTCTTCCACGACCCGAAGAGCGGCAAGGACAAAAACCTCGTGGGGCTCGATCCGCTGGATATCAAGAAGGCCGGCGTCGGCATGGCGTTCGTGCCGGAGGACCGCCTCGGCATGGGTCTGGTCGGCACAATGGGCATGACGGGCAACATGATGCTCCGCTCCTGGCGCAAGGGCAAGGGCCTGTTCGTCGACCGCAAGCAGCCCGAGCAGCTGGCGAACGACATCTGGAAGGAGTTGGAGGTCGTCACGCCCAGCACGTCCTTCCCCGTCCGGCGCATGTCCGGCGGAAACGTGCAGAAGGTGCTCGTCGGACGCGAGATCGCGCAGGACCCCGCCGTGCTGATGACAGCCTACGCCGTGCGCGGACTCGACATCAACACGTCCTACACCATTTATAATCTGCTCACGGCGGAGAAGATGAAGGGCATCGCCGTGGTCTATGTCGGCGAGGACCTCGACGTGCTGCTGGAGCTGTGCGACCGTCTGGTCGTGCTCTGCGGCGGGCAGGTCTCCGGCGTCGTGGACGCGCGGAAGATCACCAAGGAGGAAGTCGGCCTCCTGATGACGCAGCACAGGAAGGAGGAAGCGGTATGAGCACAGTGGATAAGCAGGCACGCGAGCCCCTGCTCCGCATGTCGAAGCGCGGCGAAATGCTGCCGGCCGGCAAAGCGTGGGGCATCCGTCTGATCGCGTTCTTCCTCAGCCTTGTGGTCAGCGGCATCGTCATCGTCGCGGTCTCCAAGCTCAACCCCGCCGCCGTCTTTGCCACGATGCTTGACGGCGCTGTGGGCACCAGCAAGCGCATCTGGGTCACGATCCGCGACGCGATGACGCTGCTGTGCATCGCGGTGGGCCTTGCCCCGGCGTTCAAGATGCGCTTCTGGAACATCGGCGCGGAGGGGCAGATCCTGGTCGGCGCCATTGCCTCGGCGGCGTGCATGATCTATCTGAAGAACCTCCCCACCCCCGTGCTGCTGCTGATCATGATTTTCGCGAGCCTGCTCGCCGGCGGCATCTGGGGCTTCTTCCCCGGCCTTTTCAAGGCGCGCTGGAACACGAACGAGACGCTCTTCACGCTGATGATGAACTACATCGCCATCCAGCTGACGAGCTACTTCGTGGCGCTGTGGGAAAACCCCTTCGGCTCCAACAGCGTCGGCGTCATCAACTCGCAGACGAAGGCGGGCTGGCTCCCGAACCTGTTCTCCCCCGGCTACAACAAGGATTTCGGCTGGAACGTCATCATCGTCCTCGCGGTGACGCTGGTCATGTACCTCTACATGAACCACTCCAAGCACGGCTATGAGATCGCCGTCATCGGCGACAGCGAGAATACCGCGCGCTACGCGGGCATCCGCGTCAACCGCGCCTATGTGCGCACGATCGTCTTCTCCGGCGCGGTCTGCGGCCTGGCGGGCTTCGTCGCCGTCTCCGGCGCGAGCCACACCATCTCCACCTCCACCGCCGGCGGCCGCGGCTTCACGGCGATCATCGTCGCGTGGCTCGCGCAGTTCAACAGCGTGGTCATGATCATCTTCTCGTTCCTGCTGGTGTTCCTGCAGAAGGGCGCGCAGGCGATCGCCTCGGCGTACAACCTCTCGCAGGAGGTCAGCCAGATCATCACCGGCATCATCCTCTTCTTCCTGCTCGGCAGCGAATTCTTCGTCAACTACACGGTGCACTTCCGCGGAAAGAAGGTGAACGCATGACTCAGCAGCTTTTGACGCTCATCAATTCCGCCATTGCGTTCGGCACGGTCATCATGCTCGGCGCCATCGGCGAGATCCTGATTGAGAAGGCGGGCAACCTCAACCTCGGTATCCCCGGCATCATGTTCCTCGGCGGCATCGGCGGCATGATCGCGGCGTTCTACTATGAGCTCGGCGGCGGCGCCTCCCCGGTCGTGGGTCTGATCCTGAGCTTTCTCTGCTCGATCCTGTTCTCGGCGCTCGGCGGCCTGATCTACGCCTTTCTGACGATCACGCTCCGCGCCAACCAGAACGTCACGGGACTTACGCTGACGATCTTCGGCGGCGGCGTGGCGAACTTCTTCGGCGCGAGCCTGAACACCCTCGCCGGCGGCGTCGGCCAGATCTCCGTGCCGATCACGTCCAGCGCGTACATCGCCTACACGAAGCTCGGCTATATGGGCACCCTCGGCAAGCTGCTCTTCGCGCACGGCTTTATGGCGTATCTCGCGATCGTCCTCGCCGTTTTGATCCGCTACTTCCTCATTCGCACGCGTCCCGGCCTGAACCTTCGCGCCGTCGGCGAGAATCCGGGCACGGCGGACGCCGCGGGCATCAACGTCACGAGGTACAAGTACCTGGCGATCATCGTCGGCTCCGCGGTGGCAGGTCTGGGCGGCCTGTTCTACACGATGGACTACATCAAGGGCACCTGGGCGAACGACGGCACGATCGAGGGGCTCGGCTGGCTCGCCGTCGCGCTGGTCATCTTCGCGACGTGGAAGCCCGTGAGCGCGATCTGGGGCTCGTACCTCTTCGGCTTCGTCTACTGGGCGTACCTCTACATCCCCGGCCTCTCGCGCAAGACGCTGGAGCTGTTCAAGATGCTGCCCTACGTCATCACGCTGTTGGTGCTGATTTTCGTGTCGCTGCGCAAGAAGCGCGAGAATCAGCCTCCGGCAAGCCTCGGCCTGAGCTACTTCAGAGAAGAAAGGTGAAAGAAAGAGCGGCTTGCGCCGCTCTTTCTTGTAGGAGGAAAAAATGTCCACCCTGCTTATAAAGAGTATCCAAACCCTTGTCTCCTGCGACGACGCTGATACGGTATACGAAAACGTTGACCTCTTTGCCGAGGACGGCGTCGTGCGGGAGATCGGACCCTCCCTGCCCCGCAACGCGGATCGGGTGCTGGACGCCGCGCACATGCTCTGCTATCCGGGGCTCGTCAACACGCACCACCACCTCTACCAGGTGTTCTCCCGCAACCTGCCCGAGGTACAGAACATGGAGCTGTTCGACTGGCTCAAAACGCTCTATGAGATCTGGAAAAACCTCAACGAAGATGTTGTGCGCTGCTCGTCCCTCGTCGGCATGGGCGAGCTGATGAAGCACGGCTGCACGACCTGCTTCGACCACCATTACGTCTTTCCCCGCGGCAGCGGCGACCTGCTCGGCGCGCAGTTCGCGGCGGCGGACGCGCTCGGGATGCGCTTCCACGCCTCGCGCGGGAGCATGGACCTCTCGGTGAAGGACGGAGGGCTGCCGCCGGACAGCGTCGTGCAGACGGTGGACGAGATCCTGCGCGACTCCGCGGATGCGATCGAACGCTTCCACGATCCGAAGCCGCACGCGATGCACCGCGTGGCGCTCGCCCCCTGCTCGCCGTTCTCGGTCTCCGCCGATCTGCTCAGTGAGAGCGCGAAGCTGGCGCGGCAGTACGGCGTCCGGCTGCACACGCACCTTTGCGAGACGAAGGACGAGGAAAACTACATGCTCGCGCGCGAGGGCGTGCGTCCGCTCGCGTACATGGAGCGGCTGGGCTGGCTCGGTCCGGATGTGTGGTACGCCCACGGCATCCACTTCAACGACGGCGAGCTCAGGCTGCTCGCGGAGACCGGCACCGGCGTCGCCCACTGCCCCATCTCGAACATGAAACTCTCCTCCGGAGTGGCGCGCGTGCCGGACATGCTGCGTCTCGGCGTCCCCGTCGGACTGGCGGTGGACGGCTCGGCGTCGAACGACGGCTCGAGCCTGATGGAGGAGCTGCGCGTCGCGTATCTGCTGCACCGGCTCCAATCCAGCAAGAGCGCCCCCTCCGGCTGCGACGTCCTCAAGCTGGCGACACGCGGCAGCGCGCGGCTGCTCGGACGCGACGACATCGGACAGCTTGCCCCCGGCACGTGCTGCGACCTGTTTCTGGTCGACGCGCGGCGGCTGGAGCTGGTCGGCGGGCTGTACGACCCAAAAAGCGTGCTGGCAACCGTCGGGCTCCGCGGCGCGGTGGACTGCACCGTGGTCAACGGGCGCGTCACCGTCGAGCACGGACGCCTCGCCGCGTTGGATGAGGAAGCGCTTTCCCGCGAGGCAACCGCGGTCTGCGCGAAGTACCTCGCAAGGTGATTTCCCCTTTCGGTGGATCGTAAGGAAAAGGGCGGCCGGATCACATCCAGCCGCCCTTATTCATTTCTCCCTGAATCAAACCCTCGAGATAATCGTCGAGCTGCTGCAGGTCGGGGCGCTCACGGTCGGCAAGCGCGCGCTCAAACACCGCGTCCGGTGACTCCACCCCCGCGGAGCGCAGCGCGGCCGTCATGCTCTTCGTAAAGGAAGGCACCTTCGACAGGTCCGCGGCGGAAGTTTTTTGCGATTGTATGGGATGGTTCGGTCCCATATTGATCCTGAAATCCAAGTCGCATTCCCCCTTCTCTTATGGTATCATACGCCTTGCGTCAGGCATTTTCAAGTCCCATGCGCAGCAAATTCCACTCCGGATCGTTCCCGCGCAGCTCGTCGAGCCATTGGAAAAGGTCGTCCAGCGAGTGAAAGCCGCCGATGGGCGCATGCGCATAGCGTGCCAGCTCGTCGTCCTTCAAAAGCTCCGGAAACGCGGGAACGCCGTCCTCCGTGCCGTCCGCGCGGATGCGCGCGCCCCATACGGCGCAGTACTCGACCCGGCTCATCCCGCCCATCGAATACACCGCGCGCACCGCGCGCACGACCTCGACGGCGGTCAGCTCCCCGCTGTAGCGGCCGCGCAGATACGCCATATCCTCGTTGCTCAGGCGGCTCTCCACCGGCTCCGCGACAACGCTCAGCGCCTTTGCCGCCGTCTCATGCGCCGCGCCGAGCAGATCGGAAAACGAATCGATATCCTTCTGCTCCACGCCCCGGAATCCCCCAAAGCAATAGGTCTTGCTCTGGAAAACGCTCATTTCGATCTTGCTCATATTTGCTGCCCCCCACATCGGTTTTTGTTCCTTTACCCTTACATGTCACGGGGAGCGCGTTTTGTTACACGAAAAAAAGAATTTTTCTGAAAATATTTTCTCCGCGCCTCATTCCCTTTTTTCTCCGTTTGTGATACAGTAAAGCCAGATCAATCGAACGGGAGGCGGATGCATGCGGCGCGAAAACGCGATCGACGCGCTCTATGAGCGTGAATATGATACTCTGTGCCGCTCGGCATACCGGATGCTCGGCGATTGGGACGCGGCGCAGGACCTGGTGCAGGACACCTTTCTTCTCGCCCTGCTCAAGCAGGAGGAGCTGCCCTGTCACCCCGCGCCCGGCGCGTGGCTGACGGAAACGCTCCGCAATCTGATCCGAAACGAGCGGCGAAGGCTCGTCTCGCACGGCGAGGTTCCCCTCGCGGACGTCGAGCTTCTTCCCGCCGAGGCTCCCACGGCGTTCGCCGATATCCTGCCCACGTCGCTCACCGCGGAGGAGCGGGAGCTTCTGACCGGCCGCTTTGAACGGCAGATGAGCTATCGGGAGCTCGGGGCGATGCTCGGTATCTCCGACGGCGCCTGCCGCGTCAAGCTGTTCCGGACCGTCGAAAAATGCAGAAAGCTGCTGTAACGCAGCTTTCTGTCCGTTTTTTTACAAATAGCGGTCCATCCGCTTCCAGATCGCGTCGATCTGCTCGTTGAGCATCTCCTGTCCCGAGCGCACCTTTTCGCGCTGCTCGCGGAAAAAGCGGCGCACCTCCTCCTGACCGTTCTGGAGCATGGCGCGCAGCTCGTCCCAGTCCTCGGTCACGCCGTCGCGCAGCTCGTCGCGGGCGGACTCCATGAGCGCGAAGCTGTCCATCAGCTCGCCCTGTGACTTGAAGAACCCGTCGAGCGGCTTGTTGTGCCTGGGATACTTTCCGCTGCGATAGTTGTCGATGACGATCTCATAGCGCTCGTAGGCGCGCGCCACCGCGTCCTCCCAAGAGAGATAGAGCTCGCTCTGCGCGTTTTCTCCGACGCGGCGCATCGTCTCCGGCGCGGCGCAGAGCTCCGTCAGCTTTGCCGCGAGCGACTCCGCGTTTTCCTCGATGAAAAAGCCGTTCTGCCCGTCGGTGACGCCCTCCGCGGCGCAGGAGCCCGCGACCATGACCGTCGCCGTGCCGCTCGCCGCCGCCTCGCGCACCACGAGGCCGTTGGTGTCGAAGGTCGACGGGAACAGGAACAGGTCGGCGCGGGTGTACCACGCGCGGATCGCCGTCCGGTCGGAGATTGCGCCGGTAAAGAAGCAGACGTCGTCGAGTCCCAGCTGCGAGGCGTAGGCGCGCACCTCCTTGCCGTCCGCTCCGTCGCCGACCACCACCATGCGAAAGTCGATTTTCTTTTCCCTGAGCGCCGCGAGCGCGTCAAGGATGATGCGCAGCCCCTTGTACCACATGAGCCGTCCGACGAAAAGGAACATCGGCGTCCCCTGCGGAAGGTCCCAGGTTCCCGTCGCCGCCGCGACCGCCTCCTCCGGCACGCCGCCGCGCGGCACGTCGACGCCGTTCTCCATGACGCGGTACTCGCCCTCGTAGCCGAGGGAGCGCAGGTTCTCGCCCGCGCCGCTGCTCACCACCCAGACCTCGTCGCAGGCTTCGATGTTCTGCACCAGCGCGCGGATGGCGCTCGTTTGCAGAAGCTTGCTTCGGATCGCCTTGGCGATGTCGATGTCGAATTTCGTGTGATAGGTCAGCACCAGCGGCGTGTCCACCACGTCCCGCAGCTCGCGCGCGAGGATTGCGGACGAGACCGGGCAATGTGTGTGCAGCAGCGCCGTATGCTCGTCCAGCAGCCGCCGCGCCGTCTCCGGCGAGAACGGGTAGCCTGCGACGTAGCCGACGAGCTTGCGCGTGTCGATGCTCGGATAGCGCAGCACGGGGAAATCATACGCCGAATCGTCCGCGCCCGGCACGCTCGGCGTCACCACGACCGCGTGTCCGTGGTTCGCCTCGATGTTCCTCGCGTAATTGACCACCGCGTTCGCCACGCCGTCGATCACGGGCGGGAACGAATCGTTCAGCAGGCAGATCGTATGCTTATCAGACATGGAATCGTCTCCTTATATCTACGGAAGCGCTGAATAAATCCCCGCGCACGTCTTGACGGCATCTTTTCCGTCTTGACTGCGCCAAAAATCCTTGAAATACGTTAGTATTCCTGCGGCTTTTTGGCTTGCAAGACGAAAAATCTGCTCGCCAATCCGCACACGTTGATTTAATCAGCGCTTCCCTACTCCGGCAGGAAGCGAAGGCATCCGTCCTCCGCCGGGACCGCGTCGTTTTGCGGCGTCACACCGCAGAGTATAACACAATCGTTTCCAATAATCCATAGGAATTGTGCCGAAAGGAGGAGGTCATGCGGACGCTCGCGTACACCGTGACCGCCGCGCGGGACGGGCAGCCCCTGCGCAACATCCTGCGCGGCGAGCTGAGGCTCTCCTGCACGCTGCTCAAAAGCCTTAAATGGCGGGAAAACGCCATTCTCCTCAACGGCTGTCCCGTTCACGTCAACGCCGTCGTCCATACCGGCGACATCGTGACCGTCAGCCTTTCGGAGCGCCGCGCCGCCCCCGCCCTCTCTCCTTCCGCGCTGAAGCCGGACATCGTCTACGAGGACGAAGACCTGCTCGTCGTCAACAAGCCGGCAAACGTCGCCATGCACCCGCGCCGCGCGGAGCCAGGCGCGCCGGATATCGCCTCCGCGCTCGCGGCGTACCTCGCCGACGGCAGCGCCGCGCACTTTGTCAGCCGCCTCGACAAGGGCACGAGCGGGCTTTTCATCGCGGCCAAGACCGGCTACGTTCACGACCGTCTGCGTCAGGCGCTCCACAGCGACGCCCTGCGGCGCGAATACCGCGCCGTCGCCGTCGGACGCGTCTCGCCGGAGCGCGGCGTGATCGACCTGCCCATCGGCCGCGCGGAGGGTTCGATCGTCAAGCGCTGCGTGCGCGCGGACGGGCTGCCCTCCCGCACCGACTATGAGGTGCTCGCGCGGGACGAGCGGTTTTCCCTGCTCCGCCTCGTACCGAAAACGGGGCGTACGCACCAGCTTCGCGTCCATATGAGCGCGCTGGGCTATCCGCTCGCGGGCGACTGGCTCTACGGCACGGAGGACCGTGCTTTGATCGAGCGTCCGGCGCTCCACTCCTTCGAGCTGTGGTTCACCCAGCCCGTGACCGGGAAGGAGCTTCACTTTACGGCTGCGCTTCCTGAAGATATGCGGCGGCTGATCGATCAGATTCATCCCTGACTATGCCGCGTCTGCGCGGAAAAAGGCAAACAGGTACTTGCGCAACAGCGCACGCTTGATTATAATGTTGCACAAATCACCAGAAGGGAGCTTTGTAAAATGAGCGAGAATATCATTTTCTGCTATTCCGGCACGGGCAACTGTCTGGACATGGCAAAGAACATCGCGCGTGAGCTCGGCGACACCGATATCGTGATGATGCGCACCACTCCCACCGTCACGGACGCGCGCGCGGCAAAGCGCGTCGGCTTCATCTTCCCCTGCTACGCCGGCGGTCTGCCCCGCGGCGTGGAGGAGTCGATGAACGCCATTGAGACCGACCCGATCTCCTATAAATTTGCCGTCGCCCAGTGTTCCGCCTATCCCGGCACGGGGCTTTCGATCGCGAACGACATCTTCCATCTTGACTACTGGCAGGTCGTAACGCACCAGTGCAGCTGCATCTGGCTGTTCCCGCACACGATGATGATCCCGCCGCTGAGCGCCGCGGGCGCGCAGGAGCGCTCGGAGCGCGAGGCGAAGCGCATCGGGCAGGAGATCAAGGCGATGAAGCGCTCGGAGAAGGCGCCGAAGGCGAATCCCCTGAACAAGGCGGAGAGCAGCGCCTGGCCCGCGCTTTCGAAAAAGAAGGCGAAGAGCTTCGCCGTCAGCTCCCTGTGCATCAGCTGCGGGACCTGCGCCAGGGTCTGCCCCAAGGGGAACATCCGTCTGATCGACGGCAAGCCCCAGTTCGGCACCGACTGCCTGCAGTGCCTCGCCTGCCTGCAATACTGTCCGCAGGAGGCGATCTCCCTCGGCAGGATCACGCAGAAGCGGGAGCACTATCACAACCCCAACATCACCGTCGACGAGCTCATCAAGCCCGTCATACACATCGACTGAATGGAACAGAATTCTCTCAGGCGCGACATTTTACACGGCGCGCGGGACGGGCTCCCCATCGGGCTCGGTTACTTTGCCGTGGCGTTCTCGCTCGGCATCACCGCCAAGCACGCGGGGCTGACTGCCGCGCAGGGCTTTCTTGCCAGCTTTCTCAACCATGCCTCGGCGGGCGAATACGCGCTTTTCTCCCTCATTGCCGGAAACGCCGCCTACTGGGAGGTCGCCGCGGTCATCTGCGTCACCAACGCGCGCTATCTCCTGATGAGCGCTGCGCTGAGTCAGAAGTTTGCCCCCGGCTCCCCCTTCCGCCACCGCCTGCTGGTGGGCTTCTGCATCACGGACGAGCTGTTCGGCCTCGGCATCGCCCAAAAGGGCTGGCTATCCCCGGCGTACATTTACAGCGCCTTTCTGGTCGCGGACCTTCTCTGGCCCTCCGGGACAGCGACGGGCATCATCGCCGGAAGCATTCTGCCCGCGAACATCGTCAGCGCGTTGAGCGTCGCGATCTACGGCATGTTTCTTGCCATCATCATCCCGCCCTCGCGCGAGCACCGCGTGGTCGGCATATTGGTCCTGCTCTCGTTCGTGTGCAGCTACGCCTTTTCGGTGCTGCCCGCCGTCAGCAATCTCTCCGGCGGCATGAAGACCATCCTCCTGACCGTCGCGATCTCCGGCATTGCCGCGGCGTTTTTCCCCGTTAAGGACGAGGAAGGGGGCGCGCAGGCATGACGCGGAGCGTTTACATTTACATTCTGGTGGCAGCCGGCGTCAGCTTTCTCATCCGCGTGCTGCCGCTGACGCTGATCCGTCGGCAGATCACCAACCGTTACCTGCGCTCATTCCTCTACTACGTCCCCTACGTCACGCTGGCGGTGATGACCTTCCCCGCCATCGTCGAGGCGGCGCAGTACCCGCTCGCGGGCGTCGCCGCGCTGCTGACCGGCGTTGTGCTCGCGTGGTTCGGCGCGGGGCTGTTCCCCGTGGCGGTCTCCTGCTGCGTATCGGTCTTTCTGGTCGAGCTGCTGCTGCGGAGCCTTTGATACTGCGGAAAAATCGTATCATCGAAAAGAAAAAAGCGGGAGTCCCGATACGTTGGCGCGTATGGGGACTCCCGTTTCGATCGACGGGTTATTCACCATATTCCGTTCTGCTGCTTCTGGACAAGCCGGTTCTCAACATAGGTAAGCCGGATCTCCCCCATCTCGCCGCGTCCGATTCCGATCAGGAGGCAGAGCACCTGCTCCTTCTTCCCGCTTGGCAGCAGCGTCTCCTCTATATACTGATCCTTGCTGCCGTTGTAGCCGCGAAACAGCGCCATCGCGCTTTCCGCCGGTTCGTTGAGCCGAATGCTGTTGTAGATCTGCTTGGCCGCCGAGATCCGCCTTTGCGTCAGGTAATAGATGACCAGATGCACGACGGCGGAGCAAAGCAGGATAACCGCGATGACAGTCAGACAGACATACAGTCCGTACATGAGCTTTTCTTCAATCAGTTCCCATATTTCCGACATGGACGCATTCTCCCGTATTCAATATGAAGGGCGCTTCTGCCTGTCACCGGCAGTCATGCAGCAGATGCCTTCTCGCTCTCCGCTGCCCTGTCCCATTTGATTATACCGCTACTGTCCACGCAAGTCAAAGGATTCTTTTCAAAAGCATGTCGGATTATGCCGTTTTTCTTCAAAAAAGCAGGACGCAATAGAAAAGCGGGCGCTTTCCGCACGGTCCGCACCCGCTGTTTTTAACTGTTGCAGGATCAAGGAATGGCCGCGTACTCCTCCCAGAAGAAAGCGTCATAGCCTGCCTCGCTGGTAAACGTGCCGGATGCGGCGCTGCTTACAAGGCTCGCATACTCCACCAGAATCCGTCCGCTCGCCGGATCGTACCACTCTGCCGTGGATCTCGCGCCCCAGTCGTCCCACGCGGTCAGGTCCAGCTTTTCATAGTCGATGCAGCCGCGCTCGATCCGATTGCCGTTTCTGCGGAAGACGTACACGCGCTGCGCGAGGTCCATGCCGAAAACGCAGTTGCAAACAAGCTCCGTCACGCCGTCGCCGTCGAGATCGACGGCATGATCGTCCAGCTCATAGCCGAAGCTTTCCGCGACCGTCACCGGTCCGTCCGCCGTCTGTGCGATATAACTGTGCTGATAGTGGTCGGGAACGAGCTCCTCGTCCTCGCGGCGAACGTCGAAGCCCATCACGCTCGCAACGTCCGCGGTCTGCGGCCGCGTAAACGGCGCAAAGGTCAGCCGCTCCCCGTCGAAGCGCAGCACGCCCGCCGTCTCCGGCGTTTCCCCGGAAGGGTCGTACCGCCTTACGATCAGCTTCCCGTCTTCCGCGAAGAGCACATAGTCGTATATACCCCGCTCCCAGAGGGCGTAATGCTTCCATGAAGCGGCGTCAAAGACCTCGATATGCTCGTCCACCATGCCGGAGCCGAAGCTGACCGTCGCGCAAAGCTCCGGCACGCCGTCGCCCGTGAGGTCGGTAAAGAAGGCGTTCCATGCCGGCATTCCGGGGATGATGTAAGACAGCCTGTTGCCGTTTGACATACTCTCCGCCCTGATCTCGCCGGGCGAATAGGTAAAGGTCACGTCCGGCAGCTCCGGCAGCGTCAGCGTCAGCGCCTCCTCCTGCCATATTCTCCCTTCCCCGTAGTGGTCCGCCCATACGCGAACGGGCGCCGGCTCCACTGCCCCGGCGTTCTCCGCCGGGTCCTCCGCCGCGCCCTTTGCTGGGTCTTCCGCCGTGCCTTCCTCGCTCGGCAGGTGATCCTCCCGCGCGTGGACGGGCGCCGGCTCCGCTGCCCCGGCGTCCTCCGCCGGGTTTGTCAGAAAGCACACCGCTGTCACGGCGCAGACGGCGATCGCGGCGAGCAGGACCCAAAACGCGGGCTTTTTATAGTGCAGGGCAGCCGAAAGGCTCCGATTTGCCAAGAGAGAATCTTCCGCGAATGCGATGTCCTCGGCTGTTATGTCCAAATACTCGCCGGGGTCTCCGCAAAAATCTCCCTGCCACTCTTTTTTCAAATCGCCGCAAAGGCGGCAGCCGTACAGCGTGACGATAAAATGCGAGACTCCGCCGCCGTCCGAGCGGTAGTCCATTTCGCCGTGATCCTCTTCTCTCAGCCGCTCCCAGATGTGCTCGCATTCCATATAGCCTTTTTTGATCAGCAATCTCTCGAATTCCTCGATGCATTGATGGCAGAGCTTTCTGCTTTTTCCTTCGGCAAGAACGCTGTTTTCCTGCGGTATTCCCGACAGCTTGAGGACAAATCGGCCCTTTCTTCCGAGTTTTTCTGCCGCCTTCCCGATGAACTCCGCCACATCCGGATCGTTTCTGACCAAATCGGCGCTATGGATGGGCAGCTTTTTGATGACGCAGGCGTTCCTCGGCCACATTCTCAAGCTGTCCCCCTTTCCCCGATCATTATTTCGTCTCTGAAAATCTCTGCACCCATATCAGGTCTCAGCAGCAGTACGGCGCTTCCGTGGCGTCATGCCATCAAAATAAATCATCGCGAATCATTCAGCGATCCTATCCTGCCTCACAGTATTTCTATCTCCCGTAGCTCCTCCCGCTTCAGCTGACGGACTTCTCCGCCCGCGCCCATGGCGTATATCGCAAAATAATCGTCTATCGCAAACGTTTCGGTATCGTCGCCCGGATACTGCACCGCCACGTCCAGGGGGCGGCGGTCGCCGTAAGGGCCGCGGCCTTCGCCGGCCTTGACGACCGTGAGCTTCTTCATCATCCCAAGACTGGCGTATCCCTTTGCTGAGAACTTGTTCAGGTCTTTTTTCAGCTTCATCGCGGGGGGCGCGCCGTCATTTTCGTTCACCGAAAAGAACAGGAATTGGCACGGCGACAGAAAGGCGCCGTTTTGCATCCTGACGGCGCAGTATTTGATCCTCCTGTCCGGCGTGCTGCCGGGATCGACACGGATGCTCCTGACCATGTTGATCTGGAGCTTTTCCGGGTCCAGCGCTCCGAGTCCCCGATTCTCGACCGCCCCCAGGAACA
Organism: uncultured Clostridia bacterium; assembly: GCA_947165595.1. GTDB lineage: Bacteria > Bacillota > Clostridia > Oscillospirales > Oscillospiraceae > Hominicoprocola. The sequence goes on along the minus strand of CAMVAV010000049.1, from coordinate 4,175 downwards.
GCAGCTCGTCGCCCGGAGAGGTCTTGAGCAAAGACTCCCTTCCGAGCGCGTCCTTCAGCACATATCCATTCGGAGATTTCTCCATGGAGATCAGGTCGTGAAGCGTTTGAAACGCGATCTTCCCGACCGGCTTATACACGAGGGAGTTGCCGATGGCGGTGAATTCTTTTCCGAGACCGTCCGTGATGACCGCCGTCCCCTTCGGCACATAATCTCCGAAGGGATGCTTCCCGGTCAAAGCCTGGGACGCCGGGACGGACGGCGCGGTATTCGGAGCGGCTTTGCCCGCGGGCGGCGCGGTTTCATCGCGCTTCAGTCCGAAGCGCGTAAACGCCTCTATGAATTTGAACTCATATTCTTCATCCGTCATGTTGTATTTGAGGATCGCCTGTTTCCGGGAAATGCGCAGCCGCAAGCCGGGAGGCAGCTCCGTTTCCTCCAGATAAATCGCGAGAAGCGGCTTTCCCTCGTCGAGCGCAAAGCTGATCTCATTGAGCACGGCTTCCCGCGGGGCGGACGTCGGCGTCAGCATGACGACAAACACGGAGCATTTGGACAGCGCCTCCGCGATCTCGTCCGACCATTCGTTGCCCGGCGCGATCCCCTCGTCATACCAGACGTGGAAGCCAGCCTCATTGAAGCGCTTGATCTCGGCAAATACCGCGTCCTTGTCCAGATGCGCATAGCTCACGAAGACATAGGGCTCCGTCCCCCGATATGCCGGATAGGGCATCCGCCCGACGCCCGGCACCAATCTTGTCTGCATATCTTTCCGGTCCTCCATCATGCTTTTCCTTCCTGTCTCACGATGCCGGTTTCGATCTCCCGGAATAACGAATCCACTCTGTATCCGATTGCCCATGATCTCTTCCGCCATACGATCGTCTCTCTTTGCCGTCTATTGTCCGTCCGCCGTGACCGACTCGTATATCCGAAAGATGTTGTTCCATTTCTGCTTTCGCTCAATCCAGCTGATAAATCCGGAGTCCGTCGAACTTTTTGACGAGCTTGAGCATGCTGTTGAACGGCTCGGAGTCCTTTCCCTTTTCCGCCTCCGGCAACGCCTCGAAGTGGGCGAAAATCTCGCTTTCCTCCGGGTTGCCGTCCATCGCCAGCCAGTGCGTGCGCAGCTGCTCGCGAAGCGCCTTCCTGGCGGTTCTTTCGTCGCCGCAGCGACGGAGCGTCTCGGCGGGCAGCTCCGCCGTTTCGTAAAGATCGCCGTGCTGCCAGGCCATGGAGATGTGCTCGCGGACCCAGCGTTCGTGCTCCATCGGCGCGATAACCGCCATCTGCTCCGGCGAAAATGCCGTGAGCATTTCATAGTCCACGGGACGGTCCGTATAGAAGCAGCCCAGCGCGTCCAGAAATCTGGAAAAGCTTTTCGCCTGGTTGATGTTGGAAAGCTGGTATTCCAGGGACAGCTCCTCAAAGTTCTTCTCCAGCGTCTCCGCTTTTACGTTTTTCTCGCCGCCCTGATAGGCATAGCGCGCGTTGAGCGCGACGGCAAAATCGTACAAATGCAGGAAATTGCTGGCGGAGAGGTAGGTGTGCTTGCTTTTTCGGTCCGCAGCTCTGGTGCTCGGGACGACCGTGAGCGGGATATCGGTCGTGTCCACGATCTTTTCGATGTCCCCGGTGAAGCGCTGCTCCTTTTCCGCCATATCGCTGTAGGCCTTCAGCCGGGGCGCCTTCCCGTTTTTGCCGCCGTTCTCCCAGCTCCGGTATTCGGCGCGGAAGGCGTCGATCTTCTCCTGTTCCTCCCTGTCATAGAAATAGACGGCATGAACGGCGTTGTTCGCAAAGTCAAACTCCGCTGCCATCGGATGCAGCTCCGTCCGGGAATTGCGCCCGTAGGCCGTGCGGTCCCAGCATTGCAGCTCGTCGCAGAGCATCAGCATAAACGCGAGCGGGTGGGTCTCCATACGCAGCGGCTCTTTGTGTTTCTCCTTGTCCTTGTAGAACGAAACGGCAAACTTGAACAGGCTGTTGTGCAGCAAAATCGCCGTCAGGGCGTCCACGTGCTTTTGCGTGATGCGGTCGACGCCGAGGGACGCCTCAATCTCGTGATAGAGCCGCGCCGCGCTGAAATAGGCGTGGTCCATGAAGTAGCCGAACGTGTTCGGGGCAATGGGCTTGTCGTGGATCTTGCCCAGCATGTACTCCTCCGTGAAGCCGTAGCGCTTGCCGAGCCTTTCCGTGATCCCGTGCGCGAACAGTTCCTCCGTGGTATTGAAGCTCCGCCCGTAGAGCGCCGCGAAGCGCTCCCTCGCCTCCGCGCCGAGCGTTATGAGCGCGTCCATGTCGCGGTAAGCGAGATAGACGCTCCCCGCGCCGCGCTCCGTGCCGCCCACCTCGAAGTAGGAGAGGACCTGCTCGAACGGGAGCTCGAAGGGATAGCCGATGTCGTGAAACAGAGCGGTGAGGCCCCAGAATTCCAAAAAGCAGCATGCCGCCTCGCGGTCCGCCGCCTTGTTTTCCTCGTCCGCGTCGAAGTCGTAGAAGCGCTTGAATCTCGCGCGGTACGCGGCGTTCGATTCGTAGATCGCCAGCCCCAGCGCAAAAACATAGACCGAGTGCGAATAGTGGTCCCGGTGCTTCATGAGGAGCGAGCTGCCGTTCGCCTCGAACTCCGAGAGCAGCTCCACCATTTTCTTGGATTTGCCGTAGTGCCCGAAGAACATCTCCAGATAACAGTAATAGACGGTATAGGCGTCCTCCGCCACGCCGGAGTCAATGAACTTCTCCAGCTCGCGCTCCATGCAGAGGCGGTTGACGTCCATCTGCATGTTGTACGGTATCTGTCCCGGCAGCAGGCTCGTCCCGCGGAGCGTTCCGTCCTCCGCCTCGGCGCGCTCCCGCTCCGCGTCAAATCCAAGCCCCTCGCATCTCGAGTGCAGGAATCGCAGCGCCGTTTCCTTCAGCCCGTGCCCGGCAGCATCGTAATGCTCCGCTGGCTGCATCGGTCCGGCGCTCTGCCCGTAAAGCGCGCGATTGATCCTCTGCATCTGCTCCAAAGCGGTATACGCCACAGTGCTCACACTCCTTTTTTGCTCAGCCCGTCTTCAAGCAGCCGATCACTATACTGATTTTAATTTACCATACTCCGGGGAAAAAGGAAAGAGCATTTTTGACCGATCCCGCCGTGGTACGGGCATGAATAGAGGATATTTGCATTTCCGCGATCACGATGGCGGAGCTGGAATACGGCGTGTGCCACAGCTCCAAGCCGGAGCAGAACCGCCTCGCGCTGATGGCGTTTCTCTCGGGCATCAGCGTCGTCCCGTTCGACGGCAGCACCGCCAGGGAATACGGTCTCATACGGCAGGAACTGACGCAGGGCGGCAAACTGATCGGAGCCAACGACCTGCTGATTGCTGCGCACGCGAAAGCACTGGGCTTGACGCTCGTCACCAACAACACAAGAGAATTTGAGCGCGTCCGCGGGCTGAACGTAGAGGATTGGGCATAGGGGGCTATTGAAAGACGCTTTGTCAAGGAGGGATTTCATCATTCTTTTCGCAAAACGTAAAAAAGCGGCGGTCAGGGCATCATGTGATATGCTCTGACCGCCGTATTTCACTTTTACTTCCCGTTCTCGGAGAACCGCGCCTTGTGTTTGCCTAACCGCGCGCTCTTACGTCACCTGATGCCGCGCACGAATTGATAAGAACCCTCCGGATCGTCGTATTGAAGGAGCTTCTCGTCAGTCCAGTCGTAGACGCCTACGGTGACGGTACCGCGGATGGCGGAGAAATACAATCCGTTTTCGTCGTCCATGGCAAAGGATTCGCTCTTGCACGATGCCTGAGCATAGGAACCGCCGTTTCTGTGAGCGCGCGCCTCATAGTTGCTCTGCTTCGCGCCGCCCGCCATGACGAAGAGCTGGTAGGAAAAGCCGTCGTAGCTGTCGCTGCTGTCGATGTAGAGCACGGCGCGCCCGTCGTTGCGGACGTACTTGCCGGAGGTGAAATACTTTCTGCCGTAGCCCTCGCCCTCAGCGACCCAGCTCCAATCCTTCGGCGTGTAGCCGGTCTTATCGTTGTCCTCGACCGTCGGCTGTGTACTGTCTGCCTGCGTGGGTGTGGCCGGAGTCGTGGAAACGGAATTCGTCGGGGTGACGACGCCGCCGGAGTAGCCGGACTTCTCGCCCACGACGCTCTCGAACATGCGCAGCA
>CAMVAV010000048.1 GCA_947165595.1 uncultured Clostridia bacterium | reverse complement strand
GCTTGGTTCGGGACCAAGAGGCCGTGGGTTCAAATCCCGCCACTCGGACCAGAAAACCGCTGGGATCGTAAGATTTCAGCGGTTTTTTGTCATGTCTCCCGCGCGCCGGGCAGAAAGACCTCGCCCAGAGCCTCCGGCGTGACGCCGCCGCCGGAAAGCTCCGTCAGCGCGGCGGAGAACGCCTCCGTCCGCTCCGCGGGCAGACGCAGCGTCACCGCGACGTCCGCGCCGTAGTCGCTGCCCTCCACCACGCCGCCCTGCGCGTCGGCAAGCCGCGTGAGCCGCTCGAGCAGCGGATACGGAACGCGGACGCAAAGGCGCGACCAAAGCGTCATTTTTGCCTTGCCCGCGGCGTCCAGCGCATCCTTTGCGCTCTTGCCGTAGGCGCGCGTCAGCCCGCCGGCGCCCAGCAGCACGCCGCCGAAGTACCGCGTCACGACGCAGACCACGTTCTCCACGCCCTCGCGCTGAAAGACGTTCAGCATCGGCTGCCCCGCCGTGCCCTGCGGCTCCCCGTCGTCGCCGTAGCGCACGACGCCGCCCTCGTGCAGCGCATAGCACCAGCAGTTGTGCCGCGCGTCGTAGTGGCGCTTTTTGATCTTCTCGATGTACGTGCGCGCCTCCGCCTCGGTCTCGACGCGGCATACGTGTCCGAGGAAGCGGGATCGCTTCTCGGTATATTCGCTTTCGCCCTCCTCACAGGGGACAAAATAGGTCTCGCTCATTCCTGTTCTCCCCGCAGCAGCGCGTACATGCACCAGTCGCGGTACGCGCCGTTTTTGTACGCGCCGCGCCGCATCGTTCCCTCCAGCGTAAAGCCCGCCTTTTCCAGCACGCGGCGCGAGCCGGCGTTGTCCGCGAACGGCTCGGCGTATATGCGCTCGATATCCCATTTTGCAAAGCCCTCGGCGCAGAGCTGCCGCACGGCGCCGGTCATGACGCCGCGTCCCCAGTATTCCTCCGCCAGCCAGTAGCCCAGCTCCGCGCACCTGCGATAGATGTCCTTCCCGCGGAAAAGGCCGACGCTGCCCGCTGCCATGCCGTCAATCTCGATGGCGCGGCAGAGCGTATCCCTCTCGTCCGCCGCAAGGCAGTCGCCAATGTACGCCTCCGCGTCCGCGAGCGTGTAGGGATGCGGGAATGCGTCCCGCAGATTGCGGGCGATCTTCCCGTTGTTTGCGAAACGCGTCAGCGCACCCGCGTCCGGAAGGTCCCAGCTTCTCAGTCGGATCGTCATTCCTCCGCGCCCTTTCCCTTGTCCGAAAACTCTTCGGCGAAGTCCTTTACCTGTCCGAGCAGACGCGGCTCGACGGTCGCGACCACGTCGATCGTCTCCGTGTAGGCGACGCTTTCGACCTTTGCCTCGCGGTACAGCATGTCAAGGAGATTTCCTTTATCGTATGGCAAATGCAAGGTCACGCGGCGCGTTCCCTTATCCAAAATCCGATTGATCCGCGCCAGCAGGTCCTCCAAGCCCTCGCCCGTTTTGGCGCTGATGTTGACCGACATATCGCCGCGCGGGCGGATGTCTCCGAAAAAGAGGTCGGACTTGTTGTAGACGCGAAGGCAGGGGATCGACGAGGCACCGAGCTCCGCGATCAGGTCGTCCACGATCTGCGCCTGCTCCAGCCACTCGGGATTGGAAATGTCGATCACATGGAGCAGAAGGTCTGCGTACTCCAGCTCCTCCAGCGTCGCCTTGAACGCCTCGATGAGCTGGTGCGGCAGCTTGCGGATAAAGCCGACGGTGTCCGAGATGACCACCTCCAGCGTGTCGCTGACGGTCAAAAGGCGCGTCGTTGTATCCAGCGTGTCGAACAGGCGGTCGTTGGCGGGGATGTCGGAGCCGGTCAGCGCGTTGAGAAGCGTCGATTTGCCCGCGTTGGTATAGCCGACGATGGCGACGACCGGAATCTCGTTCTTGCGTCTCCGGTCGCGCTGCGTCCCGCGCACGCGGCGCACGTCCTCGAGGTCCGCCTTGAGCTTGTCGATCTTGCGGTGGATGTGGCGGCGGTCTGTTTCGAGCTGCGTCTCGCCGGGCCCCTTGGAGCCGATGGGCCCCTTCCCGCTCGTGCCCGCCTGCCGCTCCAGGTGCGTCCACATACCGGTCAGGCGCGGGAGAAGATACTGGTACTGGGCCAGCTCGACCTGCAGGCGTCCTTCCTTCGTTTTGGCGCGCTGCGCGAAGATGTCGAGGATCAACCCGCTGCGGTCGAGCACCTGTACGCCGAATTCATCGGTCAGCACACGCATCTGCGACGGAGAAAGCTCGTTGTCGAAGATGACCATTGTCGCCTCCTCGCCCTTGACGAGCTCCCTGATCTCGGCGACCTTTCCCTCGCCGAGGAAGGTGCGCGGGTTCGGCGCGGGAAGCGATTGCAGCACGACGCCCACGCTGACGCCGCCGGCGGTCTCCACGAGCGCCTCCAGCTCCCGCATGCTCTCCCCGTCGGAGTTTTCCTTCTGATCCAGGCGCGGCGAGGATAGTCCCGCCAGGATTGCCCGGTCTCGCGCTTTTTCGGTGGTTTCGTTCATATGTACTCCTATCAATATAGATAAAAGCGCTTTGCAGACCGCAAAGCGCTTTTTTGTGTCGCATCAACCCAGACCGAACTTCTTGTTGAACTTGGCAACGCGGCCGCCGGTATCGACCAGCTTCTGCTTGCCCGTGAAGAAGGGGTGACACTTTGAGCACACTTCCACCTTGATATCCTGCTTGGTGGAACCTGTCTCAATCACATTACCGCAGGCGCATCGAATCGTAGTCTGCTGATAATTGGGATGGATTCCTTCCTTCATTGCTCGTGTTCACCTCTTTCCGATCCGAAACTACCTTTTCACAAAGGCAGTTGATAGAATACCACACGAGTTTTCAAAAAGCAAGCACTATTTTCTCTTTTCAGAAAATTTTACTCCAGAGCCCTTCGCTCTCGGCGCGCGCCTCCGCCAGCGTCATCGCCGCAGAGAGGAGCTCCGCCGCTTCGCCGCGCGTCAGGCTGCGCGAAAGCGCGTCGCCGGAAAAGCCGCCCACGGGCGCAATGCTCACCGACTCGAGATTCGCCACCGCCTGCGCGTACCAGGCGTCCTGCGCCTCCGCCTCCAGTCCGGCGAGGTCCACGTCCGTCACGCACAGGATGCGGTTGAGCACAGCCGCCGCCTCGGACAGCGTCACGTCGCTCCCGGGACGGAAGGCAATGCCCTCCGCGGTCTGCGTACCGCGTACGACGCCCGCCGCCAGCGCGCCGGCGACGCTGCCCTTCGCCCACGCCGGTATGGCGTCGTCGTCGCAAAAGCCCGTCACGGTGACGTCGCTCGGCCTGAGTCCCGCCGCCGCCATTGCCATTGCGACAAACTCTCCGCGGGTAACGGTGCGCTCCGGCTCAAAGAACCAGTCGTCCCCCACGCGCGCGCCGACGAACACGCCGTGCTCGGCAAGGTCGATCGCAGCCGTCGCGCAGCCGGTGCCGTTCGTGTCGGAATAGGCTACGCCGCTGGAGACGCGCGCGATGTGGATCTTCACCGTCGCCTTTGCGGAGACGTTTCCGGCATCGTCTGTCGCCGTGAAGGTAAAGCAGTCCGTTCCCGCCTTGTTCTTATCGGGCGTGTAAACGAATACTCCTTCCTCCCCGACCTCCAGCGCTCCCTTGGCCGGCGCGTCAATGATGCGGAAGGTCACCGTCTCGCCCTCGTTGTCGACCGCCTTGAGCGTCCCGGTGTAGGGAACGCCGCGATATGCCTTGAATTCCATATTCTGCGCGATCGGCGCACCCTGGGCGGGCGCCTCCTCTTTTCTGCTCCCGAACAGCGCCTGCACGCTCAGGGGCATGAGCGTCGCGAGAAGCATCGCCATCGCAAACGGGACGGCGCGGCGTGTGATTTGCCTCGTATCGTTCAAAACAGGTTCCTCCTTGCTGCAAATTTGAGTCTGCCTGTTTGATATTGTCTGCGAAATCAAGCGCAATATACGATGGCAAATTTTAACCGGCGGCTTTTGCTTATGAGTTGGTCAGCCACTCCGGGCGCGATCGCTTCTTGATGCCGGAGACCACGCCCATCGCCGCGAAAAGCGTCATCACCGAGGTGCCGCCGTAGCTGAAAAACGGCAGCGTCAGCCCGACGACCGGCAGCAGAAAGAGGCACATACCGATGTTCATCACCGTCTGGAAGATCAGCATGCCCGCCATACCGACGCACACAAGGCTCTCCATCTGCGTGTTCGCGTCGCGCGCGACCAGGAAGCAGCGAATAACGATCGCCAGCAGCAGCAATATCACCAGCGCGCAGCCGATGAACCCCAGCTCCTCCCCGCAGACGCAAAAGATGTAGTCCGTCTGCCGCTCGGGAAGGCTGGAGCGATAGGGCGACTGGGTCTGCGTGCCGCGGAACAGCCCCTGCCCCGTCAGCCCGCCGGAGCCGAGCGCAAGCATCCCGCGCGTCTGCTGCCAGCCCGCGCCCAGGGGATCGAAGCTGTGGTCGAACACGACCTTGATGCGCTTGTACCAGTCGCCGCGCAGCAGATTGAAACGCCACGCCGCCGCGACCGCGCCCGCCACGCCGCCGAGTCCGAGCAGCATCCAAACCGCCGCGTAGCCCGCCGCAAACGCCATGCAGACGAACACAAAGAGATAGACGAGCCCGCTGCCCGCGTCGCGCGACACCACATAGTAGAGCGCAAACATCATCGCCACGTGCAGCGCCGGCTGGAGCACATTGCGCAGGCGCTTGAGGTCATGCTCCTCGCGCAGCCACATCAGCTGGCGGGCAAGCAGAATAATAAAGGTGATCTTGACGATCTCCGCCGGCTGAATGTAGAAGGGAAAGTTTTTCAGCACCCCGATCCCGAGCTGCCGCCCGATGTCGTTCACGCCCAGCCACGCGCGGTTGCCGTTGCGCGTCATGCCGAACGGCGTGAGCAGCAGCAGGATAAAGCCGACGTTGAAGACAAGGAGCCAGCGCCATTTCTTACTCAGCTCCGCCACGTCCAGCGAGGAGAGGAGAAAGTAGAGGATCGAGCCGAGCACATAACCCACGCCCTGTACCGCCACATAGCGGAGCGTGCCGTGATAGACCGTATGCGTCGCGCTGAGGATCAGAAGCATGCCGTAGAACGTCGCCAGCGAGCACAGCGTGAACAGCACCAGGTCCGCCTGACTGAGCAGATCCAAAAACAATCCGGAGCCGCGGTGACGCATCGCAGTCGCCTCCTTTCCCTCTTTCCCGCAAATTCTATGGAAGTATAACACGAAACCGCGGGTATGTAAACTAAACTTTTTATGAAGTTGGACATGTAAAAAAGAATTGTCAAATGCCGCGTCCCGTGTTATACTATTCATTTAGAATAGGCGGATTGGGGGCTTTGTGGATGCGGTATGTTTCCGTCGGCGTCGCCGATACCGAGGCATTCGGCGAACGGCTCGCCAAAAAGCTCTCCCCCGGCTCCGTCGTCGCCTTCACGGGCGCGCTCGGCATGGGAAAGACGGCTCTGACGCGCGGGCTCGCGCGTGGACTCGGTTACCACGGCCGCGTCACCAGCCCGACGTTCACCATCGTCAACGAATACGAGGGCGACGTTCCGCTCTATCATTTTGATATGTATCGCCTCGGCTCGTCGGACGAGCTGTACGACATCGGCTGGGACGATTATCTGGCGCGCGGCGGCGTCTGCGCCGTCGAATGGAGCGAGCGCGCGGCGGACGCGCTGCCGGAGGACGCGATCCGTATCGACATCGCGCGCGGCGAGGACAGCGATTCGCGCGTCATCACCGTCGAAGGGGTGGAGCTATGAGGATACTCGCGCTTGAGACCTCGGCAAAAAGCGTCTCCGCCGCCGTGACGGAAAACGGCGCGGTGCTTGCGTACAGCTTTCAGTGCACCGGTCTCACGCACAGCCGCACGCTGCTGCCGATGGTGGACGCGATGCTGCAAAACGCGGAGCTGTCCCTCGGCTCGATCGACGTCTTCGCCGCGGCGGCAGGTCCCGGCTCCTTCACGGGGCTCCGCATCGGCGTCAGCGCGCTCAAGGGGCTCGCCTGGGCGGAGGACAAGCCCTGTGTGGGCGTCTCGACGCTCTATGCGATGGCGCAGAACCTGGCCCACGCCGACGCGCTGCTGATCTGTGCGATGGACGCGCGTCGAAGCCAGGTCTACAACGCGCTTTTCGAGGCAGGCTCCGGCGTTCTGACGCGGCTGACGCCGGACCGTGCGATCGGGCTGGACGAGCTGGCGGAGGAGCTTCGCGGCGAATCGCGGCGGATGCTGGTCCTCGGCGACGGCGCGGTGCTCGCTCATGACGCTCTTGTCAAGCAAGGCGTCGCCTGCGAAACGGCGCCCGCTGCGCTCCGGTATCAAAGCGCGGTCGGCGTCGCGCTCGCTGCGGAGGAAGCCGCCGCGAGGGGGGAAACCGTCTCCGCGCAGGCGCTCTCGATCGCTTATCTCCGTGTCCCGCAGGCGGAGCGGGAACGGCTCAAACGGGAAGCAAGCCAAATTTAATATAATGCAGGAGGCGCAATCATGCTGTATCAGAATGATGAACACGTCCACGTGATGGATCACCCCCTCGTCGCACACAAGCTGACGATCATGCGTGACAAGAGCACCAGCGTGAAGGATTTCCGCGAGCTGGTCTCTGAGATCGGCATGCTCATCACCTATGAGGCGACGCGCGACCTGCCGCTGACGACCACGACGGTCGAAACGCCGCTGTGCAAGGCGGAGATGCCGACGCTTGCCGGCAAGAAAATCGCGGTCGTCCCCATCCTGCGTGCCGGACTCGGTCTCGTGGACGGCGTGCTGCGCCTCGTTCCCTCCGCGCGCGTCGCGCACATCGGCATGTACCGCGATGAGGAGACTCTGGAGCCCCACGTCTACTTCTGCAAGACGCCGCATGACATTGCCGAGCGCGACATCATGGTCGTCGACCCGATGCTGGCCACCGGCGGCAGCGCGGACGCCGCCATCACGGAGATGAAGAAGCGCGGCTGCAGGCATATCAAGCTGATGGTGCTCGTCGCCGCGCCCGAGGGCATCAAGCACATCCGCAAGTGCCATCCCGACGTGGACATCTACTGCGGCGCGGTGGACGATCATCTCAACGAGCACGGCTACATCGTCCCCGGCCTCGGCGACGCGGGCGACCGGATCTTCGGAACCAAATAAACACCGCCTTTGCGGAAAGCGAAATAACATGGCTGCGTGATTTCCCGTCGCCCTCGAGACGGGAAATCACCATTCATCCATAAAATAACATTTGAGAGGAAGTAACAAACCGACATGAGTGCATCCAGAGAGAAAAAGGCGCGTCAGGGCCTCGGCGCCGACTACGTTTCCCCCCAGCAAAAGAAGCTTCAGGAGGAAGAGTCCTCCGCAAAGCGCACCACCACCATCTTCGTTCTCTGCGCGGCGGCTCTGCTGCTGTTCGTCATTGGGATTTTTGTCTGGAATTCGAAGATCATCCAGCGCAATTCTCCCGCGGCCCGCATCAACGGCGTGACCTACACCGCAGGCGATATGGCGTACTACTATTACAACAGCCGCATCTCGGTCCTCAACAGCACCAACGGCAATGTAAACACCCAGCAGTCTCTGCGCGAACAGATGACCGCCGACGGCACGAGGAGCTGGTACGACTATGTGACCGAGGATGCCCTCAATATAGTTACCAAAACACAGCTGACCGTTCAGGCGGCGAAGGATGCCGGCTTTGACGGCGGCGAAGAGCTGGAGTCCGCCGTCAAGGACGCGCTCGACAAGCTCAATCTCTCCGCCGCGAACTCGGGCTCCACGCCCTCGCAGTATCTCAAGGCGGTCTTCGGGCCCCTGATGAACCGCAGCACTTTTGAGCGCAATCTGCGGCAGGGTCTTCTCGCCGAACAGTTCATTGCGCACTCCACGAGCATCACGAACTACACCGACGAGCAGCTGAACGCCGTACTCGAGGCTGACACCGAAGCCTATCAGATGGTCGACTACGAGTATCTGCTGTTTCTTGCCTCGGACTACAATATGGACGGTTCGTCTGACAACGAAGCCGCCCTCGCAACAGCGAAGTCCGCTGCGGAGTCCGCCGTCGAGATTTATCAATCGACCAACGACCTTAAAATGCTCTCTGAGCAGCTCGAATGCGAATACGCTCGGACCTTCGCCTATCCCGGCACGAGCGAGCTGTCCTCCTGGCTTTTTGACAACACACGCAAGCAGGGCGACTGCACGATTCTCGACTATTACGGAATGGGCTACTGGGTCCTCGTTTTCCACGACAAGCGTCTCGCCGCATTCAACCCTGTCGACGTGCGGCATATTCTTGTCGCGGACGAGGCGGCCGCCAACGATCTGCTCGCCCAGTTCAACGCGGGCGACAAGAGTGAGGAATCCTTTGCCGAGCTTGCAAGGGCGAATTCCACCGACAGCGGAAGCGCAGAGGACGGCGGCCTTTACACCGGCGTGTACTATGGGCAGATGGTCCAGCCGTTTGAGGACTGGTGCTTCGATCCCTCCCGTCAGCCGGGCGACACCGGCATCGTCCAGACCGATTACGGCTATCATGTCATGTACTTTGTCTGCCAGGATCCCTATGCCTACTGGCAGTACCGTGCCGCAGCGAAGCTCTCCTCCGAGTGGGCAGAGCAGCTTTCCAAGGATGCCAGCTCCGAGCTGCTGGACGGCATGAAGTATATCGACGAATAAAAATGCTGCTCGGATCGATCGTAAACGCGCTGGGCATTCTCGGCGGCTGCGCCGTGGGGCTGCTGCTGGGAAAGCTGATCCCCGAGCGTCTTTCCGACGCCGTGACAAAGTCCGTTGCGCTGTGCGTCCTGTATATCGGTATAAGCGGAACGCTTGCGGATGTAAACACGCTGGTCATGATCGTCTCCATGGTCCTCGGCACCCTGCTCGGCGAGCTTTTGCGGCTTGACGACCGGCTCAACGCGCTCGGCGCGTTCGTCGAACGCAAATTTGCCGGGCACGGCGTCAAGGGTCGCATCTCGGAGGGGTTCGTCACGGCGTCGCTGCTGTTCTGCGTCGGCGCGATGGCGATCGTCGGCGCGCTGGAATCCGGACTCTCCGGGGACCACGCGACGCTCTATGCCAAGACGATCCTCGACACCGTCTCCTCGGCGGTCTACGCCTCGACCATGGGCTTCGGCGTGGCGCTTGCGGCGATTCCCGTGCTTCTCTATCAGGGCGCGATCACGCTGTGCGCTTCCCTGCTTTCCCCGGTGCTGACGCAAAACGTCATCGCCGAAATGAAAGCGGTCGGTTCGCTTTTGATCGTGGCGCTGTCCCTCAACATGCTGGGCCTGACGAAGATCAAGGTAATGAACTGCGTTCCCGCCGTCTTCTTCCCCATTTTTCTTGCCAGGTTTCTTTGATCTCCGCGCGGACTGTGAAATGACGCAGGTTTTTTCACAGTCCGCGTTTTCTTTGTCTATTTTAGCCAAAGCAGAGCAAATCCGGCGCCAAATATCTGTCAATCCGATTGACTTGACCGCCTTTTTCTGCTATGATAAGAGAGCTATTTTGTGGGGGGAGGATAGAATTATGAAAGATCTCAAGCATCTGATCTTTTTTGAGAATCTGCTGCAGGAGGCAAACAACGACCTCGTCAAGAAGGCGCAGGGCGAAGGGAAAAAGGCGCTGGGCTACACCTGCTACTTCATGCCCGAGGTCCTGCTTGACCTGCCCGGCTGCTTCTCGGTCCGTCTGCGCGCGCCGCGGAGCGGGTCTCCGGACATGGCGACCTATTACATGTCGAACCGCACCTGCCACTATGGGCGCGCGCTGTTCGAGCGCGCGCTGGAGGGCGGCTTCAACTTCCTCGACGCGCAGCTTGCCACCGAAACCTGCACCGTCACCTGCCGGTTCCAGGAGCATCTCGGCAGGATGGACGTCATCAAAAACCCCGACTTCTTTGTGGAGTTCACCGACGTGCCGTTCAAGAAGAACGAGAACAGCATGGTCCATTTCCGCAAGCAGCTGCAGGTGCACGTGCTGGACGTCCTGCACGACAAGCTCGGCATCGACGTGTCCGACGAGGCGCTGTGCAAGGCGATCGAGGAGCACAATGAGATCTGCCGCCTGATCACCGAGATCGGCGCGTACCGCAAGCTGGACAACCCGCCCATCACCGGCTATGAATTCCAGGTCATCCAGCTCGTGACGCTGACCTGTCCGAAGTACCTCATCCTCCCCTATCTGCGTGAAACGGCGGAAGAGCTCAAGACCCGCGAGCCGGAGCCGAAGTTCCCCTACCGCTGCCGCGTGGTGCTGGCGGGCGCGGAGAACGACGACCCGGACTTCACCAAGCTCATCGAGAGCTGCGGCGCGCTGGTCGTCGCCGACCGCCACTGCTACGGCTCCCTGCCGGGACGCGAGGCGATCGTGGTCGAGCCGGGGCAGGCGCCGCTGGACGCCATTGCGCGCCACTACCTCAACACAAGCTATTGCCCGCGCTTTATGCCGCAGGGCGAGATGCGCGGACGCAAGAAATACCTCGCGGATATTGTAAAGGAGTACAAGGCGGACGGGCTGATCGTCGCGTCGAACAAGTTCTGCGAGTACTGGAGCTACGAGCGCACCATGGACGCGCTGATCCTGCCGCGCGATTACGACATCCCCACCTGCTCGATCGAGAAGGAATACGTCAATGCCTCCACCGGCCAGCTCCGCACGCGCTTCCAGGCGTTTGTGGAGAGCGTGGAGATCAAGAAGCTTCAGGAGGCGAAATGAGATGAAAATGCCTGAAATCAAGCTGCCCAAGCCCTCCGCGATCACCGCGAAGCTGAAGGAGGCCGCGAAGCTGTTCCCCGATCCCCGCGACGTCAAGCTGCCGAAAAACGGCGAGGAGCTCAAAAAGGCCGCGCACGATTTCTGGTACGGCAAGCCGCACGAGGAGCGCCGGCTCGGCGACCTGTACGTAGACAAGACGGGTCTGTATAAGCACCGCGAGTGGCGCGGCGTGAAGGACACGTTCTACTATTTCCACATGATCTGGCTGTACAACTACGCCAACATGGTCGCGGACATCATGAAGTTCGGCGGTCTCGGCATATTCGCCAAGGGCCTGTGGCGTTACCGCTGGATGGGCCAGACCTACCTGCCGGTGCTGCACTGGTTCGACCGCGGACTCGAGGGGATGCGCGGCGAGGCGCTGCGCGCCAGCGCGTGGCATTACCGCGCGATGGTCTGCGTGTCGATCAACCAGTTCATGAACATGTTCAAGGCGGACGCCAAGCTCCACAACGGCGCCCATAACGAGGCGTGGAAGCACTCCATGGCGCACAAGGAGACCGTCTGGGGCGGCGTGTTCTATCCGTGGTCGGATCAGTACACGAACATCCCGATGGAGATGATCCCCTACTTTGTCACCTGCCACGTCAACAACCACACCGTGCTCAACTACATCGACGCGGTGCAGTCGCTCGGACTTCCCGGCGACCCCTGCCCGATGTGCCAGGCGGAGGCGGGGCTCTTTGTCCTCGACGACATGCCCGACTACGCCCCCTTCGTCGTCACGACCAACGAGGCGTGCGACGGCTCCGTTGCCTCGACGGCGATCCAGGACTGGTTCCTCAACATCCCGCTCTTCGCCCTGCCGCAGCCGATGCAGTTCGACGATCCGCTGGTACAGGAGCACTGCGCGAACGAGATCCGCGAGCTGTGGAAATTCATCGAGGAGCAGACCGGCGCCCCCTTCAACTGGGAGCAGCTCAAGAAGAAGCTCGAGGCGCAAAACGAGCTGCAGCGCTTCGAGTGGGAGAAGTGGGACGTTGCCGCCAAGACCTCCAGCTACCCGATCAACGGCGTGGCGCAGGCGCTCTACCGCATCTATCAGACGCAGTACGGCGATCATTACATCTGGCACGACACCGACAGGAGGGTCAAGAAAATTCTCTACAAGTGCGTGGAGAAAAAGATCGACACCTTCCCCAAGACCCGCCACCGCGTCATCGCGTGGTCCTGCGCGCCGCTGTACTACTCCCACTGGTGCACCTGGGCGTACAACTGCTGGGGGCTGAACACGATCATCAACATGGACTCGCTGATGTTCGACATGGAGGTCCGCACCGACACGCTCGACAACTGTGTGATGGACATGGCGCGCTACCACGAATGGGCGCCCATGCGCCGTATGGCGGTCGGCGGCCTGCACCATATCTTTGAGCTGTGGGACTACATGGAGCGCTTCAACTGCGACATGGTCATGATGTACGACCAGCTCCAGTGCAAGGGCATGCAGGGCGTCGTCGGACTGTTTGAGGACGAGTTCCGCAAGCGCAACATCCACGCCATCTGGATGCCGCACGCGCTGCCGGACAAGCGCACGGTCTCCCGCTCAGAGATCCGCCGCATCATCAACGACTATATGAGCACCGTCATGAAGGAAGAGCCGCTCGATCCGACGCTCCTTGAATTCGACGACGACATGAGCTGGTAAGGAGGAAAGAAAACGATGCGTAAGATCAGAAAAGAAAAAAAGAGCTGCTCCGGCTGCAGGCTGCTGCGGGTGCTCTGCAAGCTCTTCGCTTTCCTCGCCGCCGTCTACGGGATTCTCTTCACCGTGTTCTTCTTCGATCTCGATGGCAAGCTGCTGTTCTATGTGGTGGAGCCGTTTCTTGTCAAACACTACGACAAAATGGAGCGCAGGAACCCGCTCGATATGCCGTACGACATCAAAAAATGATGCAACATATAAAAATCCCCTTCGTACCTCGGTACGAAGGGGATTTTTGGGTTTAGCTTCTGAATCGCTTGAGAATCTCGTCGGAGGCCTTCCACGCCGCGTAGAGCGCGTCACGGTACTCGCCGAGCTTGTCGTAGGCGTCGACCGTCTCGTCAATGCGCTCGCGCAGGAGCATCAGCCTGCCCTGCAGCTCGTCGCGCTCCTCGTCGGTGCAGTCGTCCTCCACCGCGCGGGCAGCCAGCTCAAGCATCTCTTCGAGCAGTGCCTGGACCTCGTCCAGCATCGCTTCCGCAAAAATGGGATCCAGTTCCATAGTGTTTGCCCTCCTTCAGCCGTATTATATACGCACAGTTCAAAAAAGGCAATACATTTTTCATCCCTTGACCTCAATCGCGCGCACAACGCTGTCCTTGACATAAAGATTCATTGTGCCGCCATACCGCTTTGCCGTTTCAATATCCTTGAACCACGTCCCGCTGTCAAGATTATAGATAATCACATCCGAAGGCACCGAATAGGTGCGTCCGCCATAGTTCACAGCCGTATCGCCGATCCACGCGGAGGCCGAAGCCCCTTCGAGCCGCTTGAGCAATACGAAGTCGTAGAAGTTTCCGCTCCGATTGATTTTTGTCTCGGCGAAATCACCCGTGTTTGCCTCGTAAGTGTAATTGCTGTCTTTTGTGGTTCCGCTCGGATTCTCTATGTTCATAAAGGACTCGCCCGTCTCCGTATCGGTCCAAACCTTCACGCGGCCGAAAATCACATCGCTCGACGTGCCGAGCACGACCAAATCCACAAGGCCCGCGTCATTGGCCCGTGCAAAACGAATCTCACTGGAAGGAATCAGCGCGCTGGTCAACTCGCCCGGCGACAGGACCTTTCCGTCGCCGACAATCATCACGTTATCCGCCAGTTTATTTATTCCCAGTCTCTTTGCCGAGACATCAAGGTCCCCGCGCACGCCGCCGTTGATCCTTTCCACGTGTATCACCGGAGCATTGCTGCCAAATCTGCCTTCCCAGATCTGCCCAACCATGTCGGTGTCCTTAAACGTGACGGTCAGCGGAATCAGCGACATTCCGCAAATCAGGCTTGTCTTTCCGCTTGCGTCCACATAAGCATAGGCATTTCCCGACGCTCCGGGCGTTCCGGACGGCACAGCTCCGGCAATTCTTCCGTCCGCAGTCAGCAGGAACACAAGCTCCTGCCCCGGCTTGAACGCCGCCATACTCTGGCGCGCCGTTGTCACAACAGAAAATGCCTGGTTGAGCATGGTGATCGTCACAGGCTCGCGGGGAGACGGGTCGCAGTCCTCATAATACGCCTGCACACGCGTATCCGTCACGATCACCGTATTGGTCTCCGCGTTGTAGGTTGCCACATCATAGCGCTTGAGCTGCTTCGCGGTCACACGCACGCCGTTTTTATAAATCGAGTAATCTGTTACGTTCCCGGTCAGCGCGTCAAACCCCGCTACAGAGCCGTTTTCCGTAACAACGATTACGGCATCCGCCACAACATTGTTGCCGCTTGCAGCAGCCGACGGCAGGAAGGTCACCGCCTTCTCCTTTTCGTTGAATACGATGCGTCCCTTGAGCCCGTTGAGCACGGTGCTCGCCATGGGGACCGCCATCTCCGTCTCCTTCGGGGAGGTCTTGCCGTCCGTCGTGCGCAGCACGCCCCTGGCAAGGTCCACGGAAAGCAGCGTCACCTCGTCGCCCAGCTTCATGAGCGTATCGCCGCTCTTGTTTTTACAGCCGAGCGCGTTGACAAACAGCTGTGCCGCCTGCGCGCGGGAGATCACGGCTCCGCCCGAAAGTGAGAGTCCGCGGGTCAGCCCGACGGACGCGCCGAGGTCCAGATACCCCTGCGGCCAGATCGCGCCGCTGTCGGCGTCGGAATAGCCCAGCACACGCGCCAGCACCGCGACCGCCTCGCCGTAGCTGATATCCTGATCGGGGCGGAAGCTGCCGTCCGGAAAGCCGTGCAGCAGCGCCGGCGTCTTCTCTCCCGCGGGCGTCGAGGCGAGATTGATGTAGCCCGTCGCCCAGTGCGTGGTCCGCACATCCGGGAAGATCGTGCGGCTGCGATAGCGCACGACCTCGTTGCCGCGCCCCTGCAGCTCGATCGCCATTTTGCAGAATTCGGCCCGCGTCAGCGCGCTCTGGGGACGAAACATGCCGTTTCCGTCGCCCTCCAGCACACCCATGAGGCGCAGCACCTCCACATTGCGCGCCGCGGTCGTGTCCGTCACGTCCGCGAACGCACCCAGCGCCCGCGCCGTCGGGGCGGGCAAAAGCGCCAGCGTCAGCGCAAGCGCCAGCAGCGACGCAAATACTCTCTTTTTCATCCGATACCTCCTCATTCCGAGCGCAAGGCCACGACCGGCTGCAGGCCGGACGCCTTGATGGCGGGATACATGCCGAAAAGAATTCCGAGCGACACCGAAAACGCGAACGCCTCCAGCGTGATCGTCGGAGACGGATAGAGCGACATGCCCTCAAAGAGCACCTTTCCGGCAAGGTTCGTGCCGCCGTAGCCGATGACGATGCCGATGATGCCGCCCACGCCGCAGATCATCGCCGACTCGACGAGGAACTGCGTCACGATGGAGCTGCGCTCCGCGCCGATGGCGCGGCGGATGCCGATCTCGCGCGTGCGCTCGGTGACGGTGACGAGCATGATGTTCATGATGCCGATGCCGCCGACCAGCAGCGAGATGCCCGCGATGCCGCCCAGCACCACCGAGATCATCGTCAGCATGCTGTTGCTCTCCTCCTGCCACTGCTGCTCGCTCCAGGCATAGCCCCAGCCGCGTTCGCCGTTCTGCGTGAGCGAGTCGATATAAGCCTGCAGGGAGGTGAGCACCTTGTTGATGCTCTGCGAATCCCGAACCTTGACGACGCACTCGCCGCTGTTGCCGTTGTCCGCGTTCGGCAAAAAGCGGGTCGCGGTATACGGCAAAACGACCACGCTGTCCATCGAGTAGCCGCTGTTCGCGTCCTTCTCGGCATAGACGCCGACGACCTGAAACGGCACGCCGTTGATCATCAGGTTCTGGTACAGAGGGTCGGCATAGTCGAACATCGTCTTCGCCGCGCGCGCGCCGAGTACGCAGACCTGACGGTATTTTTCAATATCGAGGCTGCACAGATCGCGTCCCCGCGCCACGGTGAAGCTGCTGCAAAGCGAATACTGGTCGCTGCCGAGCACCACGCGCGGGCGGTCCTTCCACTCCATCGTGTCCGACGTCTTGGCGCCGTACTTGATGGTGCCTTCCATCTCCGCGCTCGGCGTAACGCCGATCGCCTCCTCGATGCCCATGCAGTAGTCGTATATTTTCTTGAAGCCGCTCTCTCCGCTGTTGAGAGACAGGGAGACCGTGATCTTGTTCGTGCCCTGCGCCTCGAACGCCTCCATCATCTTGCGGTTGTAGCCGTCCACCGTCGCCACGATGGTCATGACCGACGCGATGCCGATGATGATGCCGAGCATGGTGAGGAACGAGCGCCCCTTTTTCGCGAGGATGGATTTGACCGCCATTTTGAACGCCTGGCCCAGCTTCATGTCCAATCCACCTCCTGCGCGTGATCCTCAATGATCCTTCCGTCCGACAATCGCACGATGCGCTTCGCCGTCGCGGCAATGCCGTTGTCGTGCGTGATGAGCAGGATCGTGCTCCCCTCGCGGTTGAGCTGCTGCAAAAAGCCCAGCACCTCCTGCCCCGTTTTGGAGTCCAGGGCGCCCGTCGGCTCGTCCGCCATGATGATCGGCGGGTGCGCCGCGATGGCGCGCGCGATGGCGACGCGCTGCTGCTGTCCGCCGGACATCTCGCTCGGCAGATGCTTCGCGCGCCCGGCGAGGCCGACGCGCTCCAGCGCCTCCATCGCCATGTCCCGCCGGTCGAACGGCGAAACGCCCTGATAGATCAGCGGCAGCTCCACGTTCTCCACGGCGTTGAGCGAGGCGATCAGGTTGTAGCCCTGAAAGATGAAGCCGATCTGCTTGTTGCGGATGTGGGAGAGCTGCTTGTCGCTCAGCTCCGACACATCCTTTCCGGCGAGAAAGTAATCCCCATAGGTCGGGATATCGAGGCAGCCGAGCACGTTCATCATGGTCGACTTGCCCGAGCCGGACTGTCCCGCGATGGCGACGAATTCGCCGTAATCAATGTCGAGGCTCACGCCGTCGAGCGCGCGGACCTCGCTCTCCAGCCCCTCGCCGTATATTTTATATACGTCCTTTAATGTGATCAGCATAGTCTCAGAAGAACATCCCCATGCCGCTGTCGCTGCTCATCACGCCGGCATAGACCACCGTATCCTCCTCAACGCCGGAGAGGATCTCGACGTTGTGGTTGTCGGAAATCCCGACCTCGACGATCACGGGATAAAAGCCCTCGCCGACGTCCGCGTTCACGGAGAGCTCCGCCATATTCTCCGGCGGCACATCGCTCTGGACAAAGACCACCTTGCAGTTCTCGCCGTCCGTGGTCTGCGCGGACTTGACGCACTGGATCGGGACGAGCAGGCAGTCGTCGCTCTGGCTTGCCGTGAACTTATAGTTGACATAGGCGCCCGACATCAGCAGCCCCTCGCTGTTGTCGACCGTAATGACCATCGGGAAGCGCGCGACGCCGTTTTCCGATTTTGCCGAAAGGCTGACGCTTTCGATCGTCCCCGTCAGCTCCGTGTCGCCCCAGAGATTCAGATCGATCGGCATACCCGCCTTGACGTAGGAGACGTACATCTCGTCCACCGTCGCCTCGATCTTCATCGTCGAGGTGTCCGCGATGCTCACCGCCACAACGCCCGCCTTCGTCTCGTCGCCGGGATGGATCCCGAGCGAGAGCACCGTGCCGTCGATGGGCGCGGTCGCGCTGAGAGAATCCAGGTTCTTCTGCTCCTTATCCAGCGTCTTCTGCGCGTCCTCCAGGGATCTGCGCGCGTTTTCAATGTTGTCGTTGAGAGTCTTGAGCTCGTCCTCGCGGTTTTCCTGATCCTTCTCAATGTGGGCGATGCTCTCCCCCGCGTTGAGCTTCTGCCACTTGTACGCCTCAAAGGAGATCAGCTTGCCCGTGAGCGGTGCCGTGAGCTCCGCGGTGCGGAAATAGTCCAGCTTTCCGCTCTGATAGGGATAGACCGTCTCCCGCGATGTATTGACGGTCGCCGTTGCCTCCATGTCCTTGGTCAGCGTGCCGGGGTTCTCGACGGCTATGACGACCTCGAACATGCGTCCGCCCTCGTCCGTGATGTATTCGACCCTGTGGATCTCATGGACCGTGCCGGACAGCTGCGCCATCGTAACGGGGACGGACACCGTCGCGCTCTGTCCGACGGCGATCTCGCCGTCATAGGCGTAGCTGAAATAGAGCGGCAGCAGCATCGTGGTATTGTCCGCGATCGTGGCAAAGGTCTCGTTCTCGGATACCTCCCTGCCGATCTGCTTTTTCTTGTCGCCCACGTCGATAAGAATGCCGGAGAATTCCGCCTTCACGTCGCCCGAAACGGCCTTGCCCAGATACTTCTCAAGCGCGCGCTCCTGCTCGCCAAGGCTCTGTTCTGCCTTGCGCACGCGCTCTCGCGCGTTGTCGAAGGCCTCCTGCGCCTCCTTGCTGTCGACGTTGAACAGCAGGGTCCCCGCGGTGACATAGTCGCCCTCGGAGACAAAGACCTCGCGGACCTGTCCCGCCGAGAGCAGCGTCACGCTCGCGCTGTCCTTCGCCACCGCCGCGCCGCTTCCCTCGACAATACTGGTGATCGAGCCGCGGGAAACCACCTCGGTCAGCAGCTCGGTCTGCCCCTCGTCCTTGTCGCCGCCGAACGTTTTCCACGCAAAGATGCCTCCGCCCGCCAGCGCGGCAAGGATCACGAGCGTTATGATGCGCCGGACGATCCGCTTTTTGTTCTTTTTCTTTTTTTTCGGCGCGCCCGGCGCCTCGCTGAACGCGGAGGCCTTTGAAGCGTCCGCAGTCTCCTGCGGCTGCGGCGTTTCCTGTGTTTCCGCAGGCTCCGGCGCCCCGGCTCCCTGCTTTTCCCGATCAAGCACTTCTGCCATTTCCGTTATCCCTTTCCCCAGCTCTCGCTAATATATGGTAGCGTGCCGCATGCACGTCTCCGTTCGTCTCTCCTTCAGACGCCGCGCCGCATAAAAAGTTCCGCCCCGCCGGGCCGTGCTCGCTTTTTCGTCCTTTTACACACAAGATTTAGTATATCA
>CAMVAV010000047.1 GCA_947165595.1 uncultured Clostridia bacterium | reverse complement strand
GTGTCGGTGGTCATGATCGCCCACGCGGCGTCGGTGCCCTTCTCCTTGCTCATGTCGGGCACGATGCGGCGCACGCCGTCCAGCACGCGCTCGACCGGGAGGCGCTGGCCGATGACGCCGGTGGAGCAGACGAAGACCTCGTCCTCGCCCAGGCCCAGCAGCTTCTCAGCCTCGGTCTCGACCGCCTTGGCGTCCTTGATGCCCTGCTCGCCGGTGGCGGCGTTGGCGTTGCCGCTGTTGATGACGATGGCGCGCGCCTTGCCCTTCTTGAGAATCTCGCGGTCCAGAATGACCGGAGCGGCGCAGAACTTGTTCGTCGTGAAGCACGCCGCACAGGAGGCGGGCTTCTCGGAATAGATGATGGCGACATCCGGCTTTTCCTGCTTCTTGTTGGGGTTCTTGACGCCCGCGTACACGGCGCCCGCGGTAAAGCCCTGCGGCGCGGTCACGCCGCCTTCAATGAGTTTGTACTCCATGCTGTGGTTCTCCTTCCGTTATATTTCGCTCCGCAGAGCGAAATGAATTTGATCTTTTTTTCCGGCGACACGCGCGTCGGAAAAAACACCTCTCGCGGAGCGCCCGTGCGAGCGCAGCGAGTGCGGGAAGCGGAGTGAGGCTTTCTCGAAAAAGAGGCGCCGCCTCTTTTTCGAAGCGAAGCATCAGGGATACATCGCGGGATACATGAGGCCCGTGGTCTCCGGAATGCCCATGATCAGGTTCATGTTCTGGATCGCCTGGCCGGCGGCGCCCTTGCCGATGTTGTCGATCACGCTGGAGACGATCAGGCGCTTCGTACGCGCGTCATAGGTCGGGGTCATGGCGCAGAAGTTCGTGCCGTACACCCACTTGGTCTGCACCGGCTGGCTCGCGGGATAGACCTGGACGAAGGGCTCATTCTCATAGCGCTTGCTGTACAGCTCATAGAGCTCGTCGTTGGTGTAGTCCTTCTTGAGCGTGGCGTAGATCGTCACCTCGATGCCGCGCACCTGCGGAAGGAGATGCGGCTGGAAGTTGATGAACTGCCAAGTCTCGGGCTTCATCAGGTCCTTGCCGGTGATATAGGCGATATTCTGCTCGATCTCGGGCGTGTGGCGATGGCCGCCGCCGAGCGCGTAGGCGCAGAAGTTGTTCTCCGCCTCGGTGAGAAGCTTGTTGGTCGCGGGACGGCGTCCGGCGCCGGTGAAGCCGCTCTTGGAGTCGATCACGATCGTATTCTCAACAATGTTGCCGGTCTCGAGCATCGGCATCAGGCCCAGCGTGGACGCGGTGGGATAGCAGCCGGGGTTCGCGATGCAGCTCTGCCCCTTGGCAAGGTCGCGCATGACCTCGGGGATGCAGTAGACCGCGTTGTGGGTCAGCTCGGGGTTCGGGTGCTTCTGGCCGTACCACTTCTCCCACACCGACACATCACGGAAGCGGATGTCCGCGCCGATGTCGATGATCTTCTTGCCGGCGCCGAGGATGATCTCCGCCCACTTGCTCACGTCGCCGGACGGGACCTGGATGAACACCACGTCGCTGTCCGCGGCGGTCGCTTTGACGTTCTCCTCCGTGAGATCCATGATCTTCTGATCATAGAAGCCGCGGAGCGCGGGGTGATGCAGCGAGATGGGATCGCCCACGCCGTAGGAGTCGAGCACGTTGACGAGCTTGCCCTCGGGATGCGCCACCATCATGCGGAGCATCTCGCCGCAGACGTAGCCGACGGCGCCGATTGCTGAGTAACGAATCATGACAAAATTTCCTCCTTCTGGTAATATCGCGTTGCGTGAAAGCTCTTCGCGGAATTTCGCCCCGGTTCCCGATTAGTGTATTTATGACAACCGGACTTGCAATTTTCCAAGTGGCATTGTATAATTCACTCAAAAAATACGCAAGCGAAACTATTGATTGGTTTGCATTCCAATCCGGAATGTAATGAGGAAAGCCGTATGAGTATCCGAAAATACATTGCCTACCTTCGGACCGCCGAGACGGGGAGCATCACACGCACCGCCAGCGAGCTTGGCTATACGCAGTCCGCCGTCAGCAAGATGATCGCCGACCTCGAAAGCGAGTGGCAGGTCCGGCTTCTCACCCGCAGCCGCGCGGGGATCGAGCTGACGAGCGAGGGTCTCGCCCTGCTGCCGTCGATCCGCGCGGTGGTGAAGGAGTACAACGACCTCGGCTTCGCCGTCTCCGAGCTGCACGGGCAGCAGGCGGGCTTTCTTCGCATCGGCTGCTTTACGAGCATGTCGACGAGCGTGCTGCCGAATATCCTCAAGGCGTTCCACCTCGAGTATCCGAACATCCGCATCCAGCTCATTAACGGCGAATATGAGGACATCGCCGGCTGGCTGCGGCGCGGCACGGTGGACTGCGGCTTTTTGACGCTGCCCGCCCCCTCCGAATTCGAGACCCGCTTTCTCCTGCGCGACTCCTTCGTGGCGATCCTGCCGGAGGGGCACCCGATGGCCTCCGCCCCCTGTTATCCGATCGCCCGGCTGTCGGAGGACGACTTCGTCAAGCTCAACGAGCGCCCGGACTACGAGCTGGACCGCTTTCTCGACGCGCAGGAGGAGAAGCCGCGCGTCGTCTACGAGGCGACCAACGACTTCGCGCTTCTGGCGATGGTGGAGTGCGGTCTCGGCGTCAGCATCGTCCACGACCTGATCCTCTACCCGCGGCACTACCGCGTCGTGCGCCTGCCGCTCAACATCACGCAGTTTCGCGACGTGGGGATCGCGGTCAAGCGCGACGTCCTCCCCTCCTCGATCACGAAGCTCTTTGTCGACCACGTGCTCAAGTGGGAGCGGCAGCTTGCGAACTTCCAGGAGCTGTAGCGGAGTTGGCGACAGAATCATAAAAAATGCCCGGCCTTCGGTCCATCGTGAACCGGAGAGCGGGCGTTTTGATTTACTAGGGAAGCGCTGATTAAATCAACGTGTGCGGATTGGCGAGCAGATTTTTCGTCTTGCAAGCCAAAAAGCCGCAGGAATACTAACGTATTTCAAGGATTTTTGGCGCAGTCAAGACGGAAAAGATGCCGTCAAGACGTGCGCGGGGATTTATTCAGCGCTTCCCTAGATATGACTTATTTTCAATCAAGGGTCCTCAAAGCGCGTCCTTGATCGCGCGCAGCAGGTCGTCGTACTCCTCGAACGCGGGGAGCTGCGGATAGTCCTTTTTGATCTGCTCCGTCGTGCGGAACAGGAAGCCCGCCTTTGAGGCGAGGATCATGCCGAGGTCGTTGAAGCTGTCGCCCGCTGCGATCGTGTCGAAGCCGATGCTCTGCAGCCCCTTCACCGTCGTGAGCTTGGACTTCTCACAGCGCATTTTGACGCCCGTGAGCATCCCCTTTTCGTCCACAACAAGGGAATTGCAGAAGATGGTCGGCCAGCCCAGCTTTTTGAGCAGGGGCCTGGCAAATTCCTCAAACGTGTCGGAGAGGATGACCGTCTGTGTCGTTGCGCGCAGCTCGTCCATGAACTCCTTCGCGCCGGGCAGCGGGTCGATCTGCGCGATGACATCCTGAATTTCCTTCAATCCCAGCCCATGCTCGCGCAGGATATCCATGCGAAAGCGCATCAGCTTGTCATAGTCCGGCTCGTCCCGCGTCGTGCGCCTAAGCTCCGGGATGCCGCTGACCTCGGAAAACTTGATCCAGATTTCGGGTGTGATGACGCCCTCCATGTCAAGGCATACAATATTCATCTCTTAAAACCACTCCTTCTGCGTTGCTTTGCCGAGCACATATTCGAGTATTTTGTCGCGGTCGATGACGTCCCTGTGGCGCACCTCGCGCTCGCGCAGGCCGGAGAGGTTCTTCGGCACCGGCACGCCGGTCTCGTTGTGTATCTGCTCCATCATGTCGAACTCGTCGCCCTTCGGGCTGTGCCCCAGGCCCTCCAGCACCGCCGCCGGGAACTTGTACGGCGAGGCGGTGGAAAGAATGACGACGGGCGCGTGCTCCGGGTGCGCCGCCTTGTACTGCTGCGCCACGTCCCACGCCACCGCGGTGTGCGTGTCGCAGAGGTAGCCGTACTCGCGCCAGACCATGCCGATTGCTTTTTTCGTGCCCTCGTCGTCGCACCAGCCCTGCCAGAATATCTCATGCAGCGCCCGCTGCAGCGCGATCGGCACCTGATAGAAGCCCCTCTCCTTCAGCTCCGTCATCAGCCCCTTCACCAACTCCGTGTCGCCAGAGAGCAGATACAGCAGCCGCTCGAGGTTGCTGGACACGAGGATGTCCATCGACGGGGAGACGGTCTTGTAGAACGGGCGGTCCTTGTCGTAGCGCCCCGTCTCGAAGAAATCGGTCAGCACGTTGTTCGCGTTCGACGCGCAGACGAGCTTCCCCACCGGCAGCCCCAGCTCGCGCGCGAAATAGCCCGCGAGGATATCGCCGAAGTTGCCCGTCGGCACCACGAAGTCGACCTTGTCGCCCATTTGGATGCGACCTGCGTTCACAAGGTTGGCGTAGGCGCGGAAATAGTACACAACCTGCGGCGCCAGGCGCCCGATGTTGATGGAATTCGCGCTCGAAAGGCGCACGCCCTTCCCGTCAAGGAGTTTTCCTTCCGTGACAGCGGAAAAAACGTTTTTAACGCCAGTCTGCGCGTCGTCGAAGTTGCCTCGCACCGCGCACACGCACACGTTGCTCCCCGTCTGCGTCTCCATCTGCGCCTTCTGCACGGCGGAGACGCCGCCGTCCGGATAGAATACGATGATCCTCGTGCCCGGCACGTCGCAGAAGCCCTCCATCGCCGCCTTGCCCGTGTCGCCGCTCGTCGCCGTAAGGATCAGAATCTCGTCCGTCACGCCGCACTTCTCGCGCGAGGCGGTCATCAGCCGCGGCAGCATCGAAAGCGCCACGTCCTTGAACGCGCTCGTCGGCCCGCGGAACAGCTCGAGGATCGTGTCGTCGCCCACCTGTACGGTCGGCGTCAGCTCCGGCGTCTCAAACTTGCCCTCGTACGCGCTGCGCACCAGCTCGCGCATCTCGTCCTTAGTAAACGACGGGAGGAGCGCGGTCAGGATCTCCGTCGCCATGCCCTGCGTGTCAAGCTTCAACACCGCGCGGGCGTCGAATGGGATATCCTCCAGCGAGGGCATACTATAGAGGCCGCCGTCCGGCGCAAGTCCGTTCAAAATCGCCTCCGCCGCCGTCGCGCGCAGCTTCGGGTCCCGGGTGCTTTGATAATCCATTGTGCAGTTCCTCCAAGTTTTTTATGCGTTTTTCACCGAATTTTGTCGTTTTTATTCGGTTTATCGGGTATTGTTTTTTGAACGTCCTCATGTTATATTGTTTTCACGGAAAAGTCAAGTGTTTTTCTCTCACGGACATTTGTCAGCAAAACTTACCGAAAGAAGGATCGGACCATGAACATTGCCCTGCTCGGCTTCGGCGTCGTCGGTTCGCATTTTTATACGCTGGCGAAGGAGCACGGCGGCGTGAAGGTGACCACGGTGCTCTCGCGCCGTCCCCGTCCGGAGCTGGACTGCACCGTGACGGCGGATTTTGACGAGATCGTGCGCGACGGCTCCATTGACCTCGTGGTG
Source organism: uncultured Clostridia bacterium (assembly GCA_947165595.1). Lineage (GTDB taxonomy): Bacteria > Bacillota > Clostridia > Oscillospirales > Oscillospiraceae > Hominicoprocola. The sequence continues at coordinate 13,605 of CAMVAV010000047.1, read as the reverse complement.
GAGGTGATGGGCGGTGTCGAGCCCGCGTTTTCCTATCTCAGTGCCGCCATGCGCGCCGGGAAGCACGTCGTCACCGCAAACAAGCAGCTCATGTGCGCGCACTATGAGGAGCTGCTGTCGCTTGCCAAAAGCAACAATGTCAGCCTGCGCTGCACGGCGGCGGCGGGCGGCGGCATCCCCTGGCTCACCTCCCTCGCCCGCGCGGCGGAGAACGACCGGATCACGGCGGTAGAGGGAATTCTGAACGGCACGACCAACTATATGCTCTCCGCGATGACGAACAAAGGCTCGGACTATACCGCAATACTGAAGGAGGCGCAGGCGCTCGGCTATGCCGAGGCGGACCCCACGGCGGATGTGGAGGGCTACGACGCGCGGCGCAAGCTGGTGCTCTCCGCCAACCTCGCCTTCGGCGTCTCAATCCGGGAGGACGACGTTCCCTGCGTCGGCATCTCGCACATCACGCCCCCCGATATAGAAAAGGCGAAGGAACTGGGACTCACATTCAAACTGATTGCGCGTGCGGAGCAAAGCGGGAACAAGGTCGCGGCCTTCGTCTGCCCCACGCTCTTCCCCGTCACCGCGCCCGAAGCGCACACCGACGGCACGGGCAATCTCGTCTCGCTCTACGCGAAGCGCATCGGCAAGCAGAGCTTCTCCGGCGCGGGCGCGGGCGGTTTTCCCACCGGCTCCAACGTGCTGGCGGACTGTCTGGAGATCCGGCGCGGAGGCTGCGGCGTTTACTACACCGACCGCTCGAAGCCCTGCCCCGTAGACAACAGCGCCGCGGAGGGCCGCTGGTTTTTCCGGCACAACGGCGAGTACCTGTTCTTCGGCGACTACACCGTCGCGCAGGCGTTCGAGGTCTATGAAAAATACCGTCAGGACGATCCGACGGCGCTGATGGCGCGCGTCGCTGCGCCGCGGAAGAAATGAATGCGAAGGAGTCCATATGCTGAAGGTAGTCAAATTCGGCGGCTCGTCGTGCGCGGACGCGACGCAGTTCGCCAAGGTAAAATCCATCGTACAGTCCGATCCCGCGCGCCGCGTCGTGGTCGTCTCCGCGCCGGGCAAGCGCTTCAAGGACGACCATAAGATCACCGACCTTCTGTATCTCTGCGCCGCGCATATCCAGTACGGCGTCGGCTGCGAGGATATTTTCAGCATCATCCGCGGGCGTTATAACGACATCGCGCGCGGCTGCAAGCTCCCGGTCGATCTGAACGGCGAATTCGACGCGCTCTGGGAAAAAATGCAAAGCGGCATCTCCTCCGATGAGCTTGCCTCCCGCGGCGAGTACTTCTCCGCAAAGCTGATGGCGGCGTATCTCGGCTTTGAGTTCGTGGACGCGGCGCTCTGGGTCAAGTTCCGCTTCGACGGGTCGGTCGATCAGGAGGCAAGCTACGAGGCGCTGCGCAAGGCGGCGGACGGCTGCGGCGTCGTGATCCCCGGCTTCTACGGCGTCATGCCGGACGGGCATATCAAGACCTTCACCCGCGGCGGCAGCGACATCACCGGTGCGCTGGCGGCGGCGGCGCTGGACGCGGACGTCTACGAAAACTGGACGGACGTCTCCGGCATTCTGATGGCGGACCCCCGCATCGTCAAGGACCCCGCGCCCATCCGCTATATCACCTACAGCGAGCTGCGCGAGCTGAGCTACGTCGGGGCGCAGGTGCTGCATGAGGGTACGGTCTTCCCCGTGCGCGAAAAGCATATTCCCCTCAATATTCGCAACACCAACGATCCGAACCATCCCGGCACGATGATCATGGAGCACGTCGAGGACGATCAGTCGGAGAGCGACACCTTCATTACCGGCATTGCCGGAAAGAAGGGCTTTTCGATCATCACGATCGCGAAGACCAGCCTCTCCTCGGAGCACGGCGTGCTGCTGCGGATCATGGAGGTGCTGGAGAAGCACGAGATCAACGTCGAATTCATTCTCTCCGGCATCGACACCGTATCCCTGACGGTCAACGCCGCGCAGGTGAGCAACCGGCTCTATGAGGTGCTCGGCGAGTTGCAAAAGAACCTCAAGCCGAATAGTATTACCGTGGCGGAGCACATCGCCATCGTCGCCGCCGTCGGGCGCCGGATGGCGTACCGGCTCGGCACCTCCGGCAAGCTCTTTGCGACGCTGGGCGAAAACGGCGTCAACGTCCGCATGATCACGCAGGGCCCCGACGAGCTGAACATCATCGTCGGTGTGGAGGAAAAGGACTTTGAACAGGCAATCCGCGTCTTGTATGACAGCTTTGTAAAGGAGTAAGGAATCATGAAACAGGTAAACGTCGGTATTCTGGGCGCAACGGGCGCCGTCGGTCAGGAAATGATGAAGATCCTCGCGGAGCGCGACTTCCCTGTGGCGTCGCTCCGCCCCATCGCCTCCGCGCGCAGCGCGGGCACAACGCTCAAATTCAAGGGCGAGGACGTCACCATCGTCGAGGCGTCGGACAGCGCCTTCGACGGGCTGGACATCGTGCTCGGCGCGGCGGAGAACGACATCGCGCAGCGCTTCGCCCCGTCCATCGTCAAGGCGGGCGCGACCTTCGTCGACAATTCCAGCGCCTTCCGCCTCGATCCCAAGGTGCCGCTCATCGTCCCCGAGATCAACCCCGAGGATGTAAAGTGGCACAGCGGCATCCTCTCCAATCCCAACTGCACCACCATCATCACGATGGTCGCCATCGCTGCGCTGGCGAAGGAAAGCCCCGTGGAAACGATCATCGCCTCGTCCTATCAGGCGGCGAGCGGCGCTGGCAAGGCGGGCCTCGACGAGCTGAAGGCAGAGGCGCTGGCTTACGCCAGGGGCGAGACCGTGGAGCCGAAGGCGTTCGCCTATCAGCTCGCGTTCAACGTCATCCCGCAGATCGGCGGCGAGCAGTACATGGGCTACACCAGCGAGGAGATGAAGATGCAGAACGAGGGGCGCAAGATTCTCCACCTGCCCGACATGAAGGTCTCCTGCACCTGTGTGCGCGTGCCCGTGTTCCGCTCCCACAGCGTCTCCGTCGTGCTGCGGACGAAGGAAAAGATCAGCGTCGAGCGCGCCCGCGAGCTCATTGCGAACGCGCCGGGCTGCCGTCTGGTGGACGACCTCAAGAACAAGGTCTATCCCATGCCGCTCGATACCTCGGATCAGGACATCGTCTTCGTCGGACGCATCCGCGACGACCTCACGGACGAGCGCGGGCTCAACCTCTGGTGCTGCGGCGACCAGATCCGCAAGGGCGCGGCGACCAACACCATCCAGATCGCGGAACTGCTGCTTGGATAAAGCACATTCACTTTACAACAAAACCGCCGCAAGCCCCACAAAAAAGCTCGCCCTCGGGGCGAGCTTTTTTAATGTTGAGATTTCAGAAGTCGATCCTTCCGTTGATGACGTGCAGATCATAGGGCTCGAAGGTCACGTTGCGGTACTTCTCCACGTCCAGCGGCACGCCGGTCCAGTCGGAGTGCAGGTCGCCGTTCTGCTTGATGAGAATATCGTAGAGGATGTCCCACGTCACACCGTTTTCATCCGTCTCGACGATCGTCGAATACGGCAGCGTCTTGTGGTAGGTCATGTGCATGTCCTTGTAGCGGAAGTGGAAGCCGTTGCGCATCCGGCAGCCGTCCAGACCCATGTACTCAAAGCGGGACTTGAGGTCCTGCAGGATCGGGTCCTTCTCTTCCTCATAGAGGTTCTCCGGCGTCGTCTCCGTGTAGTCATAGCGGAACTGGATGGGGATATGATACTTGCGCCAGCGCTCCGAAAAGTCCACCAGCTTGTCGGAGGGATAGTCCATGTACAGCACGCAGTTGATGCGCGTGGGCGTCGCGATCTTCCCCACGACCTCGTCCGGTGACTCCTCCACATACTTGTCGACGTGGCGCGAGACATTGATGCAGTTGATCTTATCGCGGTTGCGATGCGTGAAGTCCAGCATCTCCTCCGCCGTGCAGCCGGGCTGGACGGGGAAGGTCGTGTTGATGTAGACGTTGTGCGTCGGCGATACCGCGTCAAGCATCCGCTGGAGCGAGCCTAGGTTCGCAAACGGTTCGCCGCCGGTGAACACAAAGTCGCAATACGGCGTGATCTCGTCCATCGTGTGGATGCTTGCGATGATCTTATCCACGGAAAAGCCGGTGCAGTCGGCGTATTCCTGCTTATTCACGCAAAACGGGCAGTTGTTTCGGCAATCGTAGGGTACAAACACGGTGACGGTCGCGCCGCCGGTGCGGGTCTTGTAGGGATGACTCATGGCTCTTCGTCCATCCTTCGGTCAAAATCGCGTGTTAGTATAGCATGGATTCACGCTTTTTTCAAGTGAATCCTTGAAAATTTTGTTTTTCCCCGCTGTTTTTTAAGTTCCGGTGATCTCCCCTCTCAGACGCCGGCGCACATAGGCAAACGCGGCGTCCTCCCCCTGATCCCTGAGCACCAGCAGCATCTTCTCGATCTCCGCGCTCGTCTCCGGGTGAATGAGGATATGGTCCTTTGATCGCATGAAATACTCGTAGGGCGCGGCGTCGGTGTACTTTTCGCCGAGGTAGATGCGGCACGCGGCGACGCGGTCGCAAAACATCTCCGCCACGTACTTCATCGGCATTTTACACCCGCTCATATAGACCTGATTCTCCGGCCCGATGCAATAGTCGATCCAGTATTCGAAGTGGTGGCGGTTGCGTCCCTTGTGATGCAGCCACGCAAGCGACGCGCCGTTTGCCCGCCGCTCCGCGTCGTTGGGGCTGCGGAAGCCCTGATAGTACTTCGCGCCGCGCCAGAACTCCAATGGCGTATATTTGCTCAAATCGTGCGTCAAGCCCTGCGCGTAGAGTCCCAGACGAAAGCAGTATCGGCAGACCAGGTTTCTGTGCCGCGTGATGGTTTTGAAATGCGCCAGCGGATGCAGCATGTTCCCCGCTCCTTTCTGTCCCGTTCCGGTAAAACACGCGCCGCAATCGAATGATTTGCCGGAAAAGCGCAAACAATACTTAGGAAATTCAGCGATTTGAGGTGATGCGGCATGGAAATCGCAGTCGCCGGCGCGGACGCGCTGCTTCTGTGCAAAGCGGCAAATGTCGGCGCGCTGCCCCTGCGCGGCGCCGGAGAGGCTGTGGGGCGCGTGTGGGACGTCCTCGCGCTCACAAGCGACGCGTCGCGCGCTCCTCTGCCCGTCGCGCTGTGCGCAAAAAGCCTTCTTCTGCCGGGGGACAGCGATCCGGCCTGTGCAGCCGGCGTGCATGCGCCGCAGCTCATCGGTTACGGTTTTTCGCCGCGCGATACGCTGACGCTCTCCAGTCTCACGGGGCAGGAGCGCGTCCTCTGTCTCCAGCGCAGCCTGCTCACCGCGGACGGCACGCTGCTTGAGCCGCAGGAGCTGCTGCTCTCCCCAGCGCTCTCCTCCCTGCCGGCGGAATATGCGCTGCTCGTCGCCGGACTTCGGCTGCTCTGCCCGCGCGCCCGCGCCTGACTCCGCGTCCCGGCACGCCGCGGCAGGTCTGATTTCCTTCGATTTTTGAAATTATACCACAGCCGCAGGGCAGGGTCAATAAAATGCCCAGCAATTCCCAGCCGAAGCTTCGCATAATAACGCGCAGACGGGGAAATCTAGGCTTGCGATACCCAAACGCACCAAATACTTTGTAACGAAACAAAAAGGAGTAATGATCATGTCCAGCAAGAACAGCAACCAGATCAACATCCCCGAGGCGCGCAGCGCGATGGATCAGTTCAAGATGGAGGCCGCCTCTGAGGTCGGCGTCAACCTCAAGCAGGGCTACAACGGCGACCTGACCTCCCGCGAGGCCGGCTCGGTCGGCGGCCAGATGGTCAAGAAGATGATCGAGAGCTACGAGAAGGGCCTGTAAGAAGCACCTTTTCACCAAACCCGCGGAAACGCCCGCTGAGTGGCGTATTTCGTCTCATCGAAGCGCGCGCCGAACGGTGCGCGGACACACAACCGATTAAGCGCAGAGACTCGCACCTGCCGGACAGGCTCAAAACGTCCGGCTCGTGCGAGTCCCTTCTATTTTGTGTTCTTATCCGCGGAGCACGCGGCCTTCGGGCATCAGGCCCTTCTCCCGAGCCGCACTTTTCCGCTTAACGCTTGTGCTTTGCACCGGGACAGTGCGAGGCGAGATAGCTCCAGACAAATTCGTACTGGTGCGGATAGGCGTAGACGTGGTTATGCTGGAGGACGTTGTTTACCTTAATGAGATCATGGCGCGGTGAGGCGACGAGCTTTCTCACGTCGGTATAGCATGAGGTCATCTCCTCCCGCCCCGCCATCGCGAGCCCCACCGTTCCCGGATCGTCGCTGAGCATGCCGAGGATAAAGACCGCCGTCTTGATCTTTTCGCTTTTTTCCCGCTCCTCATGCGTCTGCAAATGCTCGACGCGGTCCTCCGTCATGAGATGCTCCACCGTATAGGACGAGCCGTGGAGCGCCATGAGGATGAGCCATGAAATATAGGCGAGCACGATTATGCCCCCGCCGATGCCGAAGGCAACGATGGCAAACGCCTTTAACGACTCCGCAAGCGTATTGTGATTCAACAGCGTCATCAGAAAAACGATGACCGCCATGCCCCCGCAGATATAGGCCATGATCTTCATGATCATCAGCAGCGGCACCGGGTTGCGCATCATGTTCAGATGATACACCCAGTGGTACGCGCCCTTATCGTCACGAAAAATGCCCTCCGGCAAGGACGGGTCCTGCGTCAGCACAGGCACGCTTTGCCCGCTCCCGTCGAGCGCCGCACCGCAATGAACGCAGAACGCGCCGCCCTCCGGCAGCTCCGCCCCGCAGCTTGGACAAAACATAGGGCCACCCTCCTCTCCTGTTCCCGTCCGCTCCTACGGGTGATCGAAAAGCGCGTTCAGCAATGCCTCCCTTTCCTCCGGCAGCAAAATCTCGACCGCCGATCTCTTTTCGTTCAGCGCGTCTCGCACGCCCTTCAGGGCGGGAATGCCGATCAGCAGCAGCACCGCGAGCGCAACGATGATCAGAAGGATCGGCAGCAGGCGGACGCCCTTTTTCGGCTGCCCGTACTGCTGCTGGTACGGCGACTGCCCATACTGCTGCGGCTGTTGATACGCCGGCTGCTGATATTGCGGCTGTTGAAACGCAGGCTGCTGATACTGCTGCGTCTGTTGGTACTGCTGTTCATACTGCGGCTGCTGATACGCCTGCTGCTCATACGAAGGCTGCTGATACGGCGTCTGCTCATACTGCGGCTGTTCGTACTGCTGCGGCCGGCTTTGCGGCTGCTGTGCCATGAACTTTGCGCTGCACGCGGGACAAAAGGTGCTCCCGTCGGGAAGCTGGTTGCGGCAAACGGGACAGAACATTTTGCTTCCTCCTCCGCGTTTTATCCGCCGTTTCTGTTGAACGGGTTGTAGTGGATCCCGCCGCCGATCGCATAGTCCTTGCCCAGAAAACGCACCTTCGGCTGGATGTGGATGCCCGCGTTCTGCTTGAGCTGCTGCTTGAACTGCTCCTTCATCTGCGCCTTGTATGCCTGCTTCATATCCTTCGCGATTTCCTCTTTCATCGTCCCCATATCGAATACGATCGCCGCGGGAGTGCCGCAATAGCTGCACATTGGGTCGTTCCAGCCCATCGGCGAACCGCAGGTCGTGCAATAGTTTGCCATAGCCTTCCCCCTCCTTTTTCTCTTTGTCTCATTGTAATCGACTGCTCCATGTGTTTCAAGAATGGATAGGTTTTTTTCAATGCACAAATCTTATCCACTTTTCTTCTCATCGCGCGGCTTCCGGAAATGTCGGTGTTTTCGTGAAAATCGTCCTTTTTTCGCATACGGTATTTACTTTTTCACGACACATGATAAAATATAATGGGTGGATAAAAACGAACCGTCAGCACACGACCGGGAGGCGTTCACAATGCCGGACAGCCGATTTGAGTGGAATGACCAGACCATGCCGTATGTGGAGCTGGTCGGGGCAAACATGCCCGGCGGGTTCTTTGTCTATCAGGCGGCTGACCCGGAGCGGCTTTTGTACGTCAACCGCGCCTGCGTCGAAATATTCGGCTGCGCGGACGCGGCGGAATTCCGCGCGCTGACCGGCTTCACCTTCCGCGGCATGGTGCATCCGGAGGATTACGACGCCGTCTCCGCTTCCATCACGCAGCAGATCGCGGCGCGCGACGGCAGTATCGACCATGTGGAATACCGCATCCTCCGCCGGGACGGCGCCGTTCGCTGGGTGGACGACTACGGGCACTATACCGAGACGGAAGCATACGGCGGCATTTTCTTTGTATTCATCTCCGACGTCACGGAAAACCGTGCCCTGCAGGAGCAGAGCCGCGCGCTGCGTGAGGCGCTTGCCGCCGCCGAAGGCGCGAACCGCGCGAAAACGGCGTTTCTCTCCGCCATGGGACACGAGCTCCGCACGCCCATCACCGGCATTCTCGGCATGAACGAGATGATCCGTCGGGAGAGCGTCAACCCGGACGTGCTGGGCTATTCCGACAACATACAAAAGGCGGGCGACGGCCTGCTGGCAACCGTCAACGATATTCTGGACTATGCCGAGCTGGAGGCGGGACAGCTTGAGCTCTCCCCCGCTGCGTATGATCTTTCCGGACTTCTGACGGATGTGCTGGAGCCGGTCCGCCGCCGCGCCGCGGAAAAGGGACTCTCGCTGCGCGTTGACACGGGAGCGGGGCTGCCCGCACGGCTGCTCGGCGACGAAAGGCGTATCAAGCAGATCCTCTCCTGCCTTCTGGACAACGCGGTCAAATACACCGAGCAGGGCAGCATACGGCTCAGCATCCGTTCGGAGCGCGTGGGGGCAAGCGCGGCCGATCTCGCGGTATCCGTTTCGGACACAGGGATCGGCATCCGCGCGGACGAACTGGACCGCCTGTTCTCCGGCTTCGACCCGCTTGACGCGGAAAGCGCCAGGCATGCCGGCGGAACGGAGCTCGCGCTCGCGATCGCCGACCGCCTGCTTCGACTGATGGGCAGCGCGCTGAAGGCAGAGAGCGACTACGGCAAGGGCTCGCGCTTCTTCTTTACGCTGCGCCAGGGCGTCGTCGGGCAGGAGAAGCTCGGCGCGTTCGATCCGCTTGCCGCGCCGCCCGCGGAGGCGGAGAGCAAGTCGCGAAGGACGCCGTTTTTCGCCCCGGAGGCGCGCATTCTTCTGGTCGACGATACGCCGATGAACCTGCTGGTGATCACAGGGCTGCTCAAGCGCACAAGGCTGCAGATCGACACGGCGGAAAACGGGCTTGCCTGCATCAGGCGATTTGAGGAAAACGACTACGACCTGGTGTTTCTTGACTTTCGCATGCCGCAAAATGATCGGCGCTTCGACGATCTCCGAGCTCGCGAAAAAGCTGGAGGAAGCGGGCGGCCGGCGCGATATCGCCGTCATTCAGCGGGACACGGAGCCGTTTCTGCACGAGTTTCGAGGTCTGCGGGAGCCGCTGGAGCGAATTTTCCGGAGCGGTCCGGAGGACGGCGGATCCGGTCTGCCCCCGCTCCCCGAGGAGGAATTCGACGAGGCGGTCGCGGCAATCCGCGGCTTCAGCGCCGCGTTCGACGACACGAGCATCCAGATGGTGCTGGAAATGCTGCAAACCTTTTCGATCCCGGATTCCCGTCAGACGCAGTTCCGCCGGCTCCGGGACGCATTCGAGCAATTCGACTGGGAACGGCTCTGCGCCGCCTGCGGTTAGGCTGTTCCGATCTTATTGACACAGGAGGTATGGATCATGGCACGTTTCAAATCGTTCGCAATGCCGCTGCGCGTCCTCTGCGCGGCGCTGTTTGCCGCGCTGCTTACCGGCGCGGTCCCCGCCCGCGCGGCGTCCTGTACGGACGTGCCTGCGGACGCGTGGTACGCCGCGGCGGTGGAGTACATGGTCTCAAACGGTTATATCCTGCCGGACGCGAACGGCGCGTTCCGTCCCGACGAGCCGGCGACGCGCGCGGAAATCGTGGACGCCATCTGGCGCAGTGAGGATACGGATGATCCGGTTGAGCCCGCCTCGTTTGCCGATCTCGCTCCGGGCGTCCCCCACCCCGCCGTGGACTGGGCGGTGATGCGCGGCATCATCAACGGCGACGACAAGGGATACTTTCACGGCGAGGACTTCGTCACGCGGCAGGATTTTGTCTCGATGATCTACCGCTGGTGCGGCTGGCCCGCGCCGCGGCGGGACGTCAACTTTGCCGACTCCGATCAGATTGCCGACTACGCGACCTGCCCCGCGGCATGGTGCCGGGAAAAGGGCATTGTCAACGGTGTTGGGGAAAACCGCTTCGACCCGCTCGGAAAGGTGACGCGCGCACAAATGGCGGCGGTGCTCGCGCGCATATTGGAGCCTTACGGGGAGCCGCTCCCGTTCACGGGCTGCGTGATCTGCGTCGATCCCGGCCACTGCGTCACGCCGCTCGCCGGCAAGGGCTACCGCGACCCGGTCTCGCCCCTGTCCGACGAGACAAAGGCGACCTACACCACCGGTACGCAGGGCAAGGGCATGACGGAGGAAAAGCTCAACCTTATCATCGGGCTGAAGCTGCGCGACCGCCTGCGCGAGCTGGGCGCCACCGTCATCATGACGCGCGAGGTCTCGAACATCACGATCAACGGCGTTCAGCGCTGCGAGCTGCCGAACCGCCTGCGCGCGGACGTGGTCGTGCGCATCCACGCCGACGGGAACGACGACCGCAGCGTGCACGGCGTGTGCGTCATGACGCCGACCGGCGACCTGCTGGGCACGCCCTCCATCAAGGAGGAAAGCGTGCGCCTGGGCAAGCTGATGGTCGACGCCGTCGCCGCCCGCACGGGGGCGAAGAACCGGGGAATCATGCCGCGCTACGACCTGACGGGCTTCAACTTCTCCGAAGTCCCCACCGTCCTGATTGAGACGGGCTTCATGACCAACGCCGCCGAGGACGCGCTGCTGGAGACCGACGCCTATCAGAACAAGATCGTCGAGGGCATGATCGACTCCCTGCTGCAGTGGTACGGGATCGAACAGAGCAGTTGATCCGGCAGATTAAAAAGAGGGCAGAACCGCAAAACGGCTCTGCTCTCTTTCTGTTTTGTTCGGATCAGGCAAATCCCGCGGCGGGCGTCGCAAGCGGCGGCGTCTGCTGCGTCTTCTCCTGTGCCGCGGCATTGACCTGCTGCTCGGTCTCAGTCTCCTCGGGCGGGTTCACCATCTGCGCAGCGGCCTCCGGCGGCAGCTCCTTGCCGGGCTTTGCCTCAGGCGGCTCCTGCACGCCCTGCGCGCCGGCGCGGGCCGTCTCGCTCTGCGCCTCGGTACGCTCTGTCCCCGTCTCGGCGGCAGCCTGCTGTGCCCCGGCATTCTGCGCCTGTGCAGTGCCCTGCGCCTGCTGCGCCCCCTGCGGACGCGCGCCTGCGCGATAGAGCTCAAACGCCCTGTCCGCCGCGTTGGACGGCTGGATACGCATCTGCGCCAGCGCCTCGTTGGCGTTGTTCAGCTGCCCCACGTCGGGAAGCTCCCGCTCCTGCGGCGCCTGCACGCCCTGCGCGGCCTCCTCCGGAGCGCGGCGTACCTGTGCCGCCTGCTCTGTCCGCCCCGCCTGCCGGACGGTTTCATCCTTCCCCGTCTCCGCAGTCTTTTCGGTCTGGCGGCGGCTCGCGGCGAGGTTCTGCATCCTGTAATCGACGGCAGTCATGCCGGCCCTCTGGCTGATATTTCCAATTCCAGGCATCTCTCGCGCCCCCTTCTCATTTTTGGTATAGTGAAGAATACATCCAACGGAAGCAAAAGTCAATGTCTGAAGCGAGGAATTCACAGTATGTTAAAATTCCTCCGGCGTCTGCTTTCTCCGATGCTCCCAGGATTCGCGCGTGATGAGAATCCTGCGCGGCTTCGAGCCCTCAAACGGGCCCACGATCCCCAACGCCTCCATCTGATCGACGATGCGCGCGGCGCGGGAGTAGCCTAGCTTCAGGCGGCGCTGCAGCATGGAAACGGACGCCTGGCCGGTCTCCAGGATCACGTCCACGGCATCGTCGAACATCGCGTCCTCCGTCTCCTCCTGCGCCCCCTCGTCGGCTGCCGCGTCTTTGTTCTCGTTCTCCGCTGCGGCCTGCTCGATCTGCTCGATCACGCTCTCGTCGTAGTCCGGGTCTCCCTGCGCCTTCAAAAAGCCTGCCACGCGCTCGATCTCCGCGGCGGAGATAAAGCAGCCCTGCACGCGCTGCGGCTTTCCCTGCCCGAGCGGCGCGTACAGCATATCGCCCTTTCCGACCAGCTTGTCCGCCCCCACCGTATCGAGAATGATGCGCGATTCGAGCGACGAGGCGACGGCGAAGGCGATACGGCTGGGAATATTCGCCTTCATGAGACCCGTGATGACGTCCGCACGCGGGCTCTGCGTCGCGATAACGAGGTGCATCCCCGCGGCGCGGCCCATCTGCGCCACGCGGCAGATCGATTCCTCGACCTCCTTCGCCGCGATCAGCATCAGATCGGCAAGTTCATCGATCACGACCACGATGGTCGGGAGCTTTTCCAGCGACGGGTCCTCCCCCGCCAGCGCGTTATACCCGGCGAGGTCCTTGACGCCCCGCTCCGAGAACATTTTGTAGCGCTTCATCATCTCGTAGACCGCCCATTGCAGCGCGCCCGCAGCCTTCTTGGGATCGGTGACCACAGGGATCAGCAGATGCGGGATGCCGTTGTAGGGCGCGAGCTCGACCATCTTGGGATCGACCATGATGAATCGGACTTCCTCCGGGGTGGATTTGTAAAGGATGGAGACGATCAGGGAGTTGGTGCAGACCGACTTGCCGGAGCCCGTCGTTCCCGCGATCAGAACGTGCGGAAAGCGCGCGATGTCTCCGATGATATGCCGCCCGCTGATGTCCTCGCCCACGGCAAACGCGGTGGGCGAGCTGTTTTTGAGAAACGCGGGCGATTCCAGCAGCGTGCGGATCGACACCGGGCTGACCGTTCGGTTCGGCACCTCGATCCCCACCACCGACATCTTGTCCGGGATCGGGGCGATGCGCACTCCCACAGCGCCGAGCGCAAGCGCGATATCGTCCTGCAGATTCGTCACCTTTGAAAGCTTCACGCCCGGCTCGAGCGTGAATTCATAACGCGTGACGCTCGGCCCCCGCACCGCCGCGCCCGCGGCAGCCTCGACGCCGAAGCTGTTGAGCGTGGCGGCGAGACGCGCCGCGTTGTCCCGCAGCTCCGCGTCCGCAGCGTCCGGATCACGTGGAGCGGGAGGCTCCAGCAAGGCATACGGCGGGTAAACGTAGTCGGCCCTCTCCGGACGCTTCGGCAGCGGTTTTACGTCGTCTTCCGCGCGTTCCTTCGCCGCTTTTCCGTCCCAGTCGCGCAGGGATTCCGGCAAGTAGATCACCTTGTCGTCATTGTTATTTAAAGTCTCTTCATCGACCGGCAGCTCCTCCTCGACGGGCGGTTCCTCTTCGATGAGCGGTTCCTTCTCGATGGGCGGCTCCTCCTCGACGGGCGGTTCCTCCTCGATGAGCGGTTCCTCTTCGACGGGCGGTTCCTCTTCGACGGGCGGTTCCTCTTCGATGAGCGGTTCCTCCTCGACGGGCGGTTCCTCTTCGACGGGCGGTTCCTC
>CAMVAV010000046.1 GCA_947165595.1 uncultured Clostridia bacterium | reverse complement strand
CTGGTCGGCGAGGACGCCGCCCGCGGCGCCGAGTGCTGCTTGAATGAGTCCCATGGTTCGTTCTCCTTTCTATTTTGAACAAATTGATTTGGTTCCTGACGATTATCTTCCGCGGTTCTGCGGCCCATGCTGCGGGGGACGGCCGACCTGCGGCGGGCGCTGGCCCGGCTGCGGGGGACGGCCGACCTGCGGCGGACGCTGGCCCGGCTGCGACGGACGCTGATTCGGCTGCGACGGACGCTGGCCGGACTGCGGGGGCTGCCCCTGCTGTTGCTGTGGCTGGGATTTTGCCGTTTTTTCCGTCTTGCTGTAGAGGAAGGGATCCAGGCCGGCCGCGCTGATCCGCATACCGGCTTCGTTTAAGTACGACGCCGCCTGATGCTTCTGCGCGATCGTGTTCATCGAGCTCTTGAGGCTGCCGGCGTAAATCCAGCCGATGAGAATGCCGACCAGAACCGCGATTGCCGTGCCGATGGGGTGGAAGGTGCGCCCGCCGAACAGAAATACCAAAGCCGCGAGGATCGCCGCGCCGATCGCCGCGGCAGAGGCGAAGTATTTGCGGTACAGCCCCATGTCGATGGGCAGGGAGCCGGCGACCTTGCCGGTCTGTCCGTTCATGGCAAAGCTGTAGATCTTGCCCTCAAACTTGGTCGAGAGCATCCACACCGGCAACATGGCATATTCGGTCCTGGTGTTGCTCAGCCGGACGGAGACGCTCTTGCGCTCCACCGAATTGTAACCCTTTCGCGCCTCGTCCTGAAGCTTGTCCGTCACGGTGTGCTCCACGCGGTCGCTCGCGCGGGGCTGCGCGACGGCCGCCTCCACATCGTAGCGGTCGGCGAGGTAACCGCTGAAATACGCCGCGTCATAGGCGACGCCCTTTGAGACGTCGTACGGCTCGAGCGAGTCCATCGTGGCGTCGTCCATCTTGGTCGAGGCATCCACGGGGATCCGGTTGAAATCCATCTCGCCGTGCCGTGCGACGCGGTAATAATCCTTCTTGACGTAGCGGTTTACCGCGTCCTCCCACCTTGTCTCCTTGACGCCCTCAAAGACGCCGGCGCCGCTGGCGTGGCAGCTCATCAGCCAGAAGGGAACGTAGAGCCCCGTGATATTGTCGATGCGGCTCGAATCGGTAAAGGTGCGCGGCAGCAGCTTCTTGCCGCGGTAGAATGCCCGCAGCGCGTCCTGCGCCTTTTTGCGGTCGACCGTGAACGGCACCACGAGGTCGGGGCGGTACATGCCCTCGAAGGACTGGGCAACGATCGCGTTGTTGCCGCAATACGGGCACTCGGTGGCGGCGGTCTTTTCGTCCGCGACCATCTCGGCGCCGCAGGAATTGCAGCGGTAACCGCTGACTTTGCCGCTCTCGTCCGTGATGAGCGCCGGGGCCGAGCTCGTCCAGGTCATATCAGAGGACGCGGCATCCTGCCTTTCCGCCTCCTGCGCGGCCCTTGCCTGCTCGATGGTAAAGCTCGCGCCGCAGTACTCGCACGTCAGCTCGCCCGTCGCGCCGCTGAAGTTCAGCGCCGCCGTACAGCAGGGACATTTGAAGCTCAAGGTGTCACTCATGACTTCGCCTCCTATTATCTGATTGTCGTTTACGCGTCCGAACGCACAGGCCCGAACATACACATTATACGCCGATGGTTTCCACAAAACAAGAGCCAATCGAAAATGATTTGTGCAGCCCGCAAAAAAGTTTTGACCTTGTATTCGCATTGTCTGTGTGTTATTCTAAAGCATGGGAGGGGATTTCAATGGCGGATAAACAAGCACAAAAGCCGATTGCCGAGCAAAAGTGCGGCAACTGCGGCGGCGCGATGAAGTTTGACCCGAAGAAGGGCAAGCTCGTCTGTGAATACTGCGGTACGGAGATCGATATTCCGTCCGGCGGCTCCGGCACGCAGACGGAGTTCGAGGGCTTCGACTTCAACTCGCTCAACGATCAGGCCACGGTCGAGGACGCGGCGGCGCTGCCCGTTTACAACTGCGTGTCCTGCGGCGCGGAGGTCATCGCCCCGCCGGAGCAGGCGGCGCTGACCTGCCCGTACTGCGGAAACAACATCGTGCTGACGGACAAGGTTTCGGGCAAGCTGCGCCCGGACGGCGTGATCCCGTTCCGCATCACGGCAAAGGAGCTGCCCGACGCCATGACGCGCTATTATAAGGACAAGGTGCTGCTGCCCAGGCGCTTCTTCTCCGAGAGCACCACCGGCAAGGTCACGGGCGTCTACGTGCCGTTCTGGGTGTTCAACGGGAAGCTGTCCGGCGTGCTTTCCTACAACGCACAGCGCTCGCATACCTATACGCAGGGCGACTACGACGTGACGGATACGAAGTATTACCGGCTGGAGCGCGACGTCTCCATGTCGTTCGAGGACCTGCCGGTGGACGCCGGCGGCAAATTCAGCGACGCGCTGATGGATTCGCTGGAGCCCTTCGACATGAGGGAGGCGAAGCCCTTCGACATGCGCTATCTCGCGGGCTTTACGGCGGACCGTTTCGACCAGCCGAAGGACGATATCGCCTCGCGCGCGGTGCGCCGGATGCGCTCCACCGCCGAGGCGGTCGCAAAAAAGCAGGCGTCCTCCGGCTACGATACGGCGACGCGCTCGGGCGGCTCGCTCCGCGCGGATATCACGGCAAAGTATCTGTTGCTGCCGGTGTATATGTTCGACATCGCGCACGGCAAGGAGACCTATCACTTCGCGGTGAACGGGCAGACCGGCAAGGTGGTCGGAACGCTGCCGATCGACAAGGACGTCAGCCGGAGGTACTTCGGCCTTCGCATGCTCGCCGGCGCCGCCGCGGTGATCGCGTTCTCCGTCGTGAAATATCTGCTGGGGAGGTGAGCGGGATGCAAAGGACCAGAATTTTCGCGCTGCTGCTCGCGCTCTGTCTCTGCCTCGGCGCGGCGGTCAACGCGCAGGCCGCGGACTGGAGCGAGGAATACTACCGCGCCAATGACTACACGAACGAGATGTCCGACGCGCAGATCGACGACATCGACCAGCTTTGCATCGAGTTTGTCACCAAATATCACCTTGACCTTGCCCTGCTTGCCCTGTCGCCGGAGGATTACGACGGCATCTCTCTGGAGGACGCGGCGAGGAACTACTACGCGAGCTGCGGCTTCGGCTACGGCGAGACGAAGGACGGCTTCGTGTTCTGCTATGACGCGGAGAACGGGACCGCGCTGATCGTGCCGATCGGCGCCGCGGAAGGCGTCGTACCGGAGAGATATTTGGATTTCATCGCAGAGTCCGCCGCGGACATGCGCGAAAAGCACGGAGTTTGGGGTGTGATGTACGCCGCCTGCAAGCATCTGACCAACTTCATGGAGGAACCGGAGCGCTTTACCCCGAGGGGCTCCGGCAGCGCGGAAAGCACCGAGCCTGCCGCGGCAGCGCCGGACCAGAGCGCGGCGCAGGAACAGCCGGAGGCGCCGGATCAGCCCAGACCCTCTCTGACGAACAAGCCGGCGTGGTTTCCGGCGGATCCGCAGAGTTTTGCCTATTTCCACGATGAAAACGCGCCGCGCGTGGTGGACGGGGCGGATATCTTTACGGACGCAGAGGAAAAAAGCATGGAGGCGCGCATCACCGAGCTGCGCCGCGAGCTCCGGCGCGATATTGTGATCTGTACCGACGTTTCCTCTTACGGTCTGAGCCATATGGAGTACGCCGATGATTTCTATGACTATCACGGTTACGGCTATGGCGACGAGCGGGAGGGCTTCTGCCTGTTCATCTGCATGGAGGAGGGGAACCGCGGCTTCTGGACCAGCGGCAGAGGGACGGACTCCATGTCCCTTCAGACGGAAACCGTCGCCAACGCGCTCGACGACGTGCTCATAGAATATCTGGCGGATCAACGGTACGGCGAGGGCGCGGCAAACTGGATCGAAAACATCGCGGGGCTCTACCGCAAGGGCATCCCGTTTGCGCCGGACTGGTATCCCGACCGCGGCGAGGAGATACGGCGCTTCCATGACGATTCCGCGCCGCGCGTATACGACGAGGCGGAGCTCTTCACACAGGAGGAGCTCGATGCCCTGGAGGCGCGCGCCGCCGAGCTGAAGCGGCAGTACGGCTTCGACGTCGCGATCCTCGGCACCTATGCTCCGTCCGGCGTGAACCGGTGGGATTTCGCGAGAACCTATTATGAGCGCATGGGCTACGGCACCGGCGACGGCTACGACGGCTTTTTGGTTGCCGTTTTTCGTGAGAGCGACGGCTCGGTTTCGTACGGCGGGACCCTGGCCCTCGGCGGCGCCGCGGCACGGATGTCCGACGTTGCCGAGAAACGGCTGGACGATCACCTCCGCGACAGGCTGAGCCGCGGCGCCGGAGGCGCTGCGGCAAGCTGCCTTGACGAGATCGGGCATATGCTCAAAACAGGGCGCGTGCCGCGCACGACGGGCTCCTGGATCGGAACGGGCATTTGGGGCGTCCTGCTCGGCAGCATCTTCGGCCTGATCGCACTCGGCAAGGCGAAGAGAAACATGAAAACGGTGCAGATGAAGGAGAACGCGGACACATATCTTGTGAAGGGCAGTCTCCGCGTGAACAATCTGCGCGACGACTATATCCGAACGAGCACCACGCGCAGACATCATCCGAGGGAGAGAAGCTCGGGCGGCGGCAGTTCCTCGGGGCGCTCGTCCTACTCAAGCTCTCATCGCAGCTCGTCCGGCGCCATGCACTCCGGCTCCGGCCGCAGATTCTGAGGGAATCCGGGATGCGGGCGAAGGTTCTGCTCTACCGCCTGGGGGAGGAGACGGAGACGGGGCGCGCGCTGCGCGGTATTCTCCGGGAAATGAAGCTTCTGGCGCTGACCGTCGACGAGACGATGCTCGGCGCGCGCGTGGGCGTGCTGGCGTCCACCAACGCCGCGCCGACAGACGCGCCGCCCCCCGGAGAGATACCGCAGACGCCGCTTGTGCTGTTTTGCGCGCTGGGTGATCGCCAGCTGGAGCGGCTGCTCGCCGCCATGCGCCGCGCGGGCGTCTCGGTGCCGCATAAGGCGGTGATGACCGAGACGAACCGGGGCTGGACGCTCGAGCGGCTGATCCGCGAGGTCGCGCGGGAGCACGAGGCGCTGCAAACAGGAAAATGAAACTATAAAAAATAGACCCGCGGCAGCGTGATTCCTGCCGCGGGTCTATTATAATATAGAATCAAGTCTATCGAATCAACACGAAAAAATCAGGTTTTTCCCTCTTCCGCGCGCTTTTCCAGCTCGTCCGGGTCGACGCAGAAATAGACCAGCTCCCCGGTGGCGAGCAGGGCGCCGTCCTCGCCCGTGATGTCCACGCGCACGAGACAGGTGGTCTTGCCGCGGTGCAGCACGCGCCCCGAGCAGTGGATCACGCCCTCCGCCTGGTTGTGGATAAAGGTCAGATGCGTCGCCTGCGTGACATAGGTGCGCCCGTCGCTGTGGGCGGCGTAGCCCGCGGCGTTGTCCGCCATGCCCGCCAGCAGCCCGCCGTGGACGAAGCCGAAGGGGTTCTTGCTCTCGGGACGGATTTCGAGGCGGAACACGGCATAGTCCGGCTCGACATGCTCGACCTCCAGATGATTGAAAACGGCAAAGGCGTTGCCGCCGCTCAGCTCCTGCGCCTTGCGCTCCGCGATGTCAGAATCCATGGGGAAGGGTACTCCTTGTCTGTCGCTTGATTCTCTGCGTCCGCCCGCGAGGGCTCACAGCACGGAAAACGCGTAGACCGTCTCGCTGTGCATGTGCCGCCCGGCGCGCAGGATCGGGGTCGGAAAGCCCCAGCAGTTCATGGCGTTGGGATAGAGCTGCGTCTCAAGGCACACCGCGCCGCGCCGTGCCATCCGCACGCCGTTCTTGCCGGGATTCTCGCTGAGGAAGTTCGCGGTGTAGAGCTGCATGCCGGGCAGATCGGTCTCGACCGTCATGACGATGCCGCTTTCCTCGCTGCTGAGGACGGCGGCGCGCCTGCCGGAGAGGCAGAAATTGTGATCGTAGCCCCCGCCGCGGCGGAGCTGCTCGTTCTCCGCGTCGATATCGCGCCCGACGGGCTTCGCCTCGCGGAAGTCAAAGGGCGTGCCGGTGACGCTGAGGAGCCGTCCCGTCGGAAGGCAGTGCTCGTCGTTTTCGCAGAAGCGGTCGGCAAAGATCTGCAGGACGTGCTCCATGGCGCTGCCACCGCCGTTGAGGTTGAAGTACGCGTGGTTGGTGAGGTTCACCGGCGTGTCCGCGCCCGCGTAGACGTCGTAGGTGATGCGAAGCGCGCTGCCCTGGGTCAGCGCGAAGGTCACGCGCGTGTGCAGGTCGCCGGGGTAGCCCTCCTCCCCGTCGGGGGAGAGGCGCTCGCAGACGACGGAATCCTCCGTCGCGGCGATCGCCCAGATGCGCTTGTCGAATCCGCGGACGCCGCCGTGGAGATGGTTTTCCCCGTCGTTTTTTGCGAGGGAATAGGTCTTTCCGCCCAGCGTGAACTTAGCGCCGCCGATGCGGTTGGCGACACGCCCGACGGTCGCCCCGAGGTAGTCGGCGCCCGCGCCGTACTCCACGGCGGAGTCGAAGCCCAGCACCACGTCGACGAATGCGCCGCCGCGTCCCGGAACGCGCAGCGACTGGATCGTCGCGCCGTAGTTGAGGACGGTGAGGGAGGCGCCCGCGTCGTTTTCAATGCGCGCCGCGGTGACGGGCGTGCCGTCGCTCAGAGCGCCGAAGGGAAAAACGGCTGCACTCATGAGATCAGAACCTTTCGCATCGGGCGCCGCGGGAGAGCCGAACCCGCGCGGGCCCTTATTTGTGCAGAATGGGGGACAGCGGCTTGTAGATGAGGAAGCACAGCGCGACGTCCAGCAGGCCCTTGCAGAGCGTGAACGGCACGTTGAACAGCACCAGGCACTTCATCAGGTTGTCCGCCGAGGGATTGATAGACTGATACATGCCGATGATCGCCTCCATCGGCATTCCGTACACCACCACATAGGCGGGGTAGACGACGAAGTAGTTCACCGGCACCGAGATCAGCGCCATCAGCACCGCGCCGGCGATCGCGCCGAGCAGGGCGCTTTTGCGGCTCTTGCCGCGGTGGTAGATGATACCGGCGGTGACGGCGAACACGCTGCCGAGCAGGAAGTTGCACAGCTCGCCGACGTAGTTCGAGGACGTGCCGTGCAGGATGGCGAAGAGGACGTTTTTCAAAAGCGTCACCACCACGCCCCAGACGGGACCGAGCGCAAACGCGGCGAGCAGCTCGGGCAGGTCGGACACGTCGAGCTTGATGAACGGGGGGATCAGCGCGGGGATCGGAAACTCAACGTACATCAGTACAAAGGCGACCGCCGAGAGCATACCGGCGACGGCGAGCTTGTGAGTGCGCTGGGCTTCCCTGGCAAACGATACAGAGGACATAACAAAACACTCCCTTACGAAATTGCACCGAAAGACAAGCCTTCGGGTGCATGACGCAAAAGAGCGCGGGAAAAGCGTATACACATCTTCTCTCATCCGGACTGTGACCGTCGGCATCGGATTTTCACCGATTCGTGCGACATTGCTGCCGCTTGCGGGCTGTAACCGCCGGTGGGGAGTTTCACCCCGCCTCGAAGACTGGTGATTCAGTTCTAGGCACACGGTACACCTTTCCGCCGTGTTTGTCAAGTGGGAAAAAAGACTTTACAAAAGCAAACGAGTGTTCTATAATGTAAGCATTCGGACAAGAGGGGAGGCGAGCGCCGTGCGGGGAAGACAAAGCGCGTGCTGCTTCACGGGGCACCGTCCCGCCAAGCTGCCGTGGAAGGAAGACGAGAGCGACGTGCGCTGCCTCGCGCTCAAGGCAAGGATTACGGCGGCGGCGGAAAGCGCGATCCTCGAGGGTATGGAGCATTTTCTCTGCGGCATGGCGGAGGGCTGCGACCTCTATTTCTGTGAGATCGTGCTTGCGCTCAGGGAGCGCTATCCGCACGTCACGCTGGAGGCGGCGCTGCCCTGCCCGTCGCAGACGGACCGCTGGAGCGAGGCGTCCCGCGCCCGCTATCACGCGCTGCTCTCGCGCTGCGACTACGAGACCATGGTGTCGGAGGCGTACAGTCCCGGCTGCATGCAGCGCCGCAACCGCTACATGGTCGATCATTCGTCGCTGCTGATCGCAGCGCACGACGGACTTCCCGGCGGGACGCGCAGCACCATCGAATACGCGATCAGGCGCGGCATCCCCGTGGTCGATATACCTATATAATTGAATCGCTCCGGCCTTTGCCGGAGCGATTTTTTATAGATGGATCAAACCGGCGTCGCGCATCCTTTGCAGCGACAACAGCACGCCCAGCTTCGCGTGGGGCCAGGTCAGCCCGCCCTGATAGTAGACCGCGTAGGGCGGACGCACGGGGCCGTCGGCGGAGAGCTCGATGCTGCTGCCCTGCACAAAGGCGCCCGCCGCCATGATGACGGGCGCGTCGTAGCCGGGCATCGGCGCGGGAACGGGCGTGACATAGCTGTCCACCGGCGCCGCCTGCTGGATGCCCTTGCAGAACGCGCACATCGCCTCCTCGCTGCCGAGCTCGATCGC
Organism: uncultured Clostridia bacterium; assembly: GCA_947165595.1. GTDB lineage: Bacteria > Bacillota > Clostridia > Oscillospirales > Oscillospiraceae > Hominicoprocola. The sequence continues at coordinate 10,708 of CAMVAV010000046.1, read as the reverse complement.
CTGGATGACGTCGTGGCGCTCCTCCGACGCGGCGGGGTACACGCGGAAGCCGAGACGCTCGTAGGCGGCGGCGGCGAACACCGCGCCCCGGAGCGCCGCGGCGGTGACCGTCGGCGCGAGGAAAAAGCCCTGATAGAAGGACGGCAGCAGCCCGAGATTCGCGCCGACCTCCTGCCCGAGACCGGGCGCGGAGAGGCGGTAGGCGCAGCGGTCCACGCACTTTTTCGTGCCCGCGATGTAGCCGCCGATGGGGGCGAGACCGCCGCCGGGGTTCTTGATGAGCGATCCGACCGTCATATCCGCCCCAACATCGCTCGGTTCGATAGACTCAACAAATTCACCGTAGCAATTATCTACTAAAATATCTATATCACACCGAATGGACTTTATCAGACGAATAGATTCACGAATCTGCTCGACACTGATGGTTGGGCGGGTTTGATAGCCTTTGGAGCGTTGAATGTGTACCAGCTTCGTCTTTTTGGTTATGGCGGAGCGAATGGCGGACAAATCAAAGCTTCCATCCGGGAGAAGGTCGATCTGTCGATAGAGTATGCCATATTCCGCAAGAGAACAGGGGGATGGACGCAGCCCGATGACCTCCTCCAGCGTGTCGTAGGGCTTTCCGGAGACGGCGAGCAGCTCATCGCCGGGCAGCAGATTGGCGGAGAGCGCCACCGCGAGCGCGTGCGTGCCACAGACGAGCTGTGGGCGGACGAGCGCCGCCTCGGTGTGGAAGACGTCGGCATAGACGCGCTCGAGCGTGTCGCGCCCTTCGTCGTCGTAGCCGTAGCCGGTGGAGGCGGCGAAGTGCGTGGCGTTGACGCGGTTTTTCTGCATGGCGGCGAGCACCTTCGCCTGGCAGAGCTCCGCGTTGGCGTCGATGGCGGCAAAGCGCTCCGTGAGACCGGACAGGACGCTCTCCCCGAAGGCGAGCACCGCCGGGGAGACGCCAAGCTCCTGATAGATTTCGTTTGTGGTCATGTCCTTTGCTCCTTCTTCCGTAAAGCCGGCGCAGCTAACCTGCGAGGCTTTTTATTTTTTCCCCGAACAGGGCGAGGTTTTCCCGGAGCCGTTCGTTTTCCGGCTCGAAGGAGAGCGCCCGCCCGCACGCGTCCGCCGCCTTCCGGTACTGACCGAGATGCCACCATCCGATGGAGAGATAGTCCCACGGCAGGGAGCCCCAGGCGTAGCCCTCGGTGATATAGGTCGCCGGACGCTCCGCAATGGCGGCGGCGCAGCCGGCGAAATAGACGACGCCGGGCCAGTTTTGATGATCGTAGAGCAGCGCGGCGTAGTCGACGTAGGGCTCGCGCAGATGCGGCGCCTCGCCGATGGCGCGGTGATACCACGCCGCGGCGGCGTCGTCCCGCCCGAGCCGGCGGTAACAGCGGGCGATGAAGCGCATCGAGGCGGCGCGCTCGTCCGCCCAGGTCGCCCGCGGGAGCGAGAGATGCCGTTTGAGCTCGCGGATCGCCTTTTCCCACTCGCCGCGGTACATGTATTCCCGCCCAAGATAGTGGCTGCTGCGGTCGTCCGACGGGTCCTCCGCGACGGCGAGCTCCAGCAGCGGAAGATACTGCCCGCGCGACTTTGTCTCGTCGGGGTGGTGGTCGAGCTGGACGCCGCGGGCGGTGACGATGCGCTCCGTGCCGCCGCCGGTGTACTCCAGCACCTCGTGTACGGGGCGCGTCCAGCGGTAGACGCCGTTTTTGTGGATCTTATCCGGCCAGAACACGTGCCCCTCGCGCCCGTCCGGCAGGAAGCTCCAGGTGTAGCGGTAGCGGGCGCGGGTCGTGTCGCTTTTCCAGGCGCGCTCCAGCGCGTTGCGCCAGCCGGGGCGGAACTGCTCGTCAAGATCGACGCAGCAGCAGATGTCCGCCGCGGCGGGGATCAGCGCCAGAGATTCGTTGCGCGCGGCGTCGAAGCGCCACGGAACGATTTTCTTTTGCTCCACGACCGCGCCGCGCGCGCGCAGCCGTTCGACGGTATCGTCGTCGGAGCCGGTGTCGAGCACGCAGACCGTGTCCGCCTCGGCGGCGGAATCCATGAAGCGCTCGACAAATTTTGCTTCATTCTTGCAGATGGCGTATACGCAGACCTGATACAAAAGACGACCTCCTTACGATCCGGGCAATCGGAAAGAGGCGGCGGAGCCGCCTCTTTCGTTGATCCTTACGCCTCAAGCAGACCTGCCGCGCGCAGGCTCGCCAGGAGCGAATTGAATGCCGCGATCAGCTCGGAAAGCTCCGCGCCGGCATCGACGTCGGCAACCGCCGCGCCGGGCTCCAGCTCGTACCGCGGACCGGTGGGACCCGTCGGGCCGGTGGGACCGACCTCGCCCTGGGGACCGGTGGGGCCTGCCTCACCCTGGGCTGCGTCTTTTTTTGCGCAACGCCCGCGCGCCGGCCGGCGCTGTGTCTCAGTATCGGTTTGCGTCCTTCTTTGCCTGTTTTTCGGCGCGGACCATCTCGTCCGTGTGCCGGATGTGATCCGCCAGATTTTCCTCCGGCGATCCCATCGTGCTCGCGCCGAGGGAGACGTTCAGCGTGTTGCCCCGAACGACGAGTCCCGCCGCCTTCGAGCGGATCGCCTTGACGTAACCGTCGAGCTGCTCCGCGGTCGTTTTGGGCAGGAATGCGACGAACTGGTCGCCGCCGATGCGGAACATTGCGCTGTCCCTGGGCAGACACTCGCGCAGCAGCATGACGCTCATGCGGATGTACTGGTCGCCCGTCTGCTGTCCGCACATGTCGTTGACCTTCTTCAGGTTGTCGCAGTCCATGGACAGGATGCTCAGCGGATAGAGCGACGCCTTGCGGAGCGTTTCCACGTACTCGCTGTAGTAGGTGCGGTTGTAGAGCCCCGTCAGCGTATCGGTGACGGACTGGCGCTTGAGCTCGCGCCGCAGCAGTTCCTGCTCGGTCACGTTGTTGATGAGGGCGATGAGGCCGCGCACGCGCCCGTCCTCGTAGATGAGCGGCTCCTTGATGATCTGCAGGAACTCCTGCGTATCGTCGTCGTTCTCCTCGATCACATAGGAAACGCCCTTCCCGGTGCGGATCACCGACAGGTCGGATTCCAGCGCGCGCTGCGCGTTTTCCTTGTCCTTGCGGATATCCAGATCGGTCTTGCCGCGCAGCGTCCAGTTGGGGTCGTCCGAGGTGTCGAGATGGTGCCAGATCTGCGACGAGAACACATAGCGCCCCTGCGCGTCCTTGAGATAGATGCACGCGGGAAGCGCCTTGAGCATCCAAGCAAACTCCGAGAAGGACACCGAGTTCATGCGCGAAATGCTCAGCGCGAGGCGGTTTCGCAGCACCACGGGGGCGACGGGCTTCTCCACGCAGTCCACCGCCGCGCCGCCGAGAAAGCGAGCGTCCTCGTCCAGATGCGCCCGGTCCGTCAGCAGCAGCACGGGGATCGAGAGAAGATACTGGTTTCCCCGATCAACGCAGTCGATCAGCTCCCGCGCGCCGGAAAGCGCGGCGGGACGGTCCAGCAGGACGCCGACGATCTGATGCTCCTCCGGCGTTTTGAGCAGCTCCGTGCCCGCCGCCGCGTCGGGGCGGGTCTCCAGCTCGTATTCCTCCGCCAGCGCGGCGCGGATCGCCTGCGCCTCGGACTCCTCTGCGCTGCCGATCAAAAGAATCTTTTTCATGGCCGCTCCCTCTCCTCCAGCAAGCTGTATTTCCCGGACGCCGTGCGGCGGCGGGAGAAGTGGCTTTGACGATGAGGCTGTGTGTCCGTCTATCATATCGTATCCGGCGCGGTTTCGCAAGACCAAAGTCGGAACATTTTTCGCGGCGCCGCAGGAACCTTTTTCACGGTGCGGGCGTCTAACCAAATGTGCCGGTGCATAGGTAAGCGGGGAAAGGGGGACGCTTCGATGGCAAGGCACGGAAGGAACGGCGCGCGCGGGCAGGAGCGGAGGTTCTGGCGGATCGGCAGATACATCCGCCTTTCGCGCGAGGATGGGGGCGAGGTTTCCGAATCGGTCCTCAATCAGGACAGAATTCTGGCGGAGGCGATCCCGCAGCGCTTCGAGGCCGGGACCTACGAGGTGGTCGGGGATTACATCGACGACGGGCGGAGCGGGACGACGGACCGGGAGCGCGCGGAGTTTCAGCGCATGGTGCGGGACGTGAAGGAGGGGCGGATCAACTGCATCATTGTGAAAAATCTCTCCCGCGCGTTTCGCAACAGCGCCGATCAGGGGCGCTTTCTCGAGGAGTTCATCCCGCTTTACCGCACGCGCTTCATCTCCCTGTATCAGCCCGCGATCGACACCTTTCTCGACCCGGAGGCGGTCCACGGGCTGGAGGTGGGCATCACCGGCTTTATGAACGAGCAGTACGCCTACAAAACCTCGGTCGACGTGCGCAGAACCTTCCGCAGCAAGATGGAGAGCGGGGCGTTCATCGGCGCGTTCGCGCCCTACGGCTACGCGAAGGACCCGCGGGACAAAAACGCCCTCATCGTCGACGAGGACGCCGCGCAGACCGTGCGCGCGATCTTTTTGTGGTTTGTGCGGGACGGTTTGAGCAAGGCGGGGATCGCCGCGCGCCTCAACGCGCTCGGCGTTCCCAATCCCACCGCTTACAAGCGAGCGAAGGGCATCCCGTACCACAACCCCGGCGCGGCGGGAGACGGTACGGCATGGTGCGGCGCGACGGTCCGGCGGATCCTGACGGACGAGATCTACGCCGGCACGATGCGGCAGGGCAGGCAGCGGGTCGTCAGCTACAAGGTGCACAAGCGCGTGGCGCTCCCGCCGGAGGAGTGGATCACGGTCGAGCACGCGGTGCCGGCCCTGATCGGACAGGACCTTTTCGCGCAGGCGTCGGCGCTGAACCGAAGGGACGTCAGGACGCCGCCGGGCGGTCAGAAGCCGTATTTGTTTTCCGGCTTTCTCCGCTGCGCGGAGTGCGGCGGGGCGCTGACGCGCAAAACCGCGCGGGGACACGTTTACTACGCCTGCCGGGGAGGGGAATGCAGCCCCGCGCCGTCGATCCGCGAGGACCGGCTGGAGCGGGCGGTCCTCGCGGCGATCCGAACGCTGTCTCGGCTGCCCGCGCCGGCGACGGAGCTGGCGGAGCGCGTCCGGGCGGCGCCGGGGGCGCGGGGCGACGGACTCTCCGCGCTGTATGAGCAGAAGCGCGCGGAGCGGCGGAGGGCGTGCGGCGTGCTGGACGGCCTGTACTGCGACTGGAGAAGCGGCGAGATCACGGAGGAGCAATACCGGAGGCTGAAGGAGCGCCTGGAGGAGCAGTCCCGCGTCCTGGAGGAGCAGCTTTCCCGCATCGCGCGGGAGCGTGATGAAGCGGAGCGGGCGGCGCGCGGGAATCCGGAGCTGGCGGCATTTTTGGACCGCGGGGAGCTTTTGTGCCTTTCCCGCAGCCTGCTCGCCGCGCTGGTCGGCGGTATCGGGCTGCACGCGGACGGCACGGTCGCGATCGACTTTCGCTGCGTCGATCCCTTCCGCCGTATCCTTGACGCGCAACAGGACGTCCGCGGACACGGGAACGGCTGAACCGTTGTGCATGGGAAACGGGAGCCTGCGGACCGGTGGGTGAGGGAAGCGTGCGGCATAACGGACGGCCCCCCGGCAATATGCTGGCGCAGGGGGTGGGCGCATGGAGAAGCGGTATCGCGCGGCGCTGTACTGCCGCCTGTCGCGCGAGGACGGCGACAGGGCGGAGAGCGACAGCATCGTCAACCAGCGGCATATGCTGGAGGATTATTGCGCACGGGACGAGGAACTCACGGTCGCGGGCATTTTTACAGACGACGGCGCGACGGGGACAAATTTCGAGCGCGCGGGCTTCCGGCGGATGCTGGACGGGATCGAGGCGGGAGAGCTCGACTGCGTGATCGTCAAGGACCTCTCCCGCTTCGGACGGGATTACATCGGCATGGGCTGGTATCTGGAGCGCTATTTCCCGGAGCGCGGCGTCCGCTTCATCGCCGTCAACGACGGCGTGGACAGCCGGAACGGCCCCTACAGCCTTCTGCTGCCGCTGAAAAACCTGTTCAACGCCCAGTACGCGCGGGACGCCTCCGACAAGGTGCGCAAGGCGCTGCGCGCGAAGCAGCGGCGCGGCGAATACACCGGCGCGTTCGCGCCCTACGGCTACGCGAAGGACCCGGAGAACAGAAACCGCCTGATGCCCGATCCGGAGGCGGCGGAGGTGGTACGGCTCATTTTTGCGCGGAGGGCGGACGGCATGACCTGCCGGGCGATCGCGGACGCGCTCAACCGGGAGGGAGTGCCGGGACCGCTTGGATATAAGCGCGGCCGGGGCGTGCGGCTTCATGTCGGCCGGACGTACCGGGGGCCGTGCCTGTGGTCGGACGCCGCGATCGGACGTGTGCTGGGAAACGAGACGTATCTGGGCCGCGCGGTCTCCAACCGCTACCCGTCGGACGGGATGCACGGCAAGAGCCGGCTGGCGGCGCGGGAGGAGTGGATCGTCGTGGAGGGCGCGCATGAACCCATCGTCCCGCGCGCGCTCTGGGACGCGGCGCACCGGAAGGAATCCCCGCCGGCGCGGCGCGGCGAAAAGACGGAGCGCGGACTGTTCCGCGGCCTGCTGCGCTGCGGCGAGTGCGGCTGCGCGCTGTCGAGAAAGGGCGGGGGCAGCCAAAGCTATCGCTGCTGCGCGCAAAAGGCGTACGGCAGAGACGCCTGCGCGGGACCGGAAATCTCCGAGGCGTTTTTGGCGTCGACCGTGCTGGAGGACCTCAACCGCCTGCTCGCGCACGCGGGGGTCTGGGGCGATCCGGCGAAGCGCCGGGCGCGGGAGGCGCGGGATGGGGACGCGCAGCGGGCGGGCGGCCTTGCCTGCGCGGACGCATCGGCGCGGCTGATGCGGCGGAGACAGCTCTGGTATGAGGACTACCGCGACCGGCGCATCACCCGCGAGGCGTATCTGCGTGGACGGGAGAGCTGCGACAGGCGGGAGCGCGCCCTTGCGCCGCGGGAGGAGCCCGCCGCGCTCCCGGAGGAAGCGGCGCCGTCCTGGGCGGAGCGTGTCGCCGCGGCGGGACGGCTTGCCGGGCTGGACCGGACGACCGTGGAGCGGACGGTGCGGGAAATACGGGTATTTGACGGCGGACGCGTGGAAATCTATTATCGCTTTGCGCCGGGCCAGGGCGTTTGAAGACGCCGCGGGACTCCCGACGGATTTTGTTGGTTATGCTTGACTTTGTTCCAATTCTATAATACAATATATACGTGGGAAACTTTATCAACAGGCAGGATCGGAGCGGAGCGATGGCCTTCGTGGAATTTGAGAACGTGGATAAGGTCTACGAGATGGGCGAGGTGCGCATTCAGGCGCTAAACGGAGTGAGCTTCACCATCGAAAAGGGCGAGATCTGCGTGATCGTCGGCGCCTCCGGAGCGGGAAAGACGACGCTTCTCAACATCCTCGGCGGAATGGACAGTCTGACGGCGGGCAGCGTGCGGCTCGACGGAGAGCTGATCTCCGGCTGCGGCAGACGGCAGCTGACGGAATACCGAAGGCACGACGTCGGCTTTGTGTTCCAGTTTTACAACCTGATCCCCAACCTGACCGCGCTGGAGAACGTGGAGATCGCGGCACAGCTGTGCCGAAAGCCGCTGGACCCGGCGACGGTCCTTGCGCAGGTGGGGCTTGCGGAGCGGGCGAACAACTTCCCGGCGCAGCTCTCCGGCGGAGAGCAGCAGCGCGTCGCCATTGCGCGGGCGCTGGCGAAGAACCCCAAGCTGCTGCTGTGCGACGAGCCGACCGGCGCGCTGGACTATGTGACCGGCAAGGCAATCCTCAGCCTGCTGCAGGAGACCGCCCGCGAGACGGGGATGACCGTGGTCATCATTACGCACAATTCCGCGCTGACGGGGATGGCGGACCGCGTGATCGCCCTCAAAAGCGGTGCGATCGACTATGTCCGCACGAACGATTCTCCGCAGAGCGTTGCGGAGATCGAGTGGTAGCGCGGAATGGTCAGACTGGTTTTACGGGAGATCCGCACCAATCTCGGGCGCTGGCTGGCGATCATGACCATCATCGCGCTCGGCTCCGGATTTTTGGCCGGACTGATGCAGACCGCCCCGGCGATGCTGGGCACCATGCGGGAGTATATAAGCTCCTCCGCGCTGTACGACTGGTGGGTGTTCCTGCCGGAAGGCTTCGACGAAACGCTGGTCGAAACGGCGTCCGGCGTGCGCGGCGTGCGCGCGGCCGAGGCCGCGACGCACGCGGACGCGCTGTTCCACTCCGCCATCGGGGACGATGAGGTGATGCGCGCGCACTCGGTCACGAAGCGGCTCAACCGGCTCGCCCTGCGCGCGGGGCGCATGCCGGAGCGACCCGACGAGTGCGTGGCGGACAGCAAGCTGTTTGAGGCGAAGGACCTCGGCACGGCGGTGCGCCTGTCCGACAAAAACGACGCCGAGACGATGGATCGGTTCAACGGCGACACGTTCACCATCGTCGGGATCGCCGCAAGCCCGGCCTACATCAACTACGAACGGGGAAGCAGCACGGTGGGCAGCGGCTCGGTCCGCGCGTTCCTTTACCTCCCCTGTGAGAGCTTCCGCACGGACTGCTACCACGACCTCTACCTGTCGCTGGACACCGAGGCGCAGCCCTATACCGATTCCTACGACCGCATCCTGCGTTTGACGCAGCGGCGGCTTACGCGCTTTGCGGAGGAGAATTTTTCCCCCGCGGAGATGGAGGACGCCTACGTCCTCAGCCGCAGGCAAAACGTCGGCTATGCGAGCTTTGAGAGCGACGCCGGCATTGTCGAGGGCGTCGCGCGCGTGTTCCCGGCGTTTTTCTTCCTCGTTGCGGCGCTTGTATGCGTGACCACGATGACGCGCATGGTGGGCGAGCAGCGTATGCAGATCGGCGTGCTGCGCGCCATGGGCTTCGGCACGGGGCGCATCGTGGGGAACTACCTGCTCTATGCGGGCTCCGCCGCGATCCTCGGCTGTCTGCTCGGCTTTTTCCTCGGCACCTGGACGATCCCGCGCGTGATCTGGGCGGTCTACGACATCATGTATCAGAAGGGGCCGCTGCATTTTCGCCCCGATCTGCCGCTCGGCGCTTTGCTGACGGCGGCGTTTACGGCGGTGTCCTGTCTTGCGACGTATCTGGTCTTCCGGCGGGAGGACCGGGACATGCCCGCGCAGCTCCTGCGGCCCCGCCCCCCGAAGTCGGGGCGGCATATCCTGCTCGAGCGTTTGCCGGGACTGAGCGTATCCGGCAGGGCGACGGCGCGCAGCCTCCTGCAGAACGGCGGGCGCGCGCTGATGACGGTGACGGGCGTGGCGGGCTGCACGGCGCTGCTGCTTGCCGCCTACGGGATTCGCGATTCCATCAGCGGCATCGTCGGCGCGCAGTTCGGCGAGGTCGTGCTCTACGACTACATGATCACCTTTGCCTCCGAACCGGACGCGGACGCGCTTCGCGCCTTTGACGAGGGACCCGGACGCTCGCTTGACGCGTGGCAGCTCCTCTATCAGGGAAGCATGGAGCTGGAGGAGGAAGAGACGCTCAAAAGCGTCATTGTGGTCGCCTCGCCGGAGGGATCGCTGGACGGCCTGGTGGACCTCCACAGCGGAAGCGGGAGACTTTCCTATCCCGGAAGCGGCGAAGCGCTGATCTGCGCCAGGGCGGCGGAGACCTTCGGGCTGGGACCGGGCGATTCCATCACGCTGCGCTCCGCGGACGGGGCGTATCTGGAGCTGACGGTCTCCGGCGTGTTCGACAACTATTTCTACAGCTATGTCGCGATCTCAACGGACAGCTTTCTCGACCAGTGGGGCGAGATGCCGGAGCTTCGCACGGTATTTGCGCGCCGCGCCGAGGGAGCGGACGTGCACCGGACGGCGGCCGAGCTGCTGGGACATGAGGGCGTCCTTTCGGTCGTCGTTTCGGACGACACCGCCTCGCGCGTCGACGTGATGATGCAGGCGCTCAAATACATCGTCTGGCTCGTGATCGCCTGCTCGGGCGCGCTCGCCTTTATCGTCGTGTACAACATGACCGACATCAACATCGTCGAGCGTATCCGCGAGATCGCTACGGTCAAGGTGCTGGGCTTCTATCCGCGGGAGACGGCGGGCTATGTGTTCCGGGAAAACGTGGCCCTCGCGGCGCTGGGCGCGCTGGCGGGGCTGCCCCTCGGAAAGCTGCTGCACGCGTTTGTGATCGGCCGGATCGACGTCGATCTTGTCCACTTTGAGCTGCGGATCCTTCCGCTGAGCTACCTTTCCTCGGTGGTGCTCACGTTTCTGTTCGTGGCGATCGTGGACCTGTTTATGTATTTCCGCCTTGAGCGTATCCATATGGCAGAGGCGTTGAAATCGATGGAATAAGGAGTCTATCCAAAAAAGGAGGAGAAGAGCATGTTTTGTGGAAAATGCGGGGGGCAGATGCCGGATACGGCATTGTTCTGCCCCAACTGCGGCGAAAAGAATCCCTTCCTGAAGGCGGAGGGAGCCGCGCCGGAGAAGGCAGCCGCGCCATCCGCTCCGGCGTCTCAGCAGCAAAGCACTCCCCAGCAGAGCGCACAGCAGCCTGCCGCGCAGCAGCCGGTCCAGCAGCCCCAGCAGCCCGCGCAGCAGCCGCAGCAGGGCTGGCAGCAGCCCCAGCAGCCGCAGCAGCAGCCGCAGCAGGGCTGGCAGCAGCCCCAGCAGCCGCAGCAGCAGCCGCAG
>CAMVAV010000045.1 GCA_947165595.1 uncultured Clostridia bacterium | reverse complement strand
CGTCTCCGGCTGCGGCGACATCAAGATGGACGAGGAGAACAAGAAGTTCCGCCTCTCCCGCAAGACCTACAACGAGGGCGACTGGATCTCCATCGACGGCTCCACCGGCAACATTTACGACGGCGCGATCCCGACGGTCGACGCCAGCATCGGCGGCGAGTTCGGCCGCGTGATGTCCTGGGCGGACAAGTATCGCCGCCTGGGCGTGCGCACCAACGCCGACACGCCCGAGGACGCCGCGCAGGCGATGAAGTTCGGCGCCGAGGGCATCGGCCTGTGCCGCACCGAGCACATGTTCTTCGCCGAGGACCGCATTCCCGCCATCCGCGAGATGATCTGCGCCGACACCACCGAGCAGCGCGAGAAGGCGCTCGAGCGTCTGGAGCCAATGCAGCAGAGCGACTTCGAGGCGATGTACACCGCGCTCGAGGGCAAGCCCATGACGATCCGCTTCCTCGATCCCCCGCTGCATGAGTTCCTGCCCACCGAGGAGGAGGACATCAAGGAGCTCGCGTGGGATATGGACAAGAGCGGCAGCGAGATCCGCGCCATCATTGCCAAGCTCCACGAGTTCAACCCGATGATGGGCCACCGCGGCTGCCGCCTCGCCGTCACCTATCCCGAGATCGCGGCGATGCAGACCCGCGCGGTCATCAAGGCGGCGCTGAACGTCCGCGCGCGCCATCCCGGCTGGGACATCGTGCCCGAGATCATGATCCCGCTGGTCGGCGAGGTCAAGGAGCTCAAGTACGTCAAGGACGTGGTCGTCAAGACCGCCGACGAGATCATCCAGAACATGCAGTCGACCATGAAGTACAAGGTCGGTACCATGATCGAGATCCCGCGCGCCGCGCTCACCGCCGACGCCATCGCCAAGGAGGCGGACTTCTTCTCCTTCGGCACGAACGACCTCACCCAGATGACCTTCGGCTTCAGCCGCGACGACGCGAACAAGTTCCTCAACGCCTACTATGACCGCAAGATCTACGAGTTCGACCCGTTCGGCAAGCTCGACCAGACCGGCGTGGGCAAGCTGGTGAAGATGGCGGCGGACCTCGGCAAGGCCGCGAACCCGCAGCTCCACCTCGGCATCTGCGGCGAGCACGGCGGCGATCCCAGCTCCGTGGAGTTCTTCCACAAGGTGGGTCTGGACTATGTGTCCTGCTCGCCGTTCCGCGTTCCCATCGCCCGCCTCGCCGCCGCGCAGGCCGCGATCAAGGACGAGGAAGAGAAGAAGAAGTAAGGCGTACCATTAAAATTAAAATCCGGAGCGCTGATCACTCAGCGCCCCGGATTTTTATGTATTTCTACGATTTACTTCGCCACGTTCTTGCAGAAGCGCTCGACGATCGCCGCGATCTGGGCCCTTGTCGCGTTGCCGTGCGGGTCGAGGATAACGTTGCCGTTTTCGTCCGTCGTGCCGTTGATGAGGCCCGCGCCGACCGCCCACGCAAGCGCCTGCTGCGCGTAGCCGTCCACGCTGCTCGCATCCGGGAAGCCCGCGATGCTCCCGCTCGCGGAAACGTCATAGCCCTTGTACTGCGCGTAGCGGTAGAGCATCACCGCGAGCTGCTCGCGCGAGACGGGATCGTTCGCGCCGAAGCTCTCGCCCGTACCCTGCGCGACGCCGCTCTCGACCGCCCACGCCACGCTGGGCGCGAACCAATCGTCCGCGTGCACGTCAAGGAACTCCGCGAGGCCGGCGGGCGCTTTCGCGCCGTCGAGATTCATCAAAAGCTGCGTGATCTGCCCGCGAGTTGCCGTCGCGTTCGGGGCAAACGTGCCGTCGCCCATGCCGTTCATAATGCCGCGGCTCGCCGCCCACGCGACGTAGGGCGCAAACCAGTCGCCCGCGCTAACGTCGCTGAAATATTTGCTGTTGTCCACGAGCTTGACCGTGGCGCTCCCATCCAGCGTCAGCACAACGCCGTCCTTGCTCGTGGTCGAGGTCCTGACGATCTCCTCCGTGCCGTCGGGCTTCACGATGACCGCGACCGTGCCGGGGGTGAGGTTGCTGACGGGGATCTCGACCGTTACGCCGGTTTTGCCCTTGGGAAGCGTGACCTTGACCTCGGGCGCGCTCCCAGCATCGCCTGTCGCCTTGACCTCGACCGGAAGCGAGACCGGCTCGCCGGACTTCGCCGCCTCCTCGATCGCTTTGACGCTCGGGTTGACCTCGGTGCTGACGACGTTGCCGTTCTTGTCGGTCCTGACCGTCGCGGTGGAGCCGTCCTGCGCCGTCGTGACGGCGGTGGTGCTGCCGTCGGCGTTCTTGGTGGTCTTGGTGGTGCTGCCGTCCGGGTTGGTCGTGGTCGTGGTCGTCGTGTTGGACGGAGCCGCGGAGCCGCCGCCGGTGGAACTGCCGCCGCTAGAGGAGCCGCCGCCACCGCTGCCGCCGCCGGAGGAGGACTCGGGCCAAAGGGTGATGCTGCCCGTCTTGACCTTGTAGTTCGGATCGGTCGGCGTAAACGACCAACCGTACGCCGTACCCTGCGTGACCGCTGTGGCAGGCACGTCGTTCCACTTGAGATCGCCGGCGCTCGGGTCAAGCGTACCCACGGCGAGACCGGCGTCCGCGAGCGTCTTGCCCGAGGCGCTGATGGCGGTATAGGTCGGCGCGCCCTTGACCTCCGCCTTGTTGATCGTCAGCGTGATCGTCGCCTCCGCGCTGCTGTAGTTTGTTATGTCGTTCGGCATGAACAAGACCGTTTTCGCGCCGCTGTGCGCAACGTTTGTGAGCGCCTGACCGGCCTTGAACGTCCATGTACCCTCAACGGCGGTGCTGCCGACCTTCGCCGAGCCTTGAATGTCAGCAACCGTGACTGCTTCACCATCATAGGTCTTGGTGATGTTCTGCACCGTCAGCGTCGGAACGTCCTTGTCCGTGACCGTCAGCGTGACGGTGATGCTGTAGTCCGCATAGTTCGCGCTTGTGACGGGAACGGTGACGGTCGCGGTTTTGCCGACTTTCTCCGTGTCATTCACAAACGCAAAGTTAAGCTTGCCCGCCGCAACGGAGGGTTCTCCGTTCAAAACGTTCTCGGCGTCCGCCTTGGTGATCTCCCCAACCGTACCGCCGTCCACGATCAGCGCGGAGAGATCGGCCGTGCCGCTCGCACCGAATTTCGCGGTGCCGTTGACGGCTTCATCCGCATGGGACGCCTTGCCGATGGTGAACGTGGTGGTTTTATTCACGGGCAGCCTGTAGTTGCCCGCCTTTGTGCCGGTCAGACCACTCGCCGTCGCGGTGTAGCCGGTGCCCGCGTTGGTCTGCGCGCCCGTGACGGTAACGGTGCAGCTATCGCCGTTCACCAAATTCGTTACTGTCGCGGTGGGAGCTTGCGCGCTGCCGTTATAGGTCAGGTCGTCGGTGTGCGACCAGCCCAGCGTGGCTTCCTTCTGCTCAACGGTCAGCGTGCCGGTGGCAAAAGCGATGTCGTAATTGTCGGAAGTCAGGCCGCTCGGCGTGATGGCGTAGCTGCCGACGTTGCCGTACTGCGAATAGCTGCAGGCGAGATTTAGCGTGCCGCCGAGGACGCTTGCATTAAAGGACTCGATGCTGTATGACACGCCCGTGAGCGCCGGGGCTTCGCCGTAGATGATGTTGTGGTTGAGCGCCGTGACGGTCAGCGGCGCCTTGTTGATGGTGAACGTCTTGACCGCGTTGCCGTAGTCGCCAGCTCCCGTAACCGTCACGGTCGCCGTGCCCGCGTTTGTGTTGTCGCTGTATGCGACGGCGTAGTTTGTGTCCTCCGTCAGCGTTTCGTTGTTGCTGTTCTTGACCGTGACGTTGGGCGTGATGGCGCTGCCCGTGTAGGTCTGCGCGGGGATAGCTTCAACCGTGATTGCCTTTTTGAACGTGACTTTGCCGTCCGCGCCCACCGTGCCGACGAGCGTATCATCACCGTCGGTGTGGAACTTCGCGGCGTTCGCCGCCGCTATATCTGTGTCCGGATTGTAGTCGTCTTTGTTCTGCGCGACGGACGCATTAACAGTCCTGTTATTGACATAGATGCTTGCGTCTTCGCCCAGATTGCCAATGACGGTGAAATTTTTGGAATAATCTGGATAATCTGAAGATTCCGTAAAATATACGTTGTTCGCGGTTCCACCGTTTAGCGTTCCGTTCGTGATCGTGCCGTCCGTGACATTGCCGCTGATGACAGGGTTGCCGGAGATATTCGTGGGGCGGCCCATCTCAACATAACTACCACTTTTATAATAATAACTACTGACATACATGCCCCCGCCACCAGTATCAGCGGTGTTGCTGGTGATCGTGCCGCCGTTCATCGTAAACGTATGACCACGGTCGCTGACGTACACGCCGCCGCCTTTGCCGCTGTCAGTTGTGTTGTGTGCAGCTGTGTTCAGGGTGATCGTGCCGCCGTTCATCGTGAACGCGCCACCGTATCCACACACGCCACCGCCTTTTTCCGCGGTATTGCCGCTGATCTCACCGCGGTTCATATCAAACGCGCCGGGATACATAACGCACACGCCACCGCCGCCGCCACCAACCGCATTGTTGCCGCTGATCTTGCCGCCGTTCATGGTAAACGTGTCGCCGGCGAAGTACACGCCGCCGCCTTCGCCACTACTTGCTGTCGCATTGTTGCCGCTGATCGTGCCGCCGTTCATTGTCATTTTACCTTGCCTGGATTCTGTATTGACAACTGCCACGCCGGCTCCGTGATCCGCGGTATTGCCGCTGATCTTGCCGCCGTTCATAATAAATGTGCCTGCTTTGACGTACACACCGCCGCCTTTGCTGTCGTCAGTGCCTGACGTGCCATCGGCTTTTCCACCAGTGATCGTGCCGCCGTTCATGGTAAACGTGGGAGTGGACGTTGAGTGTTCACCCACATACACAACGTGCCAGGAATCACTATAGCCGGAGCTATGACCGCTGATCGTGCCGCTGTTGTCGCTGACGTCATAGAGTTCGAAATTACCGTTGACGTAAATGGAGCAGTAACCGTTTATGGTGATCGTCTTTCCATTGAGAAAGAGCCGTATCGTCTTGCCATTGTCGATCGTCCATTCGTTTACCACTACGTCGTTCGCCAGATAGTAGTCGCCTTCTGCAGACGGCAAGCTGTCGGTGCTTGTCCACTTCGTGAACGTAATGTCTTCCGTCGAGTTGTCGCTGTATGTGACGGTGCCGACGATCTTATTGTTGTTTTCCGCCCCATATGTGATGGATTCGAAGTGTTTTTCCGCGTTTGCCCTTGCGGGCAGCGTCGTCCAAGGCATTATGCCCGCGATCATGCAGACCGTGAGCAGGACAGACAGGAGCTTGTTGGTTTGTTTCTGCTTCATAAAAATGCCTCCAAAATGCTAATATTGCATGAAATCACGAAGAGTCGTTCCGTTTTGCGGAGCAAAACGGACGGGGAGGCGCCTCCCCGTTATGAGCCGTTCAAAAAAACACACAATAGTATATAATTTGCAGAATCAAAAATCAAGAGTTTCTGCCGCAAGCCGCAGGTTCGCAAGCCGCTGGTTTTTTCCGTAAGACGCAGGCTTTGGGAGCCGCGGTGAGCCCGGCTTGACAAACC
This sequence comes from uncultured Clostridia bacterium, assembly GCA_947165595.1. Taxonomy (GTDB): domain Bacteria; phylum Bacillota; class Clostridia; order Oscillospirales; family Oscillospiraceae; genus Hominicoprocola. Next base: position 14,112 of record CAMVAV010000045.1, on the reverse strand, counting down.
GGGGCCTGCCGCACAAAGGGGAGCCCTGCGGTTTCATTGCGAACCGCAAGGCTCCCCTCTTCTTATAAAAGCGCCGTGACGAGCCAGACGAGGCCGATGCCGCCCGCGCCCAGCGCGCCCCACAGCAGCGGCGCGCCGAAGCGCGGCGCGGAGCGCGGTTCCGCCTGCGCCCTCGCGCAGCCGCGCGCCACGCGGCACGCCTCGTCGACGAGCATCTGCGCCGTGACGCCGCGCTCGTTCATCACGTCGTTCCGCACGATAAAGATCGCCTGCTCGAACAGCGCGGCGTCCGGCGCCTCGACGACGATCACACGGCGGGAGGTCCCCTTCACCAATGCGCATCCCCCCTTGTCCTTCCCTGTGGGCAGTATAACCGCGCCGGCGGGACTCTATACCGCGCGCCGGGATCATACCTCGCGCGGCGCTTCCGGCTCGCCGCCGTCGGGGAGGTAGAGCGCCAGCACGCCCGCGTCGTCGCGCGTGCCCTTGTGCTCGTAGCTGTCGGCGAGGATGGCGGAGACGAGCTGCTGCGGGTTCTCGCCCTCCCAGCTCTCCAGCAGCGAGCGGAGCCAGCCGTCGTCCGTGCTGTCGGCGACGCCGTCCGTCACCATGACGAAGAAGCTGCCGCTCTCAAGCCGGACGCGCGTGGTCTCCGGCGGCGCCATATCCTCCGCCAGCCCCGCCGGCAGGCAGGAGCAGGACACCCGGTGCACGCGCCGCCCGCGCTTGACGTAGGACGGCGCCGCGCCGTATTTGTAGACCTCGCCCTCGCCGTTTTTGAGCGAGAGGGTCAGAAGGTCCACGGTCGTGAAGCTGTCGGACAGCTCCGCGCGCAGGTTGAGCGCGCTGTTGAGCGTGCTCAGGGCGGGGCGCGCCGCGATCCCCGCGCGCAGGAAGCGCTCGATCAGGCGCACGGCGAGGGCGGATTCGCGCCGCGCCTCCTCGCCGCTGCCCATGCCGTCGGAGAGCAGGAGGCACAGCTCGCCCGCGCCGGTCTCGAAGGTGCTGCCGCAGTCGCCGCTGACGCTTTCCCCCTCCTTGGGGCGCAGCGACATCCCGACGCGGTAGGGCAGCAGCGCGGGCGCGGCGCCGGTCTCCGCCGCGCGGCGCTCCGCCGTCCCGTCCAGCAGCTCCGAAAACCGGGCGTACTGCTCCGCCGCGCGCTCGTGCGAGGCGTCCAGCCGCGCGCGATACTCCCGCCGGAGCAAAAAGGCGTGCAGCTCGGCGTTGACGGCGGAGAGAAAGCTCGGAAAGCGGATGCAGCGGTCGGCAAAGTAGGAGGGGAAATCCTCGCCGCGGCCCCGCCCGTTTTTCAGCAGCGCCCCCGTCGCGTCGTTGAGCGCGTTGTAGGTGCGGCCGTACTCCTTTTCCCAGCAGAGGGAGCGGAGCGTACAGTCGCGGCACACCGCCTCCGCCGCGCGGTCGAAGACGACGGCGGGGTTCTCCTCCGGCTCCGGACGCGTGCGGGAAACGCTTTCGTATAGCTCGCGCAGCGCGGCGGCGGCCTCGGTCAGACGCTCGCGCAGCCCCGCCTCGCGCAGCGCGAGCGGCGTGGGCGCCTCCCGGTGGGCGGCGCGCAGGGCGCGGGTCGGCAGCAGCAGGAACAAAAGCGTACCCGCCAGCCCCTCGTAGAGCAGCACCAGCCCCTTCTCCACGCCCAGCGGCAGGGCGAAGAGCGCGGTCGCCAGCGAGAAGACCAGCGCGGCGCGCACGCGGCTGCCCCGGTGCAGCAGCCCGGTCGTAAAGGCGCAGAACCCGTAGGCGGCGGCGTGGGTGAACGTGCCGTCCGGGACCGTGAAATCCATCGCCAGCCCCACGCACAGCGCGGCGGAGAGCGCGGCGGCGCCGTCGCGGTCGAAGGCGAAGAAGAGCACCGTCAGCGCCGAGGCGATGCGTCCGGGGGCGATGCCGTTTCGGAGCTGCGCCGCGGAAAGCGCCGACAGCACGCCCAGCAGCAGCACCAGACACGCGCCGGGACGCTCGCGCCGCGCGTCCGCCGACGCAAACACCAGACGGCAGCAGTGCGCCGCCAGCGCCGCCGTCGCCGCCGCGGCGAGGCAGTACGCCCCCTCCGCGGCGCTGCCCGAGCGCAGGGCGTAGACCGCCTCCACCGTCAGCGTCAGCCCCGCCGTCAGCGCGGGCAGAAACACGGGCTTTTGATACGCCTTCAGCTCGCAGAAGGCGTTGTTCGCCGTAAAGAGCAGCACGCAGCACGCCGCGGTGCGCAGCGCGTGGCCGAAGTCCAGCAGCGCCAGCGCGCCGAGCAGAACGCCCGCCAGCGCGGAGAGCCCCTCCCAGCCGGGACCCGCCGCGCCGACAAGCCCCACGGCAAACGGCGCGTAGCCGCCGAAGAGCGACGCCCCCGACAGCAGCGCGCCCAGCAGCGCCCGCGTCAGGCACACGAGCAGCCGCCCCAGCGTCTCCCGCCGGAGCGATACGAATGGTTTCAAGGCATGTCCACCTCCCGTTTTTCCCCATCCTAGCAGAGGGAGGGAACGAAAACGGTCGGGAAATCATGCCGGAAAAAGAACAGAGGGATGGAAAAAAACACAGGTTTTCCCATCCCAAAGTTTTTTAAGGAAGCGCTGACGCGGCGAACGGGGGTCACCCCTTTTTCGCCTCGGCGATGTCGCGCTCGATCTGGCGGTGCAGCGCCTGCATGGAGTCGAATCTGCGCTCGTCGCGAAGGCGGCGCAGAAACTCGATCTCGAGCCTTTTTCCGTAGAGGTCGCCGTCGAAATCCACCAGATAGGTCTCGACGGTCACGCGGTTGTCGTCGACGATGGTGGGGCGGATGCCCACGTTGGTCACGCCCGCGCACACACGCCCGTCCGGCAGCAGCACCCGCACGGCGTAGACGCCGAAGCGCGGCAGCACGCGCCAGGTCTCCGGCATGAGGTTCACCGTCGGGAAAAGCGCCTCCGTGCCGAGGTGCTTGCCGTGCTTCACCGTGCCCGTCAGCGCGAAGGGGTGCCCGAGAAACGCCGCCGCGCGCTCCATGTCGCCCGATTCCGCCAGCGCGCGGATGTGCGTGGAGCTGACGGTCACGCCGTCCAGCTCGACGCGGGGGATGATGTCGCAGCCGACGCCGCGCTCCTCGCACCACGCGCGCAGCACCTCGGGCGAGCCCTCGTTTTTGTAGCCGAAGCCGTAGTCGTGCCCCGCGACGAGATGGATCGCGTGATAGCGCCCGACGAGCAGCTTTTCCAGAAAGTCCCGCCAGGGCATCGTCATCATCGCGTTGTCGAACGGCGCGACGATCGTGCGCTCGATCCCGCAGAGCCGGCGGATCAGCGCGCAGCGCTCCTCCGCGCTCGTCAGAAGCGGCACGTGCGCGCCGGTGACGAATTCCTTGGGCGCGCGGTCGAAGGTGAACGCCGCCGGCGTCGCGCCCAGCTCCCGCGCGCGCTCCACGGTCTTCTCCAGCAGCGCGCGGTGTCCGATGTGCACCCCGTCAAAAAAGCCGAGGGCGATCACTGTTTTTTCTTCCATGCTCAATCCCTGCTGCCAAAAAAATTCTTCACTGAGGTCAAAACGCCCCCCTCGCAGCGAGAGAGGGCGAGAAAGGCTCCGTCCTGCCCGTAGACGCGGTACATCCCGTCCGGCACGCCGGCGCGGATCGGGTTCCCGCAGCGGCAGCGGCGCTCGACGGCGGCGCTTTCGACGCGGTGAGCGGGGTACTGACGGAACAGGCTGTCCGTGCCGCGCAGCGCCGTCTCGCCGCGCGCGAGCGCCTCCTCCAGCGTCAGCGCCTCCTCCAGCGTGAAGCCGGAAGCCATCGTGCGCCGCAGCGCGCTCATGCACGCGCCGCAGCCCAGCGCCGCGCCGATATCGTTGATGAGCGTGCGGATATACGTCCCCTTCGAGCAGAGCACGCGCAGCCGCCAGTCGCCGTTTGCCTCCCGCCCCAGCGGCTCCAGCGCGAAGATCGTGACCGGGCGGGGCCTGCGCTCCACCTCGACGCCCCTGCGCGCCAGCTCGTAGAGCTTTTTGCCCTGTATCTTGACGGCGGAGTACATCGGCGGGGTCTGCATCAGCTCCCCCGTGAAGCGGGGCAATACCGCGCGCAATCCCTCCTCCGTGACCTCCGCGTCCGTTTCGGACAGCACCGTGCCCGTGACGTCCTGCGTGTCGGTCACGACGCCGGGGCGCAGCGAGGCGAGATATTCCTTTTGCCCGTTTTCGGCGAAGGAGACCGCCTTGGTCGCCTGCCCGACGAAGACCGGCAGCACGCCCGTCGCCATCGGGTCCAGCGTCCCCGCGTGGCCGACGCGCTTTTCGCGCAGAGCGCCGCGCAGCTTCGCGCAGACGTCCATGCTCGTCCAGCCGGCGGGCTTGTCGATGATGAGAAGCCCGTCAGGCATCGCCGGCGACCTCGATGCACGCCTCGACAAGCGCGCGCTTCACGTCCTCCTGCGTCATATCGCGGAGCGTGCAGCCCGAGGCGGCGCGGTGTCCGCCGCCGCCGAAGCGCGCGCACACCTGTGTCGCGTTGACGCGCGGGCCGGTGCGCAGGCTGATCTTCCACTCGCCGTTCGCGCGCTCCTTCATCGTGATCGAGCAGTCCGTGCCCTCCACCTGTCCGCCGAGGGCGGCGAGGTCGTCCATGTCCTCCTCGGTGACCCCCAGCTCCCGCTGGAGCGCGAGGGGCAGCTGCACGACGACGATGCGCCCGCCGTCGAAGAACTCCAGCTCGCTGAGCAGGTGCCCCTCCAGCGCGAGGCGCTTTTTCGTCTTTGTGCGGAACAGCCGCTTGTTCACCGGGCGGTAGTCGATGCCCGTTTCAAAGAGCTTCGCCGCCACGCGGTGCGTGTTCGCCGTCACGTTCGAGTAGACGAAGCAGCCCGTGTCCGTGGATACCGCCACATAGAGCGGCAGCGCGGTCTCGGCGTTGAGCATGCCCAGCTCCTCCGCGATCTCGCAGAGGATCTCGCCGCAGGCAGCGCGCTCGGGATACACGCAGTTGAGCCGGGCGAAATTGCTGTTGCCGGGATGGTGGTCGATCGAGAGGTCGACGCGTCCCGCGTATGCCTCCGCGTTCTTCGGGAACAGGTTCTCCGAGGCGATATCGACGGAGACGACGGTCTCGGCGGCGTAATCGTCCGGCGCCCACAGCCCGTCGACATAGGGCGCGTAGGTCTGCGTGACCTCCGCGTTCCGCAGCAGGGCGGCGCGCTTGCCGAGCCCGCGCAGCATCCGGCACAGCGCGCCCGCGCAGCCCAGCGTGTCCCCGTCGGGGCTCTTGTGGGTCAGGATCAGATACCCGTCGTGCGCGCGGAGAAAATCCGCGGCCTCCTTTGGAGTGAGCATCAGTCGTTTTCCTCCGAATCGATCGTTTCATTCGCGGGGTTCGCGGGCTTGACCACGTTCGGGTCGCGCAGCATCGCAAGGATGTGCGCCCCCTGCTCGATGGAGTCGTCCGCCGTGAATTGCAGCTCCGGCGTGTAGCGCAGCCGCAGCGCGGCGCCCAGCTCGCGCCGGAGATAGCCCGACGCGCTTTTGAGCCCCTTGATGACGTCCTTCTCCTGCTCCTTGTCCAGCACGCTGACAAAGACCTTCGCGTAGCGCAGATCGGTCGTGGTGTCGACGTGGGTGACCGTCACCATGCCGCCCTGGACGCGCGGGTCCTTGAGGCCGCGAAAGAGCGAGGAAAGCTCCTTCTGAATCTCCTCGTTGATGCGGTTGATGCGATTGCCTGCCATAACGATACCTCCTTTGCCGGGGAAAATGAAAAGGGGCGGGCGAAACGCCCGCCCTTCCGCTATGTTTTTTCGGTTCCGCGCAGGCGGCGGGAAAAACCGGCGATCCGGCAAATTGACGGACGCCGCGCCGCCGTCAGCCCTCGACCTGCTCCATGACGTACGCCTCGACCACGTCGCCAAGCTTGATGTCGTTGAACTTCTCGAAGCTCAGGCCGCACTCGTAGCCGGAGGCGACCTCCTTCACCGCGTCCTTGAAGCGCTGGAGCGAGGCGAGCTGGCCCTCGTGGACGACGATGCCGTCGCGCACGATGCGCACGTCGCAGGCGCGCTGGATCTTGCCGTCGGTGACGTAGCAGCCCGCGACCGTGCCGACGCTGGAGACCTTGTAGGTCTGGCGCACCTCGGCGTGGCCGATGACGTTCTCGCGGAACTTGGGGGCGAGCATGCCCTTCATCGCCGCCTCGATCTCGTCGATCGCGTCATAGATGACGCGGTACATGCGCATGTCGACGTGCATCCGCTTTGCGCTCTCCGCGGCGACCGCGTCCGGACGGACGTTGAAGCCGACGATGATCGCGCTGGAGGTGGACGCCAGCATGACGTCGCTCTCGCTGATGGCGCCGACCGCGCCGTGGATCACGCGCACGCGCACCTCGTCGTTCGAGAGCTTCTCGATCGAGGTTTTGACCGCCTCGACGGAGCCCTGCACGTCCGCCTTGACGATGATGTTGAGGTTCTTCATATCGCCCGCCTGGATCTGGCTGAACAGATCCTCCAGCGAGACCTTCTGCACCGGAGCGGTCGCCTTGAGCTTCTCCTCCATCTTGCGCTGCTCCACCAGCTCGCGCGCGAGGCGCTCGTCGGCGACGGCGTTGAACGTCGCGCCGGCGCCCGGCACGTCGCCGAGGCCGGTGATCTCCACCGGAACGGAGGGGCCCGCCTCGGTCATGCGCCTGCCGTTGTCGCCGACCATCGCGCGCACGCGCCCGACGGCGGTGCCGGCGATGATGATGTCGCCCTGGTGCAGCGTGCCGTTCTGGACGAGCAGCGTCGCGATGGGGCCGCGGCCCTTGTCCAGCCGCGCCTCGATGACCGTGCCGCTGGCGGCGCGGTTGGGATTCGCCTTGAGCTCGGCGACCTCGGCGGTCAGCGCCACGTTCTCCAGCAGCTCGTCCACGCCCATGCCGGTCTTGGCGGAGATCGGACAGACGATGGTGTCGCCGCCCCAGTCCTCGGCCAGCAGGTCGTATTCGGTGAGCTGCTGCTTGATGCGGTCGGGGTTCGCGTCCGTCTTGTCCATCTTGTTGATGGCGACGATGATCGGGATGCCCGCCGCCTTGGCGTGGTTGATGGACTCGACGGTCTGCGGCATGATGCCGTCCTCCGCCGCCACGACCAGAATGGCGATATCCGTCACCATCGCGCCGCGGGCGCGCATGGAGGTGAACGCCTCGTGGCCCGGGGTATCGAGGAAGGTGATGGGCTTGCCCTTGATCTGCACCTGATAGGCGCCGATGTGCTGCGTGATGCCGCCCGCCTCGCCGCTGGCAACGTGCGCGTTGCGGATATAGTCGAGCAGCGACGTCTTGCCGTGGTCGACGTGGCCCATGACCACGACGACGGGGGCGCGGAGCTGCAGCTCCTCCTCGCTGTCCTGATGGTCGTCGATCAGCTTCTCCTCGATCGTGACGACGACCTCCTTCTCGACCTTGCAGCCGAGCTCCTCGGCGACGAAGGACGCGGTGTCGAAGTCGATCATCTGGGACAGGGACGCCATCACGCCGTTCTTGACGAGGCACTTGACGACCTCGGCGCCCGCCTTCTTCATGCGCGACGCCAGCTCCTGCACGCTGATCTCGTCGGGGATCTTGACCGTGACCGGCGTCTTCTTGAGCGCCTCGAGCTGGAGACGGCGCATCCGCGCGGCCTCCTCCTGCTTGCGCTTGTTGGAAAACGACGGCGCGCCCTGACGGTTTTTGTTCTTGCCGGCGTTGCGGAACTTTTCCTTGTTGCCGCTCTGCTCGCTGCGGCGGCCTCCGCCGGCGCTGCGGTCCGCCATATCCTGCAGCTTCTCGTCGTACTTGTCGAGATTGACGTTGACCGCCTTGCGCGTGTCGACGACCTTCTTCTCCGGAACGCGGGACGCGGGCTGCGCGCCCTTGCCCGGCTTCGGCGCGCCGGCGGGCTGCTGGCCGGGCTGGGCGGGGGCGCCCTTCTCCGCCTGCGCGGGCGCGGCGCCCTTCTCCGCCTGCGCGGCCTTCGGCTCCGGCTTTGCCTCCTTTTCCTGATAGGTATCGGCAAAGATCGTCGCGATGTCGACCTGATTCTTCTGCGTCAGGTACTCGAACAGGATCGACAGCTCACGCTCATCCAGCACCTGAGAAGGCCCTTTCACCGTGTCCGTATAGTTCTTCAGAATTCCCACGAGCTCCTTGCTGCTCATGCCGAAATCCCTGGCGAGCACGGACACCTTATTTTTGTTTACTGTTGCAGTAGCCAAACTAACACCTCCAAATGTGCTGGGGAAATTACTTCTTGTTGCGTTTTTTGCCGGCGCGGGAATTTTTGTCGTGCTGCTTCCGCTCCTCTTTCCGCTCCGCCGAGCGCGCGGCCTTGACGCCGAGTCTTTCCGCGAGCGCTCCGTACCGCTCCGCGTCGACGGCGGCGAGACGTTTGCCCGCCGCCTCGGCAAAGCCGATGTCCGTAAGCGCGAGCATCGCGCAGGTCGGGCGGCCCACGGCGCGCCCCAGCGCTTCCTTGTCCGCCGGGAGCTGCGCCCACAGGCAGTCCCCCGCCTCCGCGAAGTGCCTGCCGCGGCGCAGGGAATTCTCCGCCGCGTCGGACGCGAACAGGATCAAACGCGCGTCGTGCGCCCCTGCCGCGGCGCCGACGGGCTCCTCGCCCGAGACGAGCCGCCCCGCCTTCTTCGCCAGGCCGAGCAGCGACAGCAGCTTATCCACCGCGCGCCATCTCCTCCTCCAGCGCGTCGTAGACCTCCGGCGGGATCTGCGCGGAGAACGCGCGCTCCAGCGCCCGGGAGCGGCGCGCTTTTTTCAGGCACTCCGCCTCGGGACAGACATACGCCCCGCGCCCCGGCTTCTTGCCGCGGAAATCGAGCGAAATCTCGCCCTCCGGCGACTTGACCACGCGGATCAGGGCGCGCTTTTCCTTCATCTCACGGCAGCCCACGCATTGCCGCAGCGGTATTTTCTTCGGCTTCTGCACGGGTCCGCCCTCCTTATGCTTACTCCTTCGGCTCCTCCGGCGCGGCCTCCGGCTCCGCCTTTGCCTCCAGAGCGGCCTCCGCCGCCTCCTCCGCGCTGCCGCGGAAGGATTCCGGCTTGATGTCGATCTTGTAGCCGACCAGACGCGCCGCGAGGCGGGCGTTCTGCCCCTCCTTGCCGATGGCGAGCGAAAGCTGGTCGTCCGGCACGATGACGCGGCACGCCTTGCCCTCGTCCGCCATCCACACGTCCGTCACGTCCGCCGGCGCGAGGGCGGAGGCAATGTACTCCTCCGGCGTCTCGCTGTATTTGATGATGTCGATCTTCTCGCCGCGCAGCTCGCTGACGATGTTGTTCACGCGCTGCCCGTGCTGGCCGACGCAGGCGCCGATCGGATCGACGTTGGGATCGTTGCTCCACACCGCCATCTTGGTGCGGCTTCCCGCCTCGCGGGCGATGCTGCGGATCTCCACCACGCCGTCGGCGATCTCGGGGACCTCCAACTCGAACAGGCGCTTGACGAGGCCCGGATGCGTGCGGGAGATCATGACCTGCGGGCCGCGGCTCAGACGGCGCACGTCGACGAGGTAGACCTTGACGCGCTGGCCCTCGACCAGCGTCTCGCCCTTGACCTGCTCGCCGAGCGGAAGCATCGCGTCGGTGGCGTCCGTGCCGGCGCCGATGCGGATGGCGGCGTTGCCGGTGCGCGGGTCGATGCGCTGCACCACGCCGGTGAGAATCTCATGGGTCTTGGCGTTGTATTCGTCGTAGACCATGCCGGTCTCCGCCTCGCGCAGGCCCTGAATGATGACCTGCTTGCCGTTGCCCGCGGCAATGCGCCCGAACTCCACGTTGTCCACGGGGAGGTTGACGATGTCGCCGACGGCGTAGCTGCCGGAGAGCGCCTTCGCGTCCTCGGGCGAAATCTGCGCGCCGGGGTTCTCGACCTCCTCCACGACCTCCTTCTGCACATACATCTTGAGGTCGCGCTTGGTCTCGTTGATGTCGACGTACACGTTCTCGACGCCTGGGTGGTCCTTCTTGTAGGCGGTGGTGAGCGCCTGCACGATCTTGTCGAGCATGAAGTCCTGGGGAATGCCGCGCTCCTTTTCAAGCATCGCGAGCGCGGTGAAGATTTCGTCGCATTTCATTTCGGTTTTGCTCCTGTTCTGCTGTTGTGTATCCGATATATAGTAGAAAATAAAAGTATCAGCGGGATCAGAATTCGGCGCGCAGCCGCACCAGCGCGATCTCGTCCTTCTCAAAGCGGAGCGTGTCGCTCCCGACGGTCAGCGTCACCGCGCCGTCATCGTAGCCCGCGAGCGTGCCGGCGAATTCCTTGCGCCCGTCCTTCGCCTTGTAGGTCTTGAGCGTGACGGCGGAGCCCATGTAGCGCTCGAAGTCGCCGGGACGCCTGAGCGCGCGCTCCGCCCCCGCGGAGCCGACCTCGAAGATGTAGCTCGTCTCAATGGGGTCCGCCTCGTCCAGCAGATCGCTGACGCGGCGGGAGATCGCCTCGCAGTCGAGGATGTCGAGCCCGCCGTCCTTGTCCAGCAGCAGGCGCAGATACCACTGCCCCGCCTCGCGGACGTACTCCACGTCCCAGAGCGTGCAGCCGTGCTCCAGCACGACCGGCTCCGCCAGCTCGCGCACGAGCTCGGTGATCTTCTTCAAAGCCATCCCCCGCTCTCTGTTGGGAACGCGCGCGAAGCGCGCCTCTTTCTTTTGGAAAAACGGAGTTTTTCCAAAAGAAAGAGCGGACCGAAGTCCACTCTTTCCTAAGCTACCGCTAGAATATATCATAGTAATATGCAGATTGCAAGCCCTTTTTGCGGATTTTTCCGGATTCTCTCGATTTCTCCGCGCAAAAAATGCCGTTATTTTGAAAAGAGGGATTTACAAGTCGTATTTTATAGGTTATACTAATACGCATCGTATTTTACGAGGATGAAAAAGAGGCGGAGAAGCATATGGTAAACAAGGATTTTTCCCGCACCCTCGCGCTGCTGCGGCAGGAAAAGGAGATCTCGCAGCGCCAGGCGGCGAAGGACCTCGGCATCTCGCAGGCGCTGCTGTCGCACTATGAAAACGGCGTGCGCGAGCCGGGGCTTGCGTTTGTGCGCAGGGCGTGCGACTACTACAACGTCAGCGCGGACTATCTGCTCGGGCGCACGCTGGACCGCGACGGCGCGGTGATCAGCGCGGACGAGCTCTACGACGCGAGCAACGAAAAGAGCAGCCTCAAGGGCAGCGTCGCCGCGACGCTGCAAAAGAAGCTGCTGGTGAACACGACGAGCCTGCTGTTCGAGCTGCTGGGGCGCAGCGGCTCGCGCGACGCGGTGAACGCCGCGGGACGCTACCTCGGTGGCGCGCTCTATCAGCTCTACCGGATGCTGCACCGCGCGGCGGGCGGAAAGGACAAATTCTTCGCCCTCGGCGGCACGGCGTTCTCGATGGACGCGGTGGACGCGGAGATGCGGCTCGCGCGCGTCGGCTTCGCGCAGGCGCTGGACGCGCTGGCGGAGAATGAGGACAGGCCGCTGCCCGAGATGGACGGCGCGGCGCTCGCGGCGGACTATCCGGGGCTGACGCAGAGCCTGACGCAGGTATTGCACAGCACCGAGGAGGAAACCAACAAACTACTGGGCAGATAAGGATACACACATATGAAACAGGAAAACATCCGCAATTTCAGCATCATCGCCCACATCGACCACGGCAAGTCCACGCTGGCGGACCGGCTGCTGGAAAAGTGCAACGCCGTCAGCGCGCGGGAGATGGAGGATCAGATCCTCGACAACATGGACCTCGAGCGCGAGCGCGGCATCACCATCAAGGCGCGTGCCGTCACCTTCGACTACACCGCGCAGGACGGGGAGACCTATACGCTCAACCTGATCGACACGCCGGGCCACGTCGACTTCAACTATGAGGTCTCGCGCTCGCTCGCCGCGTGCGAGGGGGCGATCCTGATCGTCGACGCCTCGCAGGGCATCGAGGCGCAGACGCTTGCGAACACCTACCTCGCGATGGAGCACGATCTGGAGATCCGCCCCGTCGTCAACAAGATCGACCTGCCCGCCGCCGACCCCAAGCGCGTCAAGGACGAGATCGAGAACATCCTCGCCATCCCCGCCGAGGACGCGCCGGAGATCAGCGCGAAGCTGGGCACGAACATCGACGCGGTGCTGGAGGATATCGTGCAGAACCTGCCCGCGCCCAGGGGCGACGCGAACGCGCCGCTGCGCGCGCTGATCTTCGACAGCTACTACGACTCCTATCGCGGCGTCATCGTCTACATGCGCCTGATGGACGGCACGATCCGCCCCGGCATGAAGGTCAGAATGATGGCGACCGGCGCGACGTTTCAGGTCGTGGAGTGCGGCTTGATGCGCCCGCTGGGGCTGGAGAGCGCGCAGGAGCTTCAGGCGGGACAGGTCGGCTGGTTCACCGCCAGCATCAAGGACGTGCACGACACACAGATCGGCGACACGGTCACCGGCGCGGACGAGCCCGCCGCCGAGCCGCTGCCCGGCTACCGCAAGGTGCGCTCGATGGTCTACTGCGGCATCTACACCGAGGACGGCAGCAAATACCCCGATCTGCGCGACGCGCTGGAAAAGCTCCAGCTCAACGACGCCTCGCTGAGCTTCGAGCCGGAGTCGTCCGTCGCGCTGGGCTTCGGCTTCCGCTGCGGCTTTCTGGGGATGCTGCACATGGAGGTCATCCAGGAGCGCCTCGAGCGCGAGTTCGATCTCGACCTCGTCACGACGCTGCCGAGCGTCATCTACGAGGTCTACAAGACCGACGGCACGATGCTCAGGGTGGATAACCCGCACAACTACCCGGACCCCGGCGTCATCGAGCACGCCGAGGAGCCCTTCGTCAAGGTCACGATCGTCACGCCGCCGGACTACGTCGGCAACATCATGCCGATGTGCCAGGACCGGCGCGGCGAGTTCAAGGACATGCAGTACCTCGACACCTTCCTCGTGGAGCTGCACTACGAAATGCCGCTCAACGAGATCATCTACGATTTCTTCGACACGCTCAAGGCGAACACCAAGGGCTACGCGTCGCTGGACTACGAGCTCTCCGGCTACCGGCCGAGCGAGCTGGTGAAGGTCGACCTGCTGCTCAACGGCGACCAGGTGGACGCGCTGAGCTTCATCGCGCACAAGGACAAGGCGTACCCCCGCGCGCGCAAGCTGTGCGAAAAGCTGAAGGAGAACATTCCCCGCCAGCTCTTCGAGGTGCCGGTGCAGGCGGCGATCGGCGGCCGCGTCATCGCGCGCGAGACGGTCAAGGCGATGCGCAAGGACGTGCTCGCGAAGTGCTACGGCGGCGACATTACGCGCAAGAAGAAGCTGCTGGAGAAGCAGAAGGAGGGCAAGAAGAAGATGCGCTCCCTCGGTACGGTGCAGGTGCCGACGGAGGCGTTCCTGGCGGTGCTGAAGCTGGACGAGTGAGGCTTCTTGCCCTCCTGCGAGCGCAAGCGAGCCGCCGCGAAGCGGCGTGTAAAAAATCCGAGGGCGAAGCCGTTGAAAGCGAAGCTTTCCAACGGGCAAGAAGAAGATGCGCTCCCTCGGTACGGTGCAGGTGCCGACGGAGGCGTTCCTGGCGGTGCTGAAGCTGGACGGGTGAGCGCCTGTAAAACCGGACGAGCGAGCGCCCGCCTATTGAGAAATGGGAAACCATGTGATATAATTACTCAGTTTTGTTGGTTTCTCTTTTCTCATGTGAAGTGGGAAAGTCGGTGCGGCAGCCGCGAACCGGATCGCGAAAGCCGCATAAATAAAGGAGTAGTGAAGAAAAAATGAAACTCGGTATCGTGGGCTTGCCGAACGTGGGCAAGAGCACGCTGTTCAACGCCATCACCAACGCCGGCGCGGAGAGCGCCAACTATCCGTTCTGCACCATCGAGCCCAACGTCGGCATGGTCGCCGTGCCGGACGAGCGGCTCGACAGGCTCGCGGAGATGTACAAGCCCAAAAAGAAGACCCCCGCCGTGGTCGAGTTCGTCGACATCGCGGGGCTCGTCAAGGGCGCGAGCGCGGGCGCGGGGCTCGGCAACAAGTTTCTGGAGAACATCCGCCGCACGGACGCCATTATCCACGTCGTGCGCTGCTTCGACGACGAGAACATCATGCACGTCGTCGCGGACGCGACGCAGAACGTCCCCGTCG
>CAMVAV010000044.1 GCA_947165595.1 uncultured Clostridia bacterium | reverse complement strand
GCCGAGCGCGGCATCATCTACGTCGACGAGATCGACAAGATCGCCCGCAAGAGCGAGAATACCTCCATCACGCGCGACGTCTCGGGCGAGGGCGTGCAGCAGGCGCTGCTGAAGATCGTCGAGGGCACGGTCGCGAACGTTCCGCCGCAGGGCGGGCGCAAGCACCCGCATCAGGAGTTCATCCAGATCGACACCCACAATATCCTCTTCATCTGCGGCGGCGCGTTCGAGGGCATCGACAAGATCATCGAAAACCGCCTGGACCGCAAGAGCATGGGCTTTGAGGCGGTCGTCGAGTCGAAGAAGGAGAAGCAGGGCAGCAAGATTCTGCGCGAGGTGCAGCCGCACGACGTGCTGAAGTTCGGCATCATCCCCGAGCTGGTGGGACGTCTGCCGGTCATCACCGCGCTCGACGCGCTTTCGCGCGAGGACCTGGTGCGTATTCTGACAGAGCCGAAAAACGCGCTTGTCAAGCAGTATCAGAAGCTTTTCTCCTTCGACGGCGCGGAGCTGGTGTTCGAGCAGGAGGCGCTGGAGGCGGTCGCGGACAAGGCGATCGCGCGCAACATCGGCGCCCGCGGTCTGCGCGCCGTGATGGAGCATGTGCTCATGCCCGTGATGTACGAGATCCCGTCCGACAAGACGATCGACCGCGTCACCGTGACCAAGGGATGCATCGAGGAAACGGAGAAGCCCGTGCTGACGCATCGGAACGGCCGCGAGGGGGAAAAGGAGACCGGCGGCAAGCGCGGCGCCGCTGTGATCGGCTCGCCGGAGTTTGACTCGGCATCCTGACAAAAGGTAAAAAAACATGGAACCTGTCACAAAGAATATCCCGGCCCTCGCCTTGCGGGGGCTGGTGGTCTTTCCCAACATGACCGCGAGCTTCGACCTCGAGCGGCTGATCTCCATGCGCGCCCTGGAGCGCGCCATGGAGACGGACCGCGAGGTCTTTGCCGTCACGCAGCGCGATGTTACGACCAACCTGCCGCAGGAGAGCGATCTCTATACGGTCGGAACGCTTGTGCACATCTCGCAGATCCTGCGCGTCAGCGATCATGTGCTCCGCGTCATCGTCGAGGGCAAGCAGCGCGCGAAGCTCCGCCGCCTCTGGCAGAGGGAGCCGTTCCTGCAGGCGCAGATCGAGCTGCTCGACGAGCCGGGGAGCGTGCGCTCCGGCGCGCGCACCGAGGCGTTGCTGCGGCAGACCTATGCCAACTTCGGCGAGTATGTCGAGCTGACGCAGAACCTTAGCGCCGAGATTCTGGCGGAGGTGTTCGACTGCAGCAAGCCGGATTATCTCGCGGATTTCATCGCGCAGCACATCAACATCCGCTACGAGGACAAGCAGGCCGTGCTCGAGGAGATGAGGCCCCTGCCCCGGCTGCGGCGCGTCAACGACATTCTGCGCCGCGAGGCGGAGGTCATCTCGCTGGAGCAGGAGATCGAGGGGAAGGTGCGCGACCGTGTGGGGCGCATCCACCGCGACTTTGTCCTGCGCGAGCAGATCAAGGTCCTGCAAAACGAGCTGGGCGAGGGGGACGGCGACGAGGAGATCGAGGAGTACCGCGCGCGGATCACGGCGCTCAAGCTGCCGGAGGAGTCGGAAAAGAAGCTCCTCAAGGACGTCGACCGCCTCTCCAAGCAGGCGTATTCGAGCT
This sequence comes from uncultured Clostridia bacterium, assembly GCA_947165595.1. GTDB lineage: Bacteria > Bacillota > Clostridia > Oscillospirales > Oscillospiraceae > Hominicoprocola. The sequence continues at coordinate 18,738 of CAMVAV010000044.1, read as the reverse complement.
CCGAGGCGTCGGTGCTGCGCTCGTATCTCGACACCGTGCTCGAGCTTCCCTGGAATACGGAGACAAAGGAGCGCGTCAACGTAGCGTCGGCGCAGAAGATACTGGAGCGCGACCACTACGGTATGGAGAAGGTCAAGCAGCGCATTCTGGAGTACATTGCCGTGCGCGCGCTCAAAAAGGACGCAAAGGGGCAGGTGCTCTGTCTGGTGGGGCCGCCGGGCGTCGGCAAGACGTCGGTGGCGCTCTCCGTCGCGAAGGCAATGAACCGCAAGGTCGCACGGCTGTCGCTGGGCGGCGTGCGGGACGAGGCGGATATCCGCGGCCACCGCAAGACCTACATCGGCGCGATGCCCGGACGCATCGTGGAGGCGATCGGACGCAGCGGCTCGATGAACCCGCTCCTGGTGCTCGACGAGATCGACAAGCTGGGCTCCGACCACCGCGGCGATCCGGCGTCCGCGCTGCTGGAGGTGCTCGACGCCGAACAGAACCACGCCTTCCGCGACCACTATCTTGAGATCCCCATTGACCTCAGCCGCGTCATGTTCATCATGACCGCGAATACGACCGACACCATTCCGCGCCCGCTGCTTGACCGTATGGAGGTCATCGAGCTGCCGAGCTACACGGACGAGGAGAAGGTCCAGATCGCGCTGCGTCATCTGCTTCCCAAGCAGAAGGAGGAGCATGGGCTCCCGAAGGCGTCGCTCCGGCTCGATGAGGACACGGTGCGCGCGATGATCTCGCTCTATACGCGCGAAAGCGGCGTACGCCAGCTGGAGCGTCAGCTTGCCAAGCTGTGCCGAAAGACCGCAATGGCAATCAGCACGGACCATGTAAAGCGGATCAACGTTACAGCGAAAAACCTGCCGGACTACCTCGGCGCGCCCCGGTACACACGGGACAAGGCGCCGAAAAAGGATTTGATCGGCGTGGTGAACGGGCTTGCCTGGACGCAGGTCGGCGGGGAGATCCTGCCGGTCGAGGTCAATGTCATGGACGGCACGGGCAAGCTGGAGCTGACCGGAAACCTCGGCGACGTGATGCAGGAGAGCTGCAAGGCCGCGCTCTCGTGCCTGCGGGAGCGCGCGGAGGAGCTCGGCATTGAGCCGGAGTTCTACAAGACGAAGGATATCCACGTCCACTTCCCGGAGGGAGCGGTTCCCAAGGACGGGCCCTCCGCGGGCATCGCGGTGACGACGGCGCTGCTCTCCGCTCTGACGGGGCGCGCCGTGCGGCATGAGATCGCCATGACCGGCGAGGTGACGCTGCGCGGGCGCGTGATGCCCATCGGCGGCCTGCGGGAGAAGACGATGGCGGCGCTCCGCGCGGGATTGCATACCGTGATCCTTCCGGCGGAGAATGAAAAGGACCTGGAGGAGATCGACCAGAGCGTGCGCCGCAAGCTGCGCTTCGTCCCGGTCGAGACCGTGGACGCCGTTTTTTCCGAGGCGCTGCTTCTGCCCGAAACGCCGGTCGGCAAAGGGCTGGACGCGTATCTGGACCCGCCGGGGAGCGTGCTGGCTCCCGCGCTGCGCGTTTGAGGAGGGCGGTATGTCGATCCAATTCAACAAGGCGGAATTCATTCTCTCGGCGGCGTCGCCGGAGCAGTTCCTCCGCGACGGGCGAAAGCAGATCGCGTTCGCCGGGCGGTCGAACGTGGGAAAGTCGTCGGTCATCAACCGGCTGCTGAACCGGAAGAACCTGGCCCGCGTCGGCGCGACGCCGGGAAAGACCACGCAGATTAACTACTTTCTCATTGACGGGCGGATCTATCTCGTCGACCTTCCGGGCTACGGCTACGCGAAGGTCTCCAAATCCGAGCGCGACCGCTGGGGCAGGCTGATGGAGAGCTATTTTCAGACCGACGGTTTGCCGGACCTCGGCGTGCTGATCGTCGACGCGCGGCACAAGCCCACGGCGGACGACGTGACGATGTGCGACTTCTTCCGCGCGGGCGGCTGCCCGATGATCGTTGTGGCAAACAAGCTGGACAAGCTGAAAAAAAGTGAGATCGAACACAACCTCGCGCTCATCCGCGAGACGCTCGATCTGGACGAGGAGGAAACGCTCGTCCCGTTTTCCGCGGAGAAGGGGGACGGCAAGGAGCGGCTTTTGGGGCTGCTGCAGGCATTTTGTGAGTGACCGGCGGGAAGGGAGGAACCGATGAAACCTAAATACGGACGCATTCTTCTCAAGCTCAGCGGCGAGGCGCTGGCGGGCGAAAAGAAGACCGGCTTTGACTTTGCGGTCATGGGCGCGGTCTGCGACGTGATCAAGGAGTGCGTGGACATGGGCATACAGGTCGGCGTCGTGATCGGCGGCGGCAACTTCTGGCGCGGCGTCAAGAACGGCGAGGGCTACATCGAGCGCACGCGCGCGGACCGCATGGGCATGCTGGCGACGGTGATGAACTGCCTCGCGGTGTGCGACGTGCTGGAGCAAAAGGGCGTGCCCGCGCGCGTGATGACCGCGATCGAGATGCCCGCGATGGCGGAGCTCTACACCCACGAGCGCGCAATGAAGCATCTGGAGAGCGGCAAGGTCGTGCTCTTCGGCGGCGGAACGGGGCATCCGTACTTCTCCACCGATACGGGTACGGTGCTGCGCGCGGCGGAGATCCGGGCGGACGTGATTCTGCTGGCGAAGAACATCGACGGGGTCTACAGCGCCGATCCGGCGAAGGACCCGCAGGCGGTCAAATACGATGAGATCAGCTATGACGAGGTGCTTGCGAAGCGGCTGGGCGTGATGGACCTTACCGCGACAAGCCTCGCAATGGACAACAGGATCCCCGTTTACGTCTTCGCGCTCAAGGACCCGAAAAACATCCTGCGCGTTGCGGCGGGGGAGAACGTCGGTACGCTGGTACATTGACAGGAGGGACAGGCAATGGCGGACAACAGACCAAACGGACGGGAAAAGCATGTCACCGGCCAGGGAAAGGACATCTACAGGCGCGGCGAGGGTCTCGGGACCGGACCGGTCGGCAGCGCGGACGGACACGCGGGGCGCACGGGCGGCGGCTCGGGCGGCGGCGGAGCGCAGCGTTCGGGCGGAAAAAGCCCGTTGATGATGATCATTCTCGCGGCGGTGCTGCTGCTCGGCGGCGGCGGAGCGGGACTGAGCGGCGTGCTCGGCGGACTGCTGGGCGGCGGCGAACAGACCGCCACGCAGCCCGCAACACAGCCAAGCGGCTATACGCAGCCGGCACAGAGCGGCTCGTCCGGCGGCAGCATGAGCGGCAGCCTCTCCAATCTGCTGGGGAGCTACGGCGGCGTTTCGACCGGCTGGAACGCGGGCAGCAACGTCGGCAGGCTCAACACCTCGGTCGCCGCCGGCGCGCGCGCCAAGCGGACAACTATCCTCGGAAACGGCAAGGACACCGTGACCATCATGGTCTACATGTGCGGCACGGACCTGGAGTCCAAGCACGGCATGGCGACCTCCGATCTGCAGGAGATGATGGCGGCGACGCTGAGCGACAAGGTCAACATCATCGTCTATACCGGCGGCTGCAAGCAGTGGAAGAACAACATCGTTTCCAGCAGCGTCAACGAGATCTACAAGGTCGAAAGCGGCGGCCTGCGCCGGCTCGCGCAGGACAAGAGCGCGCCGTCGATGACCAACCCCGCGACACTGACGGATTTCATCCTGTATTGCGCTCAAAACTTCCCGGCGAACCGGAACGAGCTGATCTTCTGGGACCACGGCGGCGGCTCGCTGAGCGGCTTTGGCTATGACGAGACGCATCAGTCCTCCGGGTCGATGAACCTCAGCGGCATCAACAAGGCGCTGTCCGACGCGGGCGTGACCTTCGACTTCATCGGCTTCGACGCCTGCCTGATGGCGACGCTCGAAAACGCGCTGATGCTCACGAACTACGCGGACTACCTGATCGCGTCGGAGGAGACGGAGCCCGGCGTCGGCTGGTACTACACCAACTGGCTGACGGAGCTGTCCAAAAACACCTCCATGTCCACGCTGGACATCGGCAAGAACATCGTCGACGACTTTGTGGACGTCTGCGCCCAGCGGTGCAGGGGACAGGACACGACCCTCTCGGTCGTCGACCTTGCGGAGCTGGAAAAGACAGTTCCGAACGCGTTCAAGGAGTTTGCCGTGGACACCGCCGAAATGGTGCAGGGCAGCCAGTACAAGAAGGTTTCGCAGGCGCGCGGCAATACGCGGGAGTTCGCCTCGTCGAGCAAGATCGACCAGATCGACCTCGTCCACCTTGCGAGCAATCTTGGCACGCAGGACAGCCAGGCGCTCGCCGAGACCCTGCTTTCCGCGGTGAAGTACAACCGCACCGCCAGCTCGGTCTCCAACGCGTACGGCCTTTCCATCTACTTCCCGTATCAGAAGACCTCGAAGGTCAAGGCCGCCGCGGCGACCTATGACGCCATCGGGCTGGATGACGAGTACACCCGCTGCATCCAGCAGTTCGCGAGCATGGGCGCGGCGGGGCAGACGGTGTCGAGCGGCGTTTCCAACTACGCGGCGAACCCGCTGGGCTCCCTGCTCGGCGCGGTGGCGTCCTCCGGCGGCAGCAGCGTCGCAAGCAGCGACATGGTCTCTCAGGTGCTCATGAGCGTGCTGTCCAGCACCCTGACGGGCGGGCGCTCGCTCGATACGGAGCGCGCGACGGAGTATCTGACCGAAAACCAGTTTGATTCCGCGCGGCTGGTCTGGCTCGGCGACCAGCCGCAGATCAAGCTCAGCGAGGACCAGTGGAGCCTCGTCAACGATCTCGCGCTGAGCGTGTTCTACGACGACGGCGAAGGCTATATCGACCTCGGGCTTGACAACGTGTTCTCCTTCACGGACGACGGCGCGCTCAAGGGCGAGTACGACGGGACGTGGCTGGCGATCGACGATCAGCCGGTTCCGTACTACCACCTCAGCGACGTCTACGACGGCAACGACTATGCGATCTCCGGCTATGTGCCCTGCCTTTTGAACGGAGAGCGCGCGGAGCTTCTGCTGATGTTCGACAACGACCATCCCTACGGCTATATTGCCGGCGCGCGCAGCGTCTATACCGAGGCGACCACGGAGACCGTCGCAAAGAATCTGACGGAGCTGCGGGAGGGAGACCGGATCGACTTCGTCTGCGACTATTACAGCTACGACGGCGCCTATCAGGACAGCTATCTCTTTGGCGACGCGTGGCAGTATCACGCGGACGCGCAGATCAGCAACGTCTTCATCCAGGCGGACCGCGCCAACGCGACCTACCGCTTTACCGATATCTACGGGCAGAACTACTGGACCCCCCCGATCCACTGAACAAAAAAATGCCTCGCACGAAAGGGCGAGCCGGATAAAGATAGTTTCTAATATCTGGTCTGGCGATGACAGCATGATGCAACAGCGTCATGCTGTCATTTTTTATGGTACTCCGGGGAAAATTCATTCACGCCGACGAAGCTGTAAAGAATTTCAATCTTCTGTGTGATTTCCCCATCGACCTTTTCACGCTCGTGGACGATGATCTTATCCACAAGCGAATGTAACAGCGAGGGCGTCAGCTCTGTCGGGTACAGGTACTTTCGCACGATCTTGGTAAAACGCTCAATGTCTTTTGCCTGTTCCTCGGCGTCGTCCACGTCGGCGCGCAGCTTCTCGACGGTCGCCTTTAACTCGGCCTGCTCCTGCTCGTAGCCCTCGGACAGCTTGGCAAACCGCTCGTCGGTCAGTTTGCCCGAATAGTTGTCCTCGTAGAGCTTTTGCACGATGCCGTCGATCTCTGCGATGCGCCGCTCATGCTTGGAAAGCTGCCGCTTTGCCTTTTCCCGCTCCTTGCTTCGCATAGCGTTTTTCTCGTCAAGCAGCGTTTGCACAAACTGCTTTTCGTCCTCTTGCGCGTAGGACATCACCCGCTGGAGATTTTGCAAAACAAGCTCCTCAAGCACGGTTGCGCGGACATAGTGCGGCGAGCATCCCCTGTGGCAGCGATAGGTGGAGCAGTTGTAATACTCCTGTTCGTGCGTCCATGTCGAGGTGCGGCAAAGGTAGAGCTTTTGACCGCAATCCGCACAGTAGATCATTCCCGAAAACATACCCATATCTCCCAGCTTGGTCGGGCGGCGGCGCTGCTGCCGTGCCTTTTGCACCGTGTCCCATGTGTCGATGTCAATGATGGCTTCGTGCGTGTTCTCAAACGTCACCCATTTTTCGGGCGGGTTTTCAACGGTTTTCTTGCTCTTGTAGGACAGCTTGGTGGTCTTGAAATTCGTCGTGCGTCCCAGATAGGCGTCCTGCGCGAGAATGTTCGCCACGCTGCTGTCGCTCCAGCGGAAGGGATCGTCAGGGTGGTAGTTTCGCGTTCGTCCCGTGCGCCGGAACTCAATCGTCCCCGGCGTCGGGATGCGGCGCTCTCGGAGCGTCCGCGCAATTCTGCCCGTGCCGTTGCCCTCGGCGCAAAGCTCGAAAATCTCCTTGACTACCGGCGCGGTTTCCTCGTCAATGGCAAGGCTGCCGTCCGTTCCCTTGATGTAGCCGTAGGGGATATTCGTGGAAAGGCGCTGCCCGGACATACCCTTGTTGTAGAACACGGAGCGTATCTTCTTGCTGGTGTCTTTGGCGTACCATTCGTTCATAATGTTTCTAAACGGAGTGAGATCGTTGTCGATCTGTCGCTCGCTGTCCACGCCGTCGTTGACCGCGATAAACCTCACGCCCAGCTCTGGAAAGCGGACTTCCGTATAAAGCCCGACCTCCAGATAGTTGCGCCCGAAGCGGGACATATCCTTGACGATGACCGCGCCGACAAGCCCCGCTTCGATGTCCGTCAACATTTCTTGAAAGCCTGGACGGTTGAAGCTCGTCCCCGAAAAACCGTCGTCCTTGTAAACCTTGTAGTCGGAAATGCCATGCTCTTTGCAATACCGCGTGAGCAGGTCGATTTGATGGCTTATACTGTTGCTGTCGCCCTCGTTTTCGTCGTCGCGCGAAAGGCGGACATAGAGCGCCGCCCACTTTTCCATATCTGACTGTCTGTTCATCTTTGCCTCCAATCCGACAGTCACCGTATCTTGCCTTGTGACAGTTTTATTTTATCAAAAGTCAAGGTAATCGTCAAATTTCGGCAAGATTTTACAAAAAATGCGTCTCACGGTGAGACGCATTTTCCAATGGGCTGTCAGCTCTTTCTTTGGTTGTCCAGACAGATCAGACGGCGGCGGGCAAGCCGCTCCATAGGCCGATGCCTCCCTCCATTCCCGTGGCGGGACGTCCTACGCTGTGACGCATAGCCGACGCAAGTATCATTGTTTCCGTATGCGCGTCCTCGCCCGCAGCATGGCCGGTGCTGATTGCGGCGCTTGCGTTGTTCGCTCGTTCTCGGTGGAAGTCATGGCGCGCCCGCCGCGCGGCTCGGCGCATACGGTATGTATCTGATCGTCCTATTCAGTTGTGCGGTTTCGCTATTATCCCGTTTAACAATCCTCATTTTGCCAAACTCCGCGAGAAAATTTTAGAAAACCGTGTCGATTGCATAAATTTTGCGTTTGTTTTTGGATGGGGCGGCAACAAGAAATGTGTCGCATGGTGCAACACATTCTTTTGCGCGGCAGATAGGGAAAATGCGTCTCACCGTGAGACACATTTCGAGCTTGCCAATTAACACGTCTATATATAGCAGACTCTATTTAATTTCTATTTTATTTTGCTTATTTCTCAATAGACTCTATTGACTTTTGCGGAGTATTTGAGTATAATTAGCAAAACATACAAAGGAGGGCTTCCTATGCCTACGATGATGGCGTTTTCCTATGATTCCAGACCGATACAAACTTTAGTCAATCAAATAAAGAATGTTGGACGCCGTGACGGAATAGATTTAAGACCGCCTTACCAAAGAGGCTACATATGGAGCGCAGATTTTAAGGATAAACTTATATATAGTATAGTAAAAAGCTACCCCATTGGTAATATCAGTTTACGCGTTCGCTCTGACAGAAACGAGAAAGGTGCTACACAGGAGGTCGTTGATGGCCAGCAGAGACTGACAACGATTGATAAATTTATTGACGACAGCTATACTGTTCAGAGTGAAATATCTCGAAGTATCGTTGAGTATATTGTTGAGTATATGGGTGATGAACATGATATAAAGCTTGAAAGATTAAAGCGGCGCCTCAATAATCGCGGGAAAATTGCCTTAAAGTATAGTCAGTTACCAGACATGATTAAAAGCAACATACTGGCCTACAATATCTCAATTACAAATATCACAAATGCCAATGACGAAGAAATCGCTGAGTATTTTAGATATTTGCAGAATCAAGAACGTTTGCGCGCAGGTGAAATCATCAATTCAGTTCCGGAGACCAGTTTAGAGTCGTACCTAAATGCCATAGAAAACAGAGATAGATTACTTTCAAAGCTGTCTTTTCAAAATACAAGACGCCAATTTGACCGCGTATTTTATAGTATACTTGGTCTTCTGGATGGCCAAATTGGTTTTGGAGTAATGGACAAAGATGTTATGTCATTTGTTTCGGAGTGCAAAGATCTTAATGATTCAACGGTTCCGCAAGTAAATCATTTAATTGACCAATTAAACATCATATCTAATGATGAAGAAATACCTGTGAACTATGTTTCATGCAATGCTCGTGCCATGAAATTTCTTCTTCTGCTTTCATCTCTCGGTATGGTGGATTTTAGCCATGATACCAAGCGAAAACTAAAGGCATTGGATGCGATAAATGAAAAACTGTCAGCGTTTAGTTCTGCGAAGGCAGACAGTGTTGAGAGAACTTTTCATGGCTATTCGCAGCCTGTTATTGAAGAATATCGTTTGTTAGCTCTCATTTCAAAAGGCGGACACTCTTTTAAGCGTGTTAAAAATCGAATGGAAATACTCGCGTACTACGTCAACGATTTTACTAATCAAACTCGACCGTCTGGAATTGATCCAATATAAGTTTATATGGAGCGGGCGCATCACAAGCTGAGTAGTGATGCGCCCGTTATCCTATAGAAATGCGTCTCACGGTGAGACACATTTCCGGCAAAGCTATTAACTCGGCTGTCCCGCAATATTGCAGATCTTCTGGATTTCCATTTCCGGGTGTTTCCACCAGTTTGTGCTCCAGATGCGGTGGATTCGCCAGCCGCGTGACTCCAGATACTTCTGCCGATGATAGTCGCGCTCTCGTGCGGACTTGGAGCTGTGATAAAGCTTGCCGTCGCATTCGATCCCAAGAATATAGTCGTTGCCTTTCATGATAGCAAGGTCGATGCTGTATCCGCCGATGCCGACCTGCGTATCGACATGGTAGCCGCGCTGCACCAGCGCATCAAACACCTGCTCCTCAAAAATGCTGTCAAAAGGAACCATCTCGCCAGGCTGTGCCTCGTCGCCAAACGAGAGCAGCACCTGCTTTGCCGCTTCTTTGTCTCCCGCGCTGACGGCAAACGCATATTCAAGGTATTTCTTCAAGATGCGGGGGCCTTCGTTTTTCGTATCCTCAACTTGCAGCTCGGACGGATTGATTGACGTGACAATATGCACTTTCTTCTTTGCGCGGCTGATGGCGACATTCAAACGATTTTCGCCGCCGCGCTGATTCAGCCATCCGAAGTTCCTTACCAAGCGGCCGTTCTCATTCTTTGCGTAACCGATGGAAAAAATGATAACATCGCGCTCGTCGCCTTGAACGCTCTCGATATTCTTGACAAACAAGCCAATATCCTCGCCGTCTCTGCGCCGCGCAAGCTCCGTGCGAATTTGAACGGAAAACTCCGTGTCTTTCGCGCATTCTTCGTCGATCAAATCGTCAATCAAATCCCGTTGGTTGATGTTAAATGTAATGATACCGATGGTTTCGTTTGCTTTCCGCTCGGCAAAGAATGTCTTGAGCATTTCGACAATGTATTTTGCCTCTGCATAGTTTGAGCGATCCGTCCACATGGCGTCGTCGAGCTTATGCACTTCAATCGGCGGTTTGTCGGCGGTTTCCATATTCGGGGATACATACAGCCTGCCTTGATAAAAGGCATAGTTTGAGAACGCGATCAGCTCCTCATACTTGGAGCGATAATGAAAATTCAAAAGCACCGGCTGATACTTAAACCGTGCAAGATCAAGCAGGCTTTCCTCCTCCAATGCAGCGGTGGTTTCTTCATCTTCCGGCAATTCATCTTGATCGAGCTCAACGCGGCCCGCGCCTATGCTTGACGGTCTGAGCTGCTTGTTATCTCCGGCAATTACGACCTTTTTTGCACGCAGAATAGACGGGATACCCTTCTCAACATACATCTGCGATGCCTCATCGAATACGACAAGGTCAAAGATGCCTTTTTCAAGCGGTATGATCTCCGACACAACTTCCGGTGTCAACAGCCAAATCTTTACGCTCTTGAACAGCTCAAAGTCAAATTTGCGGACAAATTTATTCACGCTCCATTTGCGCTTGCTGTCCAATACGCGCAGAATTTCGCCATGCCGCTTTGAGGTCGTGATATTGTAAACGCCGTTTGCCAAAATCTTTTGCAGCTTTTCCCTTGTCAGCTTCTGCTTTTTGGCAATCGCCTCGCTCAACGCACGGATGATCCCGTCAAAGTGGTCTATGTCTTGGAATAACGCGCGATTTTCCGATTCAAATTGAGCAATGTGCTTGAACAAAAGCTGATTCGTCAGATCGTCATTTGCCGTCAAAACACTATTTGAGCAGAATGGTGCAATCTCCAAAACGGACTGGAAATACAGCAGTTCCTCGTCTGACAGCCGCTCATAGAGCGGGCGAAGCTCTTGATATCTTGTGTAATGCTTCGCGCCGTCGATAACTTCATCAATTTCGGTCAGCATAAGGCGCTGTAGTTCCTTGGTGCTCTCGTTAAAGAAAGCGCTAAGCGTTGAGCGTATCTCAGTCATAACGGAACCTTTTGTAAAGAACCGTACAATGAAGTTCTTTTGACGCCAAGTTTCTATAGTGGTCTTGAGCTTGTCGAGCGTTTCTTCAAAGCTCAACACGTCAAACTCCGTCATATCCCCGCGCACCGATGCAAGCCACGGGTACGATGTCGCATAGCTGATAAACTGTGAGACCTTCTCTGACGTATACTCATCCGAAAAAAGATGATGGATTCGCTCAATCGTTCCATAGGGGAGCTCCATCAAGGATTGATCCATCAGTTGGTCGATGGCCTTTGCCTTTTCCCGTTGCGCCTCGTCCGTCAAATCCATGCGCTTGCACTCAAGGTAGAGTTTATAAGGCTCAACTCCAAACTCGTTTGGCGCATAGAGCGTTTCAGCAATGATTTCAAGCCTTTTTACAAGAGAGTCTATGCTGTCAGAGAGGCTATCCGCTTCCTCGCCGTCAATAAACCCCCTTTGCCCGAAATTGACCATGTGCGACAACTGCTTATAAAAATCATCCTTGTTGCCAACATCGTCAATCAGCAGCGCATAAGTCGATAACGGGCCAAGCCGGGAATAGACCACATCCAATGCGGTCTTTTTCTCGGATACCATCAAAACGGTTTTATCTTTGCTGACAAAATCAGCAATCAGGCTCGTAATCGTCTGCGACTTTCCCGTTCCCGGAGGCCCTTGAACCACAAGCTCGTCCAACACCTCCATAGCGGAGAGGACGTTTTCCTGGGAGCTGTTCAAATCGTTGATGTACGTTAAATCGTGCTCCGAGATTTCAAGAGGGCGATCATTGATTTTGACTTCTTCCTCACCGGCGTATGCGTCCGAATAGTAGTCAATGTCATTTACCCCAAGCAGCAAATCGTTAAGGAGTACATTGATCTCGTTTTTATCAAGTATCTCGTCAAAATCTTTTTGTATGGAGCTGGAACGAATGGGAAACTTACCGAGAACCACGCACGGCTCCAAATATATCTCGCCCGGTCTGTACTTTGGAAATTGTCCAGAATGGTATTCCACCAGCTTGCAGAGGGACGTATCTTCAACCTGTATGTTGATTCCGCTGTCCCGATAAAACGCTACAAGAGAGTCGATGAAGCCCTGCGCAGAAACGTCCTCGATCACATCATTGGGCAGCGGTTTTGTAATATTGTTGAATTTATAATATGCCAGAATGAGGGCATTGTTATAGAGCGCGTCCCTCGTATCGTCAAGTTGAAGCGTGATCTTCGTCGGCGTTACATCTGCGACAATGGGGAACAGTGCCAGAGGCGCACGCACATCGAAGTTCTCTCCGGGGAGGCGTCCTTTGGCAAATGGATAGCCAAGATAGAGGTCGTTTTGACCTTTATCTCTCAGATCCTTATTGATTTCACGAAGCAGTTGTATATACCGTTTGTGCTGCTTCAACTGTTCGTCAGGTGAGCTGTAGATATCAAAAGAGGTAATATCGCTGACCACAACCGGCCCGCTTCCAAAGGCAATCTCAAGCGGGTCTATATCCGTTCTGTATAGATCGACTGCATATTTGTTTGCTGTTCTTGCCAAGTAGAGGAGGCGATTGCGTCTGTTGATATTGACGAGCTTCTTCTCAAGCTCCTTCAACGTCTGAACTGCGGCTGCGTTCATATCAACCGTTTTCTCAGTCGGCGTTTCATCGTATTTCAGAATGACTTTGAGGAACAGTTCGCCATAGTTATCAATGAACGTCTTACCAACTCCGGCGACTCCCTCAAAATCGGACAGCTTTTTGGGACGGAGTTCCACCATCTGGCGAAGCGCCTCATCGCTGCACACAACAGGGGCTCTACCCTGTGTCCGTTTGCCGCGTTCTTTCAGCTTTGCGCGCAGACGATCCAATTCGTCATACATTTTCCAGTTAATGTCCATCGAATAGTCTCCTCCGCCAAATTCTGACATAATTATACTCATTATCAGTTGATACTACAAGGCTTTTTGCATAAAAAGCCTATTTCAAGGGTGAGTTGTAGTGACTCGCCATATTCAGTATTGGCAAGCCCTTTTTCTGCGCGTACTTCACCGTATAGGCCGTGCCGCCCGTCTGCTCTGTCAGATAACAAACACATACGTCGCTGTGATCGACAAGATAGCGATTGCGGCGTTGCATACAGCCTCGGTAGTAATGCTCTGCGAGGCAAACCACCTCGTCGGCGTCGTCCGTGATGCGCTTATGCCGCGCTCGATCCTCCGCGCTCCACCTCGCCGCCTGCTCCGCATGAGACATCACGACCACAAGACGGAGGGCGGGTATTTCTGCGCGGCGCTCTATCACGGCCTCGGATGCAAGGGCATCAAAACCCTGCGCGCCGCCGGCATAGTAGGTGACGATGCGGTTTTCTTCGTAAAGCCGATCAATGGTCTGAATGAGTTTCTTTTGTAGGTCGCCCGATAAGGCGGGCGGTATCTTTCGATGCCCGGTAAAGCAGCAGGCGTCCATATAGCAGCCCTCCGGTTTGGGATATATCGTATATTATAGCACAGCGTTTCCGAAATTGCGATATGTCCCACACGATTTATCGCAAATATGGATAGACTTTCATTGCGATATATCGTTATGAAAGGGGCCGGAGGCATGAACACCAAAGAAGCGGTTGCAAAGCGAATTTTGCAGCTTTGCGAGGAAAAGGGCCTTGCCGTGAACGCATTGGCAAACCTCGCGGGCATTGCTCCGTCTACGATCTACAGTATGCTGAACGAGAAAAGCCAAAACCCCGGCGTCGTTTCCATCAAGAAGATTTGCGACGGTATAGATATTTCCGTCCGCGACTTCTTCAACTGCGATCTGTTTGAGGATTTGGAACAGGAGATCAAGTAAGGCAGCAAAAAATGCGTCTCAATTTGAGACGCATTTACGCTATCGAGCAACCGAAAGAATGTGTCGCACCGTGCAACACATTTCCAACGCCATATCCGAAATTCACCTTGCAAATGCGACAACTGCGTGTATAATAGAAGTAGAGGAATAGGGGGCGACGGTGCTTGCTTTTTGAGTGGGGAGAAAATTTTGAATGGGATTCCGAAAAGGCGCGCATCAATTACGAAATCCATAAAGTTCATTTTGAAGTCGCCGCCGCGGTCTTTGACGATGAGGATCGCATTGAATGGTACGACGCGCAGCATAGTGAGGACGAAGATCGGTATAATACGATAGGGAAAGTAAACGATGTGCTATTTGTCGTTTACACCGAAAGACGGGATAAAATCAGATTGATTTCAGCGCGTCTTGCGACGCCGAGGGAAAGGAGGATGTACGATGCTGGTATCTTATAGCAGAAAACGCGGAACGCCGCTTACGCCCGAACAGATTGCAGAAATTGAAGAGGCTCGGAAACATCCCATTGTCTTTGACGAGGACTGCCCGGAAATGACCGAGGAACAGCTCAAGCAGTTCCGTCGCGTCAATCCGCGTATCGGCCACGCGCCGCGTCCAAAGGTCTCCGGGGATTGAACCTATCGCCGCCTCAATCGAGGCGGCGCTTTTTCTTGCAAAAATGCGTCTCACGGTGAGACACATTTCCGAAAACCGCACACGCTCCCATAACGGCAAAAGACGGCGCAAGCCGTCTTTTGTGGTATGCTCCCCCTTTCGTCACAAAAGCGACGGCGGACTTCGCCTGTCAAGGCCCGCCCCGGACGCGCAAGCGGACGGGGCGGCTTGCCTTGGCCTTGACGGGTGAAGTTCGGCGGCGTACACTCCGGCGAAAGGGAAGCATACCGCTTCAAAGCGTATCCTTGACTGCGCGCCACGCTTCCCGCGCAAGCTCCGCCGCCTTAGCGATTTCTTCCTCGCGGGCGCTCCCTCTGGCGTTCGCCCAATGCGCAATCTGATTGATGTTGTTCCCGATTGCCGACAGCTCACGGAGCAGGGCGGCGTATTCTTCGGGCGGCTTTGCCTTGATCTCCATGCCCGCGATCAATTCCCGTAACAGCGCGCTCGCTGAAAGCCCGGACTGCTTGCACAGCTTGGCGAGCTGCCGCTGTTCCTTGTCACTCAACCAAAGGCCGACGAAGTTCTGACGCTTTCTCATAGCGTCACCTCGTCGTCGCGGCGGAAATGTGTTGCACGGTGCGACACATTTTGAGGTCGGGGGTTTGGGGGGCGCTTGTCCCCCAACAAGTCGGCGTTTGTGTTTAACAAATGCCATACTTGCTGTTCCACAAACGATTTTTGCGTGATTTTCAGCCATTTTTGAGTCCTCCTTGCAGTTTTGATGAAAAAATGCGTCTCACGGTGAGACGCATTTACGGGAAGTCATGCCGCACGGCAGCGGAATAATAAGGGCCTATCGTCACGGGCGCGTGATACAGCGCCGTCAGAAGATAAGCCCTTACGTTGTTGATTTTCGTCGTGGTCTGCCGAAAGCAATCCAGCACATAGGCGATATGATCGCGGTCAAGCCGCGAAATTCGCTCCTTGACCGCCTCGGCGGGATAGATCTGACTGCCGATGCGAACGGTTGGCGCGGCGTTGCTCATCACGTCCGTAAGCATTTCCAGAATACTCTCCACATCGTCGCAAGGGTAGCTTTGCCGGAGCTTGTCATAGTCGATCTGGCGTTTGAGCCGTTCCCGCTGCCCGTATCGCTCCATCGCCTGTTCCCGCGCGGCGGGGGTAGGGGGATTGATGGATTGATTGATATAAATAAACTCGTTATAATTCTTCTCAGTATAACTACGTTCCCCTTTTGGGCAGTCCAGAGGTTGCGGAACGGGAACGCCGCAGGTTTCCGTTTCAAACTCCTTGAGGTCGGATTCTTCGACCTCTGCCGGCGATTCTTCGCCGCATTTTTCCGAGTCCTCGGTGATAAAATTCTTGATGTAGATTTTTGTCGGCTTGCCCTGTCCCTGCTTGACGCGCTCGATCAGTCCGAATTGCTCCAGCTCGGCAAGCAGGCGCACGGCCTTGTTGTGACCGCAGGAGAGCGTTTCCTCCACCTCGCGGACGGTGTAGTAGATGAAAACGCGATTGTTCTCGTCCAGCCAGCCGCTTTGCAAAGAAAGCCCCATGCGGTCAAGCATGAGGGCGTAGAGCAGCTTCGCTTCGGTGGAGAGGTCTTGAAAACGCTTGTCGTGGATCAGCGCGCGCGGGATGCGGAAAAAGCTGAATTGCTCCGCCTCGCCGCCGCAATAATAGTTGAAGTCCGACATATTATGATGTTCCCCCTTTGAATATGAAAATACCACGGCCTTGCGGTCGTGGTATTTTCGCAATGTTTTGTTGTCACTTCGGCTCGCTTTTTCGGTAACTGCCTAATAATTTGTCGTTTTTCGTCACTATCTTTATTAGGCACTACCTAAAGTGCGAGGCATTTTTTATTGTTTTTTTGGTTCAGCCGCCCATGTCGATCTTGCCGGAGACCTTCGCGCCGCGGGACATCGCCAGCGTGCCGGTCTTGATATCGCCGAAGACCTGCGCGTTCTCGGTCAGCGTGATATTGTTTACCACGTTCAGGTTGCCGCGGATCGAGCCGGAGCAGATGATGTTGTTCGCGCGGATGTTGCCTGTGACGGAGGAACGCTCGTCTATGGACACGTCGCCGCCGACCATCGCGTCGCCCGTCAGGATGCACTCCACGAGCACGAGCTCCGCCGCGGCAATGCTGCTGGTCGTGTTGGCGTGGATCGTTACCTTTCCGTCGGACGCGATCTCACCCTTGAAGTCGCCACAGATTTCCACGTCGCTGTCGGAGCGGAGCGTGCCCTCCATCGAGGTGCCCTCGGCAAAATAGGTGCAGTTCGCGCGGCGGACGGGCGCGCTGCGCTGAACGGCCACTGGCTCGACCGGAGCCTCGACCGGAGCCTCGACCGGAGCCTCGAACGCGGGCGCGGGAGCCGGCGCGGGCATGGGCGCGGGAGCCGGCGCAGGGGCGGGTGCAGGTGCGGGGGCGGGAGCAGCGGGCTCTGTGAAAACGTCTGGCTCCTCCACGTAGGCGGAGGGGCTTGCCTCCGCAGCGGGCTCCGCAGCGAATCCCTGCGGCTCGGCGGGAGCTTCCGCCGGCGTGTTGTCAAGAGATTCGAGCTGGCGGAGATCCTCCATCTCATCCTCGCCGTCCTCCGGCCCCTTTCCCAGACCGAACATCTCATACATCGCCTGGCTGAAGTTGTCTTTCTTACTCATGTCCTTTTCCTCTTTCCGTTTATAATCAATGTTGTTGACTCAGTGCCGGTAGTTGTACAGCACGGGCAGCGTGTCCGGCGTGATGGCGGCGAACTCGAAGCCCATGTCTCGCAGCTGGTCGATCGCAATGGCGACTGCTGGAGGGCTGGTGGTCTTTTGCGAGCTGTCGTGAAACAGCACGAAGCCGCGGACCTTGCCGTGCGCGCCCTCCACCACGTTTTTTGCCAGCTTTTCGGCAGGCAGCGCGCCGTTGGTGGTTGCGTCCTCGCTGGAGATGTTCCAGTCGAAGGGGACGAAGCCGCGGCGGATCATTTCCGAAATGATCTCCTGATAGAAGCCGCCGTCATAACCGTTGATGCTGCCGCCGGGGAAGCGGAAGACCGTCGGCGTGACGCCGGTAGCCTCACGGATCTGCGTGAAGATCTGGTAAAACTCCTCCAGAAAGCCCTCCACGGAGGAGTAGACCTTTGCGTAGTCGTGGGAATAGGAGTGCATCCCAATCGTGTGTCCCGCCTCGACCAGCTTTCGCATCCGCGCGAGGTTCGTCGGGTCCGACTGCCCGACCACAAAGAAGGTGGCCTTCACGTTTTTCTCCGCGAGAATTTTGAGCAGCTCGTCCGTCCGCTCGGAGGGCCCGTCGTCGAAGGTGATGTAGATCGTGTTTTCCACGCGGTTCGTCGCGGCGTACGGCTGCGGCGCGTAAAAGTCGGGGTACAGGGCTTCATACGAGGGGGGATCGGCGGAGGCGGGCACTTCGTGTGCCGGAGCGGGCTCTCCTGACCCGGCTTCGCCGTTATCCGAAGCGTGAGCCGGCTGCGCTTCGCCGTCCCTCGCCGCGGTGCCGGTGTGCTCCGGCTCGAACAGCTGCTCCGGATTTTCCTCCGTCAGCGGCGCGTCCGCGCTTGCCGGGACGGCTTCCTCCGGCGGGGGAGGCTGAATACTCTGCCGGTAAAACTTGACCGCCAGCAGGCTGGGCACAAGAATCATGACGCAGACAGCGATAAAAATAAGATTTTTAAAAAAACGGACGCTGCCGAAATACAAGGGTGAATCACCTGCCCGCGGGCGTATTTTACGCCTGTCATTATCCATCAGCCTAAAAGTATAACACAGTTTTTTTATAAGTAAAACATTTTTTTTCAAATTGGACAAATTTTCTCGAACGGGACGCGAAGCTTCCGCGGGATCGCCGTCTCGCGGCGGGACGAAAAATCCTTGCCAACCGCGCCGAATCGTTTTATACTGTTACGGAAATCTTTTTGATCCGGGAGGCAGACCATGACGGAACAGGGCATCGGGACCAAGTGCGTCCAGGGCGGCTACACGCCGGAGAACGGCGAACCGCGGCAGATCCCCATCATTCAGAGCACGACCTTCAAGTACGCGACCGGGAAGGAAATGGCGAAGCTCTTCGACCTTGAGTCGAACGGCTATTTCTATACCCGGCTGCAAAACCCGACCAACGACCGCGTCGCCGCCAAGATCGCGGAGATGGAGGGCGGCACGGCGGGGATGCTGACCTCGTCGGGGCAGGCGGCGAACTTCTATGCCGTGTTCAACATCGCCTCCTGCGGCGATCATGTCGTCAGCTCGTCGAGCATCTACGGCGGAACGTTCAACCTCTTTGCCGTGACGATGAAGCGCATGGGCATCGACTTCACCTTCGTCTCGCCCGACTGCACGGAGGCGGAGCTGGAGGCGGCGTTCCGCC
>CAMVAV010000043.1 GCA_947165595.1 uncultured Clostridia bacterium | reverse complement strand
AACAAGGTCCTTAACCGGATGGATATCTTGCCAACGCATGCTTGACACATACCGGCATCTTTTCCGTCTTGACTGCGCCAAAAATCCTTGAAATACGTTAGTATTCCTGCGGCTTTTTGGCTTGCAAGACGAAAAATCTGCTCGCCAATCCGCACACGTTGATTTAATCAGCGCTTCCTAAAAAACGATCGGAGGGATGCGCGTGCGCTTTTCCGGGTTTGAGGAACTGCTGACCCATTACGCGGAGCGGACGCCGGACGCGCCGGCGATTCTCTGCGAAGAGAACGGCGCGCGGCGCGCGGTTTCCTACCGCGAGCTGGAGGGCGCGGTAGCCTCCCGCGCGGCGGAGCTGCGCGGGAGCGGAAAGACCTGCCTCGGCCTCCTCGCCGACGGCAGCCTCGCCTGCGTGATCGAGCTGTTCGCCGCGGTGCGCGCGGGTCTGCAGGTCGTGCTGCTGGACGAGAGTCTCGCGACGCCGGTCCTGCGCGGGCTGCTGCCCTACGCGGACGCCGATCTCCTGTGGGGCGACGCGGAGCTGTGCCGCGAGCTGGCGGGGGACCTCTCCGCGGGCGTGCGGGACGGCGCGGGGCGGCTGCTCTTTTTCACCTCCGGCACGACCGAGCGCTCCAGGGCGGTCGTGCTGACGGAGGAGAGCCTCTGCGCCAGCGCGTGGAACGGCGGCGCGCTGCTGCCGCTTCAGCCGGACGACACGCTTTTGTGCCTGCTGCCGCTCGCGCATGTGTTCGGCTTCGTCTGCGGGCTGCTGTGGGGCCTTTCCTGCGGCGCCTGCGTGGCGCTGGGGCGCGGCGCGCGGCACTATCTCGACGACTTTGATTTTTTCCGCCCCACGGCGGTGTCCGTCGTGCCGCTGTTGCTGGGCTTCCTGCTCAAACAGAAGGCGATCAACCCGGAGCTGCGCCTGCTGCTCGTCGGCGCGGGCGAGTGTCCGCCGCAGCTGCTGGAGGCGGCGCGCGCGCTCGGGCTGCGCGTCTGCTTCGGCTACGGGCTCACCGAGACCAGCTCCGGCGTCGCCCTCTCGCTGGGGGACGATCCGTACGCGATGACGGTCTGCCCCGACGACGAGGTGACGATCGCGCCGGACGGGGAGATTCTGCTCCGCGCGCCGTCCTGCGTGATGCGGGGCTATTATAAGCACCCCGAAGCGACGGAAGCGGTACTCGCGGACGGCGTGCTGCACACGGGCGACCTCGGCGGACTGGACGGCGAGGGACGCCTGCGCGTGACGGGGCGAAAGAAGGACATGCTCGTCCTGCCCGACGGGACGAAGCTGTTTTTGCCCGAGGCGGAGGGGGAGCTGCGGGAGCTTCTCGGCGTCGACGCGGATTTCACGCTGACGCTCGACGGGGAGCGCGTCGCGCTCGTGCTTTACGGCGACGGGCGCGGGGACGCGGAGCTGTTCGCCGCCCTTGCGCCGTATCAGGAGCTGCGAGCGCGCGGACAGCAGATCGCGCGCATCGTGCGCGCGAAGGAGCCGCTGCCGCGCACGGCGACCGGCAAGGTCCGGCGCTGGGCGCTGAAAACGGGATTGCCGACAGGAGGCGCGTCATGACAAGGCAGGAGACTTTGGAAAAGACCGTCCGGATCATTCGCAACTGCGTGCCCGAGCTGGAGGGCGTGGAGCTGCGCGAGGACACGGTCGTCAACACCGACATCGGCATGGATTCGATGAACTTTATCCTCGTGATCTGCAAGCTGGAGGCGGAATTCGACGTGCGCATCCCCAACCGCCAGTGGAGCAGGCTCTCCACGCTGGGGGACGTGCTCGACGCCATCGAGAAGTACCGGAAATGACCGGCGTTTACGAGTGGGAGCTGCGGCTCGGCAGCGAGCACGTCGACCGGTTTCGCCGGCTGCGCGCCTCGGCGCTCTTTTCCCTGATGCAGACCGCCGCCATCCGCCATACGGAGGCGCTGGGCGCGGGGCGGGACAAGACGCTGGACCGGGGGCTTTTGTGGGTGGTCGCGCGGCAGCACGCCGTCGTTGACCGGATGCCGGAATACGACGAGCGCGTCGTTCTGCGCTCCTGGCCGGGCGAGACGCTGCGCGTGCTGTTCCCGCGCTACTTCGAGCTGCTCGCCGAAAACGGGGAGACGCTGGTGCGCGCCGGCGCCGTCTGGTCGCTGATGGACGAGCGGGAGCGCACGATGGCGTTCCCGGACGAATACGGCATCGAGCTGCCCGGCGTGGAGACCGGGCGCGAGCTGCCGTACCTGGTGAAGCTTCAGACGCTTCCGGCGCCAAACGCCTTTGACTTCACGGTGCCGTATAGTTATGTCGACCTCAACGGACACATGAACAACACCCGCTATTTTGACCTGACCGACGACCGGCTGCCTGCCGCAAATGCCGGGAAAATACTGCGCGAGGTGCGGGCGGAGTTCCATGCGGAGGTCCCGCTCGGCGCTGTGCTGCGCGTCGGATGGGGCGAGGAAGACGGGATGTATTATGTAAATGGAGAAACGGACCGGACATGCTTTCGGATGAATCTTCGCTACGGCGGGGAGGCGGACTGACGGGAGAGAGACTATGCATGAGCTGGGGCTGATGGACGCGCTGCTGCGGACGGTCCGGCGCGTGTGCGCGGAGGAGGACGTCGCGCACGTCGAGCGGATCGTCCTCGAGGTCGGGGAGCTCTCCGGCATCGAGCTTCCGTACCTCTACGACGGCTTCCGCGCCGTCGCGCACGGCACGGACTTCGAGGACACCGAGCTGGTGGTGGAGACGGTCCCGGGCGTGCTGCACTGTCTCGACTGCAAGATCGACTTCCCGCTGAGAAATCAGGAGCTGTTCTGCCCCGAATGCTTTGGGAAAAACCTCTCGATCCGGTCGGGGCGGGACATGGTGCTCAAATCCATCGAGGGGAACTGACGGAGGAACCGAAGATGAAAAAATCTGCCAAAAAAGCGGCGGTGACGTCCGCCCTTGCCCTGCTCACGGCGGCGAGCGTCGTGACGGGCAGCCTGTTCGACTCGCCCGCGGCGCTGCTGCCGGACGACGGCGCGCCCGCGGTGGTCTACAACATGACCACCGGGCTGGACGGCGCGGACGACGACGACGCGGGCGCGCAGGAGGACGAGAGCGAGGAGACCCGCCGCCGCGGCGGAATTCGCGCCATGCTGCGGATGCGTATTCTGCGTATGCCGCTGATCGTGCGTATGCTGGTCGTGCTGCCGCTCTGGGCCTTGGGAAGCGTCATCCTCGCGGCGGCGGGCGCGGCGTGGACGCTGCTCTCGCCGGTGCTGGGGAAGCTGGCGGGCTTCGCGCTGCTGCTGGCGCTGCTGGCGGGCTCCTTCGCGCTGGCGGCGAAGGCGGTGTTTCCCGACCTGCCGCTCAAAAAGCTGTTCAGCCGCCGCAGCCTCGTCGCCCTGCTGCTGGGCGCGGCGGGCCTGACCACGGCGGACGCCGTGCTGCCCGCGGTGTGGGCGGGCTACGCGCAGGTCCGGAGCATCGTGTTCTCGGCGGGCTTTTTTGCCGCGCTGTGCTGCGTGTGCGTGCCCTTTCTGCTGCGCGAGCAGAAGCGCCGCCTCGCCGCAGCCGACAAGGAGGCAAAGCAGCGCGCGGAGGCACCCAAACGCCCCGAAAAGCTCACCTTTACCGACGCCGGAGGCACCTTCACGGTGCAGGTCCGCAACGTCGATGTGTAAAAATGCACAAAGTTCGGCGAATGATGGAATAGATATGCGTGCAAGCAGACGAAATACGGATTTATATGCACTTTCGCGGTTGACAAATGCCGCCTGACATGCGTAAAATAGTCCCATGATATCCATTGGGACTATTTTTTATGCAGTATGGAGGCGCAATCATGAATAAAAAGGCAATCAAGAAGATCGTACTCGCCTATTCGGGCGGACTGGATACCTCGATTATCATTCCCTGGCTCAAGGAGCACTACAACAACGCCGAGGTCGTTGCGGTGGCGGCGGACGTCGGACAGGGCCCCGAGGAGCTGGACGGTCTGGAGGAGAAGGCGCTCAAGACCGGCGCGAGCAAGCTGATCATCGCCGATCTGGTGGACGAGATGGTCGACGAGGTCATCGTTCCCTCGCTCAAGATGGACGCGAACTACGAGACCTATCTGCTGGGCACCGCCTTCGCGCGTCCGGTCATCGGGCGCAAGATCGCGCAGATCGCCCTCGAGGAGGGCGCGGACGCCATCGCCCACGGCTGCACGGGCAAGGGCAACGACCAGGTGCGCTTCGAGCTGGCGATCCAGCGCTACGCGCCGGGTATGCCGGTCATCGCTCCGTGGCGCGAGTGGGAGATCCGCAGCCGCGACGAGGAGATCGACTACGCCGAGGCGCACAACGTTCCGCTCAAGATTTCGCGCGAGACGAACTACTCCAAGGACAAGAACCTCTGGCACCTGAGCCACGAGGGTCTGGACCTCGAGGACCCCGCCAACGAGGCGCAGCTGGAAAAGCCGGGCTTCCTCGAGCTGGGCGTCTCGCCGCTGCAGGCGCCGGACGAGCCGGAGTACGTCACCGTCGAGTTTGAAAAGGGCGCGCCGGTGGGCGTGAACGGCAAGAAAATGAAGGCGAGCGACGTCATCCGCGAGCTCAACCGGCTCGGCGGCAAGCACGGCATCGGCATCAACGACATCGTGGAGAACCGCCTCATCGGCATGAAGGACCGCGGCGTGTACGAGACGCCGGGCGGCACGATCCTCTACTACGCACACGAGCATCTGGAGATGATCACCGTCGACAAGGAGACGATGCACGTCAAGAAGAAGCTCGCCGTGGACTACGCCGACCTTATCTACAACGGCAAGTGGTTCACGCCGCTGCAGGAGTGCCTGACGGCGTTTGCCAACGAGAGCAACAAGTACGTCACCGGCACGGTGAAGCTCAAGCTCTACAAGGGCAACATCATCCCCGCGAGCATGAGCTCGCCCTACTCGCTCTACTCCGAGAACCTCGTCACCTTCGGCGACAGCGACTACGATCAGGCGCAGGCGGCGGGCTTCATCGACTGCTGGGGCCTCCCGACGCGCGTGGAGGCGCTGCGCGAGAGAGGACAGCTTTGATTCAGAAATACCCGAAAAAAGCGGCGAAGCCGCTTTTTTCATAAGGGAGGAAACATTATGGCTAAGCTATGGGCGGGGCGGACATCCGGCGCGACGGACGCCCTCGCGGACGACTTCAACTCCTCCATCCGCTTCGACCGGCGCCTCTGCCGCGAGGATATCGCGGGCAGCATGGCGCACGCGGCGATGCTGGGCGAGCGCGGCATCCTGACCGGCGAGGAGGCGGACGCGATCATCAACGGACTGCAATCCATCCTTGACGATCTGGACCACGGGACGCTGGAGATCGACCCCAAGGCGGAGGATATCCACATGTTTGTCGAGCAGGTGCTCACCGAACGGCTCGGCGACGTCGGGAAGAAGCTGCACACCGCGCGCAGCCGCAACGATCAGGTGGCGCTGGACCTGCGGCTCCATCTGCGGCACGAGACGGACGCCCTTTCGGAGCAGCTGCGCGCTCTGGTCGCCGCCGTCGCCGACACGGCGGAGGAGAACCGCGACGCGATCATGCCCGGCTACACGCATTTGCAGCGGGCGCAGCCGATCCTGTTCAGCCATCACCTCCTCGCCTACGCGATGATGCTGCTGCGCGATCTGGACCGCCTTGCCGACTGCCGGAAGCGCATCAGCGTGTCGCCCATCGGTGCCTGCGCGCTGGCGGGCACGACCTATGACGTCGACCGCCGGTTCGAGGCGCGGCTGCTGGGCTTCGACGAGATCGCGCAAAACAGCATCGACGCCGTGTCCGACCGCGACTTCTGCGTCGAGCTGCTCGGCGCGCTGTCGCTGGTGATGATGCACCTCAGCCGCTTTTCCGAGGAGATCATCCTCTGGACGAGCTGGGAGTTTCGCTTCGTCACGCTCAGCGACGCGTTCACCACGGGCTCTTCCATCATGCCGCAGAAGAAGAACTCCGACATGGCGGAGCTGGTGCGCGGAAAGACGGGGCGCGTCTACGGCGACCTGATGGCGACGCTGACGATGCTCAAGGGCCTGCCGCTCGCCTACGACAAGGACATGCAGGAGGACAAGGAGGCGGTGTTCGACGCGGTGGACACCGTGAAGCAGTGCCTTGAGGTCTTCACGCCGATGCTGCGCTCGATGGCGGTGCACGCGGACAACATGAAGCGCGCGGCGCAGGCCGGCTTCATCAACGCCACCGATCTCGCGGACTATCTGGTGCGCAAGGGCCTGCCGTTCCGCTCCGCGTACAATATTTCGGGCAAGCTGGTCAGCGAGTGCATCCACAGCGGCTGCGTGCTGGAGACCCTGCCCCTTGAGGTCTACCGCGAATACAGCACGCTGATCGAGGACGACGTCTACGCCGCCATCGACCTGCGGACCTGCGTGGAGACGCGCATCTCCGAGGGCGGAACCTCGCCCGCCTCGGTGGAAAAGCAGCTTGCGTGGGTGCGCCGGCGTCTGGGCGAGACGTGAGGAAAAAAAACAACCAATGAAAACAAGCGGCACAAAACCTTGCGTTTTGTGCCGCTTTGTTGTAAAATATCATGGTTATATTGGGAATGCGGAGGGACGCGTATGGAGGTCCGTATCGAGCATGACAGCATGGGAGAGGTCGAGGTCCCGGCGGAGTGCTACTGGGGCGCGCAGACCGAGCGGTCGCGCTGCAACTTTCCCATCGGCGCGGGGATCGAGCCGATGCCGGAGGAGATCATCCATGCCTTCGGACTGCTGAAAAAGGCGGCGGCGCGCGTGAACTACACGCTGCTGCCGGAGAAAATGACCGAGGAGAAGTGCGCCGCGATCTTTTCCGCGGCGGACGAGATCATCCGCGGGCGGCTGGCGGACGAGTTTCCGCTGGTCGTGTGGCAGACCGGCTCCGGCACGCAGACCAACATGAACGTCAACGAGGTCATCGCCCGCCGCGGCAGCGAGATGGCGGACGAGGAGGGGCTGCTGCATCCCAACGACGACGTCAATCTGTCCCAGTCCTCGAACGACACCTTCCCCACCGCGATGCACATCGCCGCGGTGCTGTCGATCGAGGACCGGCTGCTGCCCGCGCTGGGAGAGCTGATCGATACGCTCGGGCGGCTGGAGAAGGAGAACGCGGACGCGGTCAAATCCGGGCGCACGCATTTGCAGGACGCGGTGCCGCTGACCTTCGGACAGGAGATATCCGGCTGGCGGACAAGCCTGGAGCGCGACCGCGAGCAGCTGTACGCGGCGCTGCCGGGGCTCTATGAGCTGGCGCTGGGCGGCACGGCGGTCGGCACGGGACTCAACGCGCCGGAGGGCTTCGACACGGCGGTCGCGGCGGAGCTCGCGAGGCTGACGGGCAAGCCCTTCGTCACCGCGCCGAACAAGTTCCGCGCGCTCACGAGCCTCAGCGAGCTGGCGTTTGCCCACGGCGCGATGAAGGCGCTGGCGGCGGACATGATGAAGCTCGCCAACGACGTGCGCTGGCTGGCGTCCGGACCGCGCTGCGGGCTGGGCGAGATCACGATCCCCGCGAACGAGCCGGGCTCGTCCATCATGCCGGGGAAGGTGAATCCCACCCAGTGCGAGCAGGTGACGATGGTGGCGGTGCAGGTCATGGGCAACGACGCGGCGGTGGGCTTCGCCGCCTCGCAGGGGAATTTCGAGCTGAACGTCTTTCTCCCGGTGACGGCGTACAACTTTCTCCAGTCTGTGCGGCTGCTTGCCGAGTCGATCGCGTCCTTCAACGAGCGCTGCATGAGCGGCGTGACGGCGAACCGGGAGAAGATGCGCGAAAATCTGCACCGTTCGCTGATGCTGGTGACGGCGCTCAGTCCCCGCATCGGCTACGAGCGCGCGGCGGCGACGGCGAAAAAGGCGTTTGACGAAAATATCACCCTGCGCGAGGCGTGCCTTGCGCTGGGCTATCTGAGCGAAGCGGAATTCGACGAGGCGTTTCATCCCGAGCAGATGGTCTGACGCCGCGCGCGGCAGAAAGGGAGCGGGCACGGATGAAAAAGAGAATATGTGCCGCGCTTCTGACGCTTGCCGTGCTGGCGGGAACGCTTCCCGCCGCCCGCGCCGAGGGCGAGACGGAGCCGTTCAGCGACATCCGCGGCGACGAGTGGTACGCGCAGGGCGCGCTCTACTGCCAGGCGCACGGGATCCTCGCGGGCGGGGGAAAGCGGGTCAGCCTCTTTACCCCGTGGCAGGAGCTTTCGCGCGCGCAGCTCGCCACGATCCTGTGGCGTATGGCGGGCGAGCCGCGAAACGGGCTTTCGATGCAGTACGGCGATGTGCCGGAGGACGTCTGGTACACGGAGGCGGTGCGCTGGACGCTGGGCGCGGGGATCATGGACGGCTACACCTATGTGAGCTTCGGACCGGACGATCCGGTCACGCGCGAACAGTTCGCCGCGATGCTCTGGAAGCTCGCCTGCTATCAGGACGGTCCTCTGCCGGAGGCGGCGGAGGATGCGCTTGATGCTTACGGGGACCGCGCCGCGGTCGACGGCGACGCGGTCGAGGCGATGCGCTGGGTCTGCGCGACGGGGATCGTCACCGGACAGGAGGACCGCTACGGAAACGTGTGGCTCAACCCGCGGGGGGTCGTGAGCCGCGCGGCGGCGGCGACGATTCTGATGCGCTTCTGCCTCGATCTGGGGATGTTTGATACTGAAATTTATTAAAACGATTGAAAATCGTTTTATAGCCGCGCAGCGGCGTTAAATTTCGCATGAGACGTGTTTTGCGCCTTTGGCGCAAAACCAGCGTGCGCAGCACGCGCCTTTCAAATTAAATCTTTTAATTTGAAAGTAGTATGAGTGAAGCAAACGGCATATATATAATAATGAACGGGACTCCGAAGAGCCGGCACGGCTTTTCGGAGTCCCAAACCATATAAGGATCATCAGGTCAAGCCTCGATAGAGGATGGTGATCGTCTCGGCGCGGCTGAGCGTGCGGGCGGGCAGCAGGTTATGCACATAGCCCTGGAACACGCCGTCCCGCACGAGCGCGCCCATCGCCTCCGCCGCGTAGGGGGAGACGGTCCCGCCGTCCGGGAAGCGCGAGAGCTCGGCGGCGGAGCCAGGCTCGATCGCGTCGATGCGGCGCAGCGCGCGGTAGAGGAACAGCGCCGCGTCCTCGCGCTTGATCGCGCCCTCGGGGTCAAAGTTGTCCGTCGCCTCGCCCGTGGCGATGCCGAGCGCCTTCGCGCTGGCGATCGCCTCGGCATAGTACTTGTCCTGCGGCACGTCGGCAAAGCTCTCCCTCCCGTAGCCGGGCAGCGCGAACGCACGGCTGAGCAGCAGCAGGAAGTCGCCGCGCTTCATCGGCGCGTTCGGCCCGAAGGCGGTGAGCGAGGTGCCGTTGGTCGTGCCGTAGTAGCGGAAGAAGTCCACTGCGGGGATCGCCCATTTCACGCCGTCCATGTCGCTGAAATATTGGGAGTGGGTGGGCGGCGTGACGACGAACTGAAGGTTCCCGGCGAAGCTGTTGCCCTGCGCGTCCGTCATCGTGTAGGTGATCCGCGTGGTCCCGGAGAAGCCCGCCTTGGGCAGAAACGACACGCGCGAGAGATCGGCGACGTCATGGGCGAGCGCGGAATCAAAGGGCTCGTTGCGGGAGAGGGAGGCAAAGTCCAGACACAGCTTGCCGGTGCCGTTCTCCGGTCTTCCCAGATAGACCTTGACCGGCGCGCCGGGAAGCGCCGCGGACGCGGCAAGGATCAGGTCGGACGCGTTCAGGCTTACCGCGGGACCGGAGGTATAGTAGGTGAACAGGCTGGACGTCCCGCCGATGGGCGGCTTCTCCGTGGAGTCGATCACGGTTTTGTTCGAGGTGATCGTGATTACGCCGTGGAACGAGCGCCCGTTGCTGCTGCTGTAGCCGTAGGCGTAGCCCGTGAAGGGGATCTCGACCGTGCCGGTGAAGGTGGAGCTTGCAAGGAAGCTGAGCCGGGAAATCGAGCGGTCGTCGTTCATATTTATATAATAGTAGGCGTCCTTTCGCGTGACCACGGGTTCATCGCCGTAGCAGTACAGCGCGCCGGCCGAGTTGTGGGGCAGTGAGTCGAAGTGGACGCGGTAGATGGTGTGGCCCGTCGCCTGATAGCAGGCGTCGGCAAAATCGTAGTCGTTCAGATTGACGCGGCTCTCCGGCTCGACCGTGTAGTAAAGGGGCCTGTCGCCCTTGTCGGTGACAATGAAGCGGATGGCGCTGTCAAAATACTTGCCGTTTCGGGAGCTGACGACGATGGGCACGGACACGACGCCGCTGTATCCGGGCGCGGCGCTGAAGCGGATGTCGGAGGGGTAGCGGTACGCCCGGTTTGCGGCGACGCGCCGGTCGGACCCGGAGCTGACGCTGTCGTTATAAAGGACGCCGGCCTGCGCTTCGGGCAGCGACGTAAACCGGAACTCATAGAAAGAGGAACCGAGGTTTCGCTGACACTCGGATTCAAACGCGCTTTCCTTGTTGGTGTCGCTGGGGGTGTAGAGGCTGACCGAGCGCCCGGCGAGCACCTGATAGACAAAGGGGCCCTCGATGCGCGGCTGCGTGTGGGAGGGACCGTTGTTCGTCACGGTGATGTTGATCTCCCCGTTGATGGGCAGGTTGGCGCTGTCCACGCCGGAGAAGGCAAGCTGGAATTCTCCGCTGTAGCCCTCCTTGGGCACATAGTAGACCTTGTCCACGGAGGGAGAGGTGCTGCGGTAAAAGGGCGTGCCGGGGGTCACGATGAAATCATAGATCGACGAGTCGACATAGTTGTAGTAGAGCGCGCCCTTCTCACTGCTGGGAAGCGTAAAGGCAATGTAGCGGAATGTGCGCCCGTTCACCGCCTGCGTGTAGGTTGCAAAGTCGTCGGCGGAAAAGGCGATCGCCTCGCCGTCCGTGGCGTAGGAGATGCCGGGGACCTGCCTGGTGACCGTGATATAGATATGTCCGGCGTAGGAGGATTCCTTGACGACGTTCTTGCCGTTTTCCTCCGCGGTATAGCGGTAGTGGCCGTAGTAGCTGATGGAGGCCTGCCCGCTGTAGGACGTGTTGGGGACAAAGCTGATGTTTTTCACCAGACTGGAGGAATCCCTTTCGCTGAAATAATAGCGCCTGATCCCCGCGACGCCCGCGCCGGTGTCGCCCTCGTTGTTGTAACCGTCATAGATCGTGCCCTGTGTGCCGGGGACGGAGACATAGGACAGGTAATAGGGCTCGACATTCTCGAGGTGGCTGAATTTTTTCGTGCACACGTTCTTCAGCGCCTGCTCGATGGAAACCGCCGCAATGCTGACTTCCTTGTTGTCCTCTCCGCGCGTGCTCAGGGTCGAGACGTCGTCCTCCTCGCCGAAGTTCAGGTGCCCGTCGCCGCGCTTGGGGGAGACGAGGATATCGTCGGCGGTGGAGGCGGAGTAGTTGGTGATCTCACTCTCCCCCTCCGCGAGGGCGGAGGGGACAAGAGAGAGGATAAGCAGCAGCGAAAGCGCGAGAGCGAGCGAGCGGCGCGCGATGATGCGGATGGGCTTCATAAGACGCTCCTTTCTCTCAGTTGCTGGGAGACAGAGAATATGAGCAGCCTGCCGTCAGGTCGTTCAGGGCGCTGTCGGTGCTGACCACGCGGAAGGTGATGCTTCCGTTCACGGTCTGAGTCGTTGCGCGTCCTTCGACCTTGATGGTGCGCTGGTAGACGCCGGGAGAGATCTGCTTCGGCTGCGACCAGATCCCCCAGGAGAACAGATCGCTGTTTACGGCGTTGCTTCCGTCGTAAACCGTGGGCGTGACATACCACGACGTATCGCTCCCGTTATAGTTCTTCAGCGTGAGCGTGAGCGTCTCCGTGGTTCCGGACTTGACGCCGAACCAGCCGGGCTCGATCGAGATCGAAGGGGAGGGCGTGACCGTCACCGTGCACGACGCGCTTTTCCCGCCGCAGGTGGCGGTGATCGTCGCCTGCCCGCCGGTTTTCTGCGCGCTCGTGGTCGCGTTGATGTGGATCGTTTCGCCCGATTGCGTGGTGCTCTGGTCGATGGTGACGACATTCGCGTCCGAGGTGGTCCACTGTACCGTCTGGTCGGTGGCGTTGTCGGGGACCACGGTTGCCCTGAGCGTGCTGGCGAAGCTGTTGACGCTGTCAAGCGTCACGTTGCTCTTGTCCAGCGTGATGCGCTCGACCGCGACCGCGGTGGAGAGCACCTCGACGTAAACCGAGAACTTTTCTCCGCTCGCCCAGCGGTCCGAGCGGCCCTGAAGCGAGCAGACCGCCGGATGGTAGTCGTTTCCCGTGTTGCTGGCATTCAGATCCACCTGCAGGATCAGCTGCTCGCCGATCGCCTCGCTGGACTGGCTGCTCAGCTTGTCACTGAGGATAAAGGTGCCCGTCATCGAGCTCATCGCCAGTGTGACGTTATCCGTATACTTGCCCCTGTTGGTATTGTCGACCTTCGGATCAAGCCCTCGCTTGCTCACCACCAGGGCGCCGATGGGGATGAACGGAGTGCCGTTTTCGGTCGAGGCGGTGTTGCCGCTCACAAGATGGATGGCGGGGCGGTTCGTGGACGCGTCGTACAGATACAGATTTTTGTCAAACTGTATGGTGATATCGCCATCGATCTTCGGCCCGTTCGTCGCCGTGTAGTCCACCGTGACGACGCCCGAGATGTTGGTAACGCGCGGGATATCGCGGTCGGATTTGATGATGGGCGAGGTCGCGCGGAAGGCGTAGGAATCGCCGGTGAGGTCGTTCGGATCGGCGTGGGCGTAGCGGCCCACCGCGATGAAGTAGTAGCTGATGGGGCTGTTCTTGAGCTGGAAGCTGGTTGCGCAGTTGACGGTCTCGCTCTTGCTGAGCGGGATCAGGATCGGCGTGCCGCCCGTGCCGCCGACGTACACGTCATTGCTGGTGGTGGCGGTCTGGTTGACCAGCTCCAGGATCTGCATCTTGAAATCCTGCGTGGCGTACAGGTCGAAGTACGAATTGTAGTCCGTGCCGGTGCTGTTCGGCCGGTTCTGGATCGCCTCGTAGACCTTGTAGTTGCGGATGGTCGTGTTGATCGCGGGAGAGCCCTCGGTCGTGGGATAATCCGTCTTGAATTGATCCGTTGCGTATTGCGAGAAGCTCTGCCCCAGAATGGTGGAGCCGATGAGGTCCATCTGGAACAGCGCATACTCCACGGAGGAGTCCATGTCGCGGCTCGTGATCGTCACCTGATCGGTCAGCGGGCGCTGCACCCAGAGGTCGGGGCGGTAGGCGTCCTTGGTCTTGAACTGGAACAGCTGGACCTTTTTCGACTGGGAGTTCGTGCTCTCGCCGCTGAGGACGACATAGAGGAAGTACTGCGTGCTGGCGGTCAGGCCGGTAATGTGCTTGGTGACGACGGTGGTATCCACCTTGAAGTTATCGCTGACCACCGTGGAGCTGGGCGCGATAATACGTCCGGGCCGCGGCTGATCGACCTCAAAG
The DNA here is from genome assembly GCA_947165595.1 of uncultured Clostridia bacterium. Lineage (GTDB taxonomy): Bacteria > Bacillota > Clostridia > Oscillospirales > Oscillospiraceae > Hominicoprocola. The sequence goes on along the minus strand of CAMVAV010000043.1, from coordinate 7,485 downwards.
ATATCTGTTGTGCGTCTTCCGTCCGCCGCCCAAAGCGCCTCGGGGACCCGGACGTCGCCAAATGGGATATCCTTGTTGGTCTCACCGACCTTTTCGGTCGTAACGATGCTGCCCACCGGCGCGATGACGTAGTAGACGGTGCCGGGGCGGTCGAGCAGGGCGGAAAAGTCCACGCTGGTGTCCGTCGGGATGATCATCGGGTATTTTTCATAGAACTCCGGCGGCCGGTCGTCCTTGAAGGGGATGGTGATGGTGAACGACTTCGGCGCGCTGATGTCCGTGACGACCACGGGCTCGCCGGTCAGCGTGCGGTAGGTCTCCTCATAGAGAGAGTTGGCAAGACGGTTCAACCCGCGGATGGGCGCCGCCATGACGCTGATCCAGAGATCCACGCTCTTGCTCCAGGTATCGGGCTTCTGACTCGGATCGGCTTCCGGCTCCTCCTCCAGTTCCTTGATGTGGACGGCGTACTCATAGACGGTGCCGTCGTCCTTGAGCTCGGTGATCTTCGAGTTCATGCCGCCCTCGTCAAGCTGGAACTGCAGGCTCTGCCCGATGTATTTGTCCTTGTAGCCGGAGGGGATGACCACTTCGCCCTCGCTCTGGCACTTTACCCAATCGGTCGCCGTCCCGGCGGTATTCACCACGCGGCGGTACAGGTCGAACTTGATGGAGACGTCGGACCAGACGATCATGTCCCAGTTGATGTCGGCGTCCGAGGAGCTGGTGGCGTTGGGCGTCAGGGAGAAAACGGCGTCGGCGCGGATGGTTTTTCCCCCGCATTCGATTTCGGTAACGTTCAGATCGCCGAGATCCACCTGCGCGAAGACCGTGGTAAAGTCGTCGAGCTTGGTCACGCCCATCAGATTCTTGTTCGCGGAGGTGTCCGCAATCTCATGGATCTCGAAGTAGTAGGTGCTGCCGCTGCGCAGGTGGAGCGCGCTGTCGTGATTGGTGTCGTCGGTGGTCGGGAAGATGACGATCAGCTCTTTTCCCTCCTGCTCCACCCGGGCGTTGCGATAGTCGATGACCCAGTTGGCATCGGCGTCGCTCTTGCGCTCCGAAACCGTCACGGAGCGGGAGGAGCCGGCGTTATACATCTGGATCGTGCGGCTGAGCACGCTGCGGAACATCTCCTTGTCCGCGTCGGTCGCGCCCTCGGCGTGCGCCGCGTTGTACAGGTCGATCAGGCGCGCGTTCTTTCCGCTCTCCGCCTTGGACCAAAGCACGTTCTCGCTGAAAATGATCTTGATGTCCGTGCTGGGGAAGGGATGCGTCGGCTCGCCGAGCGGCGTGTCGGTGAACTCCTGGCGCACCGTGGGAGGATTGGTGTCCAGCGTGCTCTCCGTGACCGAGTTGCCGATCAGCTTGTTGTCGGTGACCGTGATGAGGGAGTAGTTCCCTGCGAGGTCCTTGGCGATGAAGTAGATGGTGTACTCCGTCTCGCCCTGCAATCCGGTGACGTTGATGATCGCGTCGGTTTTTGCCTTCACATTCACGCTGCCCGCGCGGAGGCCGTTCATGCCGTTGGCGATCTGTATCTGCGCCCAATCCTCGTCCAGCTCGTTGTTCTTGTCGGGCTTGGGATATTCCGTATCCGAGGTCACGGCGACCCAGTAAACGGTGCCGTCCTCGTTCAGGCTGGTCGTCAAAGACAGAGAGGTGACGTCGATCTTGCTGACGGTCGGCTCGGTGATGAAGCGCGGCGGCGTTCCGTCGATCGTTTTGAACGTCAGCTTCTGAACGGCGGAGCTGCGCGCGCCGTCCGCGTCGGTCAGCCACAGATAGAGATCATAGGACTGGAGCTCCTTGAGCCCTGAGAAGGTCTTGGTCCAAACCTGATTTTTGCTGACATCGTCGACTCCGCTGTAGCCGTGCGCGGTGGCCCCGAGATTCCCGCTGCGGAACGCCTGGCCCGTCGGCGCGTTGCCTCCGGCAAAATAGAGCGCATAATAGAGTTGGCAGGATTTGGTCGGCATTGCCGCGACCTGCACGGTAAAATCAATGACCGGATCGCCGTTGTCATTGAGGATAAGCTTGTGGTCCTTGTCATACTGGCGTCTTGCCTCGTTGAACACGACGCGCGGGTATTCCCTGGCAAACGCGGGGACGGAGTTGTCCGGCGTCGTGAAGCTCATGACCTTGACCGGGCTGTGGCGGTCGCGCGCGTCGACCATGATCGCGGAGAGGTAGTAGTTGGAATCCGGGACCAGCTTTTCAAACGCCGCGGTGTACTCCGTGTTCGACGCCGCGATGGGCAGATTGCCGTTGAGGGCGATGCGCGTGTTGCCCGCGGTGGGCTTGATCAGCTCGTCTTCGCCGATCGAGCCGTCCGTCGTGGTGCTGACCGCCCAGTAGACCGTGCCGGCCTTGTTCGCGTCATAAATGGACAAGGCGGAGGTCGGGGCGATGTTCTTGACCTTGGGATAGCCCGCCAGCAGGCGCGGGTCGGAGGAGGATTCGATCGCCTGCGCGGCGTTGAGGTCCTGCCCGGCGACGTTCGCGGTCAGGCCCGGACGGATGACAATGGTGTCGGGCAGCATCGAAACGACCGCGCCGGGGGCGCTGACATTCAGCTTTTTGATATCGCCCACGCCGGTGACGTTCGTCGCCACGTCCAGATTCAGCTCGGTCGCCGTACTGTTGATGTCGAGGTTGAGCGTGGCGTTTTTCGCCTTCTCGTCAATGGTCAGGCTGTCCACCGTGCCCATGGCGATGTTGAGCGTGGAGCCGGGCGTCTTGTTGACGACGGTCTCCAGATTGCCGGAGAGCGTGAAGGCCGCCGGAACGTCGGGGGACTCCAGGGCAATGTTCAAAAGTCCCTGCCCCGGGCGCGTGCGGTCCTGAACGAACGCGTCGGAGCGCAGCGAGGTCTCCCCGATGACGGTATCGCCCTCGGCGCTGAGCGACACGTACTGGTCGGCGATGCTGTCGACCATGAGCGAATCCGCCTCGACGTTGCGCAGGACGATGCTGTCCTTCGAGTTCTGACTCTCGCCGCCGCCGGCGACGACAATGTCGCCGAGCACGCGGACGTTCTCCAGCGTGATGTCGCCGAGGTCAAGCCCGCCGGTGATGTAGAGGTCGCCCGCGATGGTCGTGTCCCTGAGCGTGGCGTTGGGCGTGCTGATCGTGACGTTGCCGTAGGTGTCCGAGAGCGTGTGGACGCCGGGCGTGTTGACCAGCGTGCCCAGCGCGCGCTGGAGCATGACCGCCATCTCGCCGCGGGTGATGTCGTTCTGCGGCTTGAACGAGCCGTCGCTGTAGCCGCCGATCATGCCGGCCTGCTGCGCCGCGCGGATGTAGCCGCGGCTCCAGTCCGCGCAGCTGCGCCCGTCGGAAAACTCGGTGACCTCGCCGGCGACCGGGTCGAGGCGCATGTTGCGCGCCAGCATCACGACCGCCTGCTCGCGGGTGAGCTCGCTGTCGGGGTACGCCATGCGCGGCGAATAGCCGTTGAAGTAACCGGCCTTGTAAGCGGCGCCGACGTCGTCGTGATACCACGCGGAGGGGGCAACGTCGATAAACGGCGTCTGCCCGACGTCCTTGTAGCCGTAGGCGCGGTTGACCATGGCGACGAACTCCGCGCGCGTCAGGTTGCGCTCGGGGCGGAGGCTGCCGTCGGGATAGCCGTTGAGAACGCCCCAGTTGTTCAGCTTGTCCATCGCGGCGTCACTGAAGGCGGCGTCCGCGCTTCGCGAGAGGACGGGCAGGAGGGAGAGCGCCATGCACAGCGCGAGGACGAACGCTCCGAACCTGTGTCCGAGATGGATCCGTGTTGTTTGCTTCATCGTGAAAGACCTCGCTTTTCTGGATTTCATCGGGATTGCCGTTCAGCGTGTCCGCGCGCGGGCGGAGCTGATCTGAATGGCGAAGACAGCCTCGCGCAGCAAAGCCTCCTCGTCGTTGATCATGTCGACGAACTTACAGGCGAAGAAGCTCGGGCCCGTGGGCTCGAGGTGGACGCGAAGGAGCTTGGCGTTGAGCAGCAGCGGCCCCTCCGACGTGAGGGGGACGACCAGCTCGAACACGTCGCCCACCGCGAGGGAGCAGTTCGCGCGGAACGCGGCGCCGCCGCAGCTGAGGTCGACCGAGCGCAGCGCCGCGCGCCCGCCGGACCGGGGATAGAGAAAGCTGTCGAAGACGACGGGGACGCGGAAGTTGCGCCGCACGTCGCTGCCGAGCTCGCGCATCGGCTGGAGCGCGACGGCGTTCTCGCGAAAATCGACCACGCGCGTCATCAGCGGCGGCAGGCTCTTGTCCTGCGGCACGACCTGAAGCACGCCGGCGGCGACGAGCGTCTGCACGCGGCCCTCGATCAGGCTGATATACAGATTTTTGCTGCCGGGCGCCGCCATGCGCCGTCCCCGCGCGAGCGTGTGCGAGGCGCTGTCCATGAGCATATAGATGCCGTCACCCGGCCGTCTTTCCGGAGGCTTTTCCGGTCTTTTTCCAAACAGAGCCATAGCGCTCCTCCCTGCTGTCAGCGTTTTGGCGGCGCGCCGGGGTCACGGCTGCGCCGTATTTTCCTCCGCGCGGCGCGAGGCGTCGAAATTGAGGAAATAGACGTAGATATCGACGATCGCCTGATAGAGCTCCGCCGGGATCTCCTGTCCCAGCTGGAGCTGGGTGAGGATCGTGGCGAGGGAATCGTCCTCATAGACGGGCACGCCGTTGGACTGCGCCACGTCCACGATCTTCTCCGCCATGTAGCCCATGCCGGAGGCGACGACCACGGGCGCGGTGTCGTCCGCGCCGTAATGCAGGGCGACCGCGCGCTTTTTGCGGGGGAAATCAGACCTTGACATTGACGCCACTCATCCTTTCAAAGAGCTTGGGGAACACCTCGGACACGGTCAGCGGGCGGTGCTGCCGCGCGACCTGCACCTGCTCGACCTTCAGCCCGTTGCGCGCGAGGATGTCGCGCAGCGACTGCGTGACCTGCGGAGAGTAGTCCGCCACGGATTTCGGGCAGGTGACGAGCATCGACACGCCCTCGCTCCGGTTCTGGATCAGCACGTCGAACGCGCCGAGGGAGCGGATGTCCATCTTGATGAGCACGCGCTGCACCGGACCGTTCTCCCCGTTCTTCCCGCGCCCGCTCCTGTTGTCGCGCTCGGCGTCGGGATCGACCCACATCTCGGAGAACATCAGCTCGCCGTTCCAGTTCAGCGGCAGCATGATGTGCTGCAGCGGCATGTAGACGCTCTCGTTGATGAGCATGGCGTTCATGATGTTGTGGAAGGCGTCCTGCGTGTTGACGCCGTCCTCTCCCTGCAGCGCGCGGTGCGTGACGTTCGCCAGACGGTCGGCAAAGGCGTTGTTCTCGGACGATTTGAAGAACTCCGTGTCCTTGAGCATCCGCAGCAGCTCGCCGTCGCTCAGGTCCGCGATTTCCTTGGGGATCACCTCGCTGGAGGCCAGGTGGCGGAACGCCTGCAAAAGCCCGTCCTCCGAGCCGTTCTCATAGCGCGCCACGTCCAGCGTCATCGCCGAGAGCAGGTTGCGCGCCAGCCCGTGGTCATGCGTGAGCGAGACGTATTTCGACACCAGCGGGAACACCTGCTCGCGCAGGAGCCTGAGGTTTCCCTCCCGGTCCCCGGCGTCAACGCCGTTTTGCAGCTTTGCCAGGATCTGCGTCAGCTCCGTCGACCACTTGCCGGGCAGCGCCTCGCTCATCTCCTCCGTCATGCGCAGGAGGTTGTCCTCGATGTGCTCGGTGGAGCTGTAGTCCCCGAAGCGGCGGGCGAACTGGAGAATATCGTTTTTCGTCAGCTCCGACGTCGTGCCGTTGAAGGCGCCGCGCAGCATCTGGAACAGCGCGCCGGAGAAGCGGGAGCCGCTCTGCATCTGATTCCGGAGAAAATTCAGAAGCTGGCCCTCGTCCATCTTGATGAAATCGAGGAACTGCGCCATCTCCTCCGCAAAGCCGCTGCGGATGCCGGAGCTGACCTCGACCGACTGTCCCTGCAGCACCGTCATGAACAGCTCCGGCAGGTCCTGCGCGCCGCGCAGACGCTGCACGAAGGTCATGAAGTTGGAGTCGAAGCGCGCCTGGAATTGGCTGGTGGCGTCCCCCGAGCCCTGCTGCCCCTCCTTCCCGTCCGGGCGGGTGACGTGGTCGGGGTCTATGACGTTTTGAATGTTGGTATCGCCGCCCGGAGTGGGGGGCGTTATCTTGACGGATGGCGCGTCATAGGACGGCACGGGATTGGTTGCGCCGAGAAGATCCGGCATAAATGTGAGTCTCCTTTCGAAAAAGACTTGCAAAACTCGGAAAAAACCCGTACAATAGATATTAACTTTGGGGCTTGTTTGCCGATATAAACTTTAAGAGACCGTGGAAATGCCGAAGTGCGGCCTTCCGCAACAAAAAAAATAGGGGTGAAAATTCTATGGGTATGGGCAACGACATGATGGAGGCCTATCTGTTCGAGATGCACTCCATGCTCGAGCAGCTGGACGATCTGATTCTTTCCAGCGAGCAGGCGAAGACCTTCTCGCAGGAGGCGGTGAACGAGATCTTCCGGATCATGCACACGATCAAGGGCTCCTCCGCCATGATGGAATTCAACTCGTTGATGACCATCGCGCATCGGATCGAGGATATGTTTTTCGTTATCCGCGAGAAGACGATGGACGCGATCCCAGAGGATATGCGGTCGGATCTGTTTGACCTGATCTTTGAGTCAATCGACTTTTTCCGCTCGGAGATCGAGAAGATAGAAAGCGACCAACCGCTTTCTAATGATATCGACACATTCCTTAATAAAATTAATACCTTTGCCAATAAAATTTCCGGCGAGGTGGGCGGCGACGCCCCTGCGGCCGAGGCGGAGGGCGGAGAAGCGCCCGCGGCGGAGGACGGGGGCGCGGCGAGCGGCGAGCTCAACGCCTACGGCAGCGCCTCGTTCCCCTTCGGCATGCAGGTCTTCTTCGACGAGGGCGCCGGCATGGAGAATCTGCGCGCGATGATGCTCGTCAACGCTGTCAAGGAGGTCGTTGACGAGGGGCAGTTCGACTTCTACCCCGCCGATGTGCAGCTCAACCCGGAGACGGCGACCTTCATCATCGACAACGGCTTCTTCCTCCGCTTCAAGACCGCGGAGGACCGTACCGCCGCGGAGAGCGCGGTGCGCGAGACCGGCTCTGTGCGCGAGTTCTCGCCCTTTGAATACAGCGCCCCCGCCCCGCAGGAGCCCGCCGAGGCGGCGCCGGTCGTGGCGGAGTCCGCTCCGTCGGCCGCGGGCGCAGGCGCAGGCGCGCCCGCCGTTCAGGAGGCCGCTCCCGCGCAGCAGAGCGCCGCAGCGCAGCCCGCCAACAAGCAGCAGCACGCCAAGGAGAGCCTCATCAGCGTGAGCCTTTCCAAGCTTGACGCGCTCATGGCGGTCGTCAGCGAGATCGTCATCACCGAGGCGCAGGTCACGGCCTCCCCCGACCTCAAGGGCCTCAAGCTCGACAACTTCACCAAGGCGGCGCGCCAGC
>CAMVAV010000042.1 GCA_947165595.1 uncultured Clostridia bacterium | reverse complement strand
CGGGCTGGCGCTTCCACAATACCGTCCTGGACTATAACTGCCCCTGCCAGAAGGACGCCGGCTTTTTCTTTTTGCCTGTTTCGGCGGCGTCAGAGCTGGTCAGCATCGGAAAATGCTCGGAGATGGACATTGTACTCGACCTGTGGATCTCGGCGATCTATAAGGATGACCGGGTGCAAGGCTCCGAGGTGGGGCCGGTCGCCTACTTTCGCAACGGGACAGGCAGCCCGCTGATCACCTATGCGGAGCTGGCGCAGCGATGGGGACTCTCAAAGGCGACGGTCTGCCGCGTCCTGAGCCGGCTCAAGGAACAGGGCTATATCACATTCTTCTCCTTCCCCGGCAAGCGTGGGACGGCGATCTATCTGCAATACTATCTGTCCGTAATGTTCCGCATCTGCGACGTCAAGGTGGACAAGGCAGAGGTGGCCATGAGCCTGCGCATAGAGCTGCACGTTGACGATGACGATTGCGGGGCAAGGGCTTCGCAGCCCGAAAAGCGCCTGAAAAGAGCGGCACGCAGCGTTTCAGCAGGGAGTCTTAGCGTTTCAGAACGGGTCAAAAGCGCGATGGCCGAAAAGGTGCTTGAAAGCCTTGTGGCGCAAGGGTTTTCCTGTTCAAACTGCCCCAAATTCCACTATAAGTTATATTCGTTATCCCCTGACTGCAAGGGTGCGAAAGAGAGAGCGCGGCTGTGGAAAACCTCGGCTCACTACCAAATGGAGCTGTTTTGTTCCACAGGGGAGCCGACATACGCTTTTGAACTGAGTATCACGAAATCCGACAAAGGAGGAACGAATCATGTCGAGGAAGCATGAGCTTACGCCGGAAGAGGATCGCCGGTATCACGATACATGGAAGCTGCTCAAAAAGTACCGTGATGTGGTTTGGAGCATGGAGCTTTCCGTACATCAGCTGCGGAGCGAGTTTCAGAGCGAATATGACAGCAGCATCGAGGATTTTCTTGATACGGCGTACCTTGCGGGCGCCGATCTGAGCGGGACTGACATTGAACAGCGCGCCCGCAGCATCGAGCGGAGCAACAAGATGGTCCGGCTCGTCCGTGAAGCGGTCGATCTGCTCCGCCAGCGTCACAAATACGGCGAAGCGTATTACTGGGTCTTGTACTACACCTACCTGACTCCCCAGCAGTTGGACGGCATAGCGGACATTATCGAACAGCTGCGCCCTCACATCCGGGACATCAGCCGCCGCACCTATTTCAACAAGCGCCAGGACGCGGTGGAGGCGTTGAGCTCGATCCTGTGGGGGTATTCCGCGAAGGACAGCGTCGCCCTGCTGGATGAAATGGTGCCAAAAGAGTAAAACAAAACTTTTTTTGAGCGTTTGCATCATATTTGCACTGTTTCTGCACTACATTTGCACCGCTGTTTCATTGACAGGTGATTTAGGGTGTGGTAGTATATCCATGCTCAAAACTGTAACCACAACCGAATACGACCGTGACAGGACGCCTCGGCGTCCTATTTTTTCTGCCGTGCCACGGTATGCAAGGGGCGCTCATTCCGGGCGCCCCTTTTGTATTTGGAAGAACGAAAAGGAGGTCATTCTTAGTTTGAAAGAGCAAAAAAGCCCTCTGCTGCGGCGTCAGCGGAGAATCAAAATCGGTGAGAAGCTGTTTACGGCGTTCCTTGCCGCCTCGCTTGCCGGGGCGCTGAGCGTTCCCGCCTTCGCCGCGGACACGCTCTGGACGAAGGCGAGTGCCATTATGCAGGACGTCTACTCGCAGATCATCACCATCTCGACCATCGCGGCGGTCGTGTGCGCGTCGGTGGCGCTGCTGCTGATGAACTTCTCGCGCTCCGACCGCACCGTGCAGGAATCGCGCTCGTGGCTCAAACGCATCATCGTGAGCTGGGCGATCCTCAACGGCCTGGGCTTCATCATGGCATACATTACGCCCTTCTTCGCGGATGGCAAGTACACACCGTAATCCATGGGTATCTTAGACGGCATCGTCGAATGGATCGCGGAGCAGATCATGTACGGCCTTGACTTGATCAATTCATCAGTTTTGGGCGCGTTAGGCTGTGATATGAGCGTGTTTCTGCGATACTTTCCGGCTGCGAAGACCATGTACGATGTGTTTGTGGCCCTTGCGATCGGCATTATCCTTTTGCTGTGGGTCTGGAACCTGTTTAAGAACTTTGGGCTTGGCATGGGAAGCGAGGCGGAAGACCCGATCAAGCTCAGTATCCGCTCGGTGCTGTTCATTCTGCTCGCCTACTACTCGGACGACATTGTGAACGCCGCGCTGAAGATCGGCGGGACGCCCTATGACTGGATACTTACGTCGTCCCTGCCGGAGCTGAGCTTTGCGGACTTTAATTCTGTCATGCTGACCATCATCGGCGTATGCGCCAGCGGCGCGGTGACGCTGATCGTCCTGATTTTGTTGCTGATACTTGCTTGGAACTACATCAAGCTCCTGTTTGAAGCGGCGGAGCGGTACGTTCTGCTCGGCGTCCTCGTGTTCACGGCTCCCGTGGCGTTTGCCCTCGGCGCGTCGCAATCGACGGTTAATGTGTTCAAAAGCTGGTGCCGGATGTTCGCGGGGCAGATGTTCCTTCTTGTGATGAACGCATGGTGCCTGAAGCTCTTTACCTCTATGGTCGGTACGTTCATCGCCAATCCACTGTCCTTATGAATGGAGGGATCGAAACGACAAAGCGATACGATTATATAGGTATTCTCTGCGTGGCGCTCCTTTTGGGAGCGTTTTTTGTTACCCCGGCCTTTGCCATCACCGAAAGCGAGGTGGAGGCGCAGGCGGAAGCGTCCGGCAAGGGCACTGTTGTCGGCAACGTGCTGGTATGGTTTTTATGTGCGGTTGCGTTTTTAAAGGTCTCGCAGAAGATTGACAGCTTTATGCAGAGCATCGGCCTCAACGTGGGGCATACGGGCGGCTCGCTCATTGCGGAGGCGCTGATCGCTACACGCGGCGTCAAAGCATTGACCGGCGCAACGGGCAAAATGACCGGCGGCGGTGGCGGCGCGCGGACAGGCAGCACCGGCGGCATCGGAGAATACTTCAAGGGCGGCCTGGCCGGTATGGCGAGCAGGCGCGCGGCGAACAACGCGATCAAGACCGCGACGAACAATACCACGGTCAGCTCGTCCGCGTTCTCCTCGGCGGCTTCCGCCACGCATACTACCCAGCAATCCGCGGCGCAAACGGCGGGCGGCGTGAACCCCGTGCCAACTCCCTCGCCGGAGCAAATGCCGGGCTTGAGCGACCAGACGGACAGAGCGCCCATCCTTGCGGAAACGCCGCCTGAACAGGTCAACGCTCCGGTTCCGACCGAGCTGACCGTCCCCGGAGAGCCTGCCCCGGCGATCGGAGCGGCAGCGGCGGCGTCCGAGTCAGAGGAACAGCCGCCTGTCATTCTCCACGACGGCGCACCTGTCAGCGCGTCCCGCGAAGGAGCGCAGCAGGCAGAAGCAAGCGGCGGCGTTGTGATCGAAGGCGCCAGCCAGACGCCGGGCGTCCCGAATCCCGTGGAATCGCCCCAGCCCATTCCCGATGGCTCCGCGGCGGAGAGCCCAAGCACCATAGAGCAGACCGACGCCTTTTCAACGGAACAGACGACGGTACAAGGCGCGCCCGGCGGGGTCATTCAGACCGGCGAGACGGCAAGAACGCAGACAAGCGAGAAGTCGAGCGCGCAGTCGGAGAGCCGAACCGCCGAGCGCAGCAGCACGGTCAGCAGCACCACGCACACCGCGCGCTCGCCCGGCAGCCATACCTCGTCCGTCAAAAGCTCGTTCAAGAGCTATGGTATCGGCGGCGCGATGTTTATGAAATCGCTGGCGTCCGGCGGCAGCTTCGCCAATGAGGTGATCAGCCGCGTGGCGCGCGGCGATATCCAGAGCACCGGCACGATCAGCGGTGAGATGGCGGCGCACGCGCTCAATTCCTATATGGGCGTAACGGCGCTCGGCACGGATGCCGGGGCTGTCCCGCGCTACTCGAACGTGGAGATCGGCGGGGGCAGGATCAGCGGCGTGGAAACGCCTGCCGGTACGCATCAGGACGCGCAGTTCTGTATGTATGACGCATCCCAGTACGTCGCGCCGCAGGGCGAGCACATCAAGGTCGTCACCGCGGACGGCGCGACGTGGTACAAGCAGTACGCGCAGGACGCCGTGGACCGCAAGCCGCACTATGAGCCGGACGGCTCGGTGGGCTATGAGGAAAAGATCGTCAAGCGCATGCCGAATCTGCCGCAGCGCAAGGCGAGGATATAAGGGGGCTGACAGTTTTTGAAAAGCGAAGAAAGAGACGTCTACTACATCCCGCCAAACTTTATCGAGGGCGGCACGCTCATGGGCGGTATGTTCAAGACCCGAAACGCCATAGAAGCGGCTATCCTCGGCACGGTGGTCGGCTGGCCGGTGCTGCACCTGAGCTTTTCGCTCCAGACGCGCATCATCATTCTGTGCCTGACCGCCCTCCCGCTGGTCCTGCTCTCGCTGATCGGCGTATCTGGCGAAAGCCTGTCGTCGTTTTTCCTGCTGTTTCTGAGCTGGCTTCGCAACCGAAGACAGCTCAACGCGGACGGGACGACGACCGGCAAGCGGACAAAGGCGGTGCTCCCCTCGTGGGCGAAGGGCGAAAAGCTCAAGACGCCGGACGATACGCCGAGAAGCCGCAACCGCGTCAAGGTCAACGTCAAAAAGCGGCAATTTGAGCAGCATAAGACCTTTTTGCCGAAGGAGGAAACGGTCAGACCGCTCAACGCGCTCGCGGACTACGTTCCGGTCGAGCGCATTACCAACGGCATCATCTATACGCGGGATCACCGCTACGTCAAGATCGTGGAGGTCATTCCCATCAACTTCCTGCTGCGCAGCGCCCAGGAGCAGCGCGGCATTATCTATTCCTTTATCTCCTACCTCAAGATCTCGCCGGTCAAGGTGCAGATCAAGGTGCTCACCAAGCGCGCGGACATTGACCGCCACGTTGCCGCCGTGCGCCGCGAGCTGGAACAGGAAACAGACCCCCACTGCCGGATGCTGCAGGAGGACTATCTGCGATTGATCTATCAGCTCGGCTCCCGCGAGGCGATCACACGGCGGTTCTTTCTCATATTTGAGTATGAGCCGCTGCCCGGCACGCGCCGCGGCAACGAGGAAAGCGAAGCCGTTGCCTCCTTGCAGACGGCGGCCCGGACCGCCGCGAACTACCTGCGCCAGTGTGGAAACAGCGTCGTGACCCACGAGGACGAAGACGAAGCGGTCGCGGAGCTTCTGTATCATATCCTCTGCCGCCGCGAAAGCGACGCTCACCCGTTTGGCGACAAGGTGCAGCGTGTGCTTGCCGACTACATCGCGGCGGGCCGCCCGCTGGAGAATGTGCCGGCGAACGAATACTTTGCCCCGGCGTCTCTGGACTTCACGCACGGCAGGTACATCTGTGTGGACGGCGTCTATTACGCCTATTTGCTTGTGCCTTCCGACGGATATAAGTCTCAGGTCACGGCGGGCTGGCTCTCGCTTCTGGTGAATGCCGGCGACGGCATCGACCTTGATGTATTCCTGACGCGGCAGCCGAAAGACCGCATGATCCGCAAGCTCGGTCAGCAGCTCCGCATCAACCGCAGCAAGATTCGCGAGACCAGCGACACCAACACGGACTTTGACGACCTCGAAGGCGCGATCCGCAGCGGCTACTTTCTCAAGGACGGCCTCGGGAACAACGAGGACTTCTACTATCTGAACCTGCTGATCACCGTAACGGCGGACAATGTGGACGATTTGGAGTGGAAGTGCGCCGAAATGCGAAAGCTCCTGCTCTCGCAGGATATGAACGTGCAGCCCTGTTCCTTTTGCGAGGAACAGGCATTTTTGTCGGCGCTTCCGCTCTCGTCGCTGGAGCATCGTCTTTTTGAACGCTCAAAGCGCAACGTGCTGACGCTCGGCGCGGCGAGCTGCTATCCGTTCACTTCCTATGAGATGTGTGATGACAACGGCATTCTGCTCGGCGTCAATAAGCACAACAATTCCCTTATCATCGTGGATATCTTTGACTCGCGCATCTATAAAAACGCGAACATCGCCATCCTCGGAACAAGCGGCGCGGGCAAGAGCTTCACGATGCAGCTCATGGCAAGCAGAATGAGGAGGAAAGGAATTCAGGTGTTCATCGTCGCGCCGCTCAAGGGCCACGAGTTCCATCGCGCCTGTTCCAACATCGGCGGCGAGTTCATACAGATATCTCCGGCGTCGCGCAACTGTATCAATGTCATGGAGATCCGCAAGGTGGACAAGACCGCCGACGAGCTGTTGGACGGCCCGGGCATTGAGAAATCCATGCTTGCCGCGAAGATCCAGAGGCTCCACATCTTTTTCAGCCTGCTGATCCCTGATATGACGCATGAGGAGCGTCAGCTTTTGGACGAAGCCCTGATCCGCACCTACGCAAACCACGGCATCACACATGAAAACAGCTCGCTCATTGACCCCGACGCGCCGGAGCGATACCGAACCATGCCGTTATTGGGCGATCTCTACGAGGTCTTGCTGGCGTCGCCGGAGACAAGGCGGCTTGCCAACATCATCAACCGGCTCGTCCACGGCTCCGCGAGCACGTTCAATCAGCAGACCAACGTGTCGCTCGACAACAAGTACACGGTGCTGGACATTTCCGAGCTGTCCGGGGATTTGCTGACGGTGGGAATGTTCGTGGCGTTAGATTACGTCTGGGACAAGGCCAAAGAGAACCGCACCGAGGAAAAAGCTATTTTCATCGACGAATGCTGGCAGCTCATCGGTGCGAACAGCAATCGGCTCGCCGCCGAGTTCGTGCTGGAGATATTCAAGATCATCAGAGGGTACGGTGGCAGCGCGATCTGCGCCACGCAGGACATCAACGACTTTTTCGCGTTGGACGACGGCAAATACGGACGCGGCATCATCAACAACGCCAAGACCAAGATCCTGCTCAATCTGGAGGACGAAGAAGCCCGGCGCGTCCAATCCATTCTCCATCTCTCGGAGGCGGAGGTCATGGAGATCACGCACTTCGAGCGCGGCAACGGCCTGATCTCCACCAACAATAACAACGTGACGGTGGAGGTCAAATGCAGTCAGCTCGAAAAGGAACTGATCACCACCGACCGCCGCGAGCTTCAGGAGCTGCTGGAACGGGCAAACGAGAAAAGCGCGTAATACGCACGCTTTGCGCCCGTTGTGCGCATAAAGGCGCGCGGCTTTGCCGATTACGCCCGTTATACGCACAGCGGCAGACGGAAAGCGGCGATTACGCCCGTATTGCGTATTCTATGCGCATAGTGTGCGCCTGACCCGCGCCACCGCCGCGCGATTACGCAGTTTATACGCATAGAATACGCCTTTATTACGCATAAGGAGGCTTATAAATTGAAAACACGCGCACAGCTCTACCAGATGGAGGCGTCCGGCCTGCTTCGGGATCTGAGCGAGTATCGGTGTCTTAAAAAGGAACAGGTCTACGGCCTGTATCCCGGCAAGGAAAAGGTCATCAAGAATCTTCTCGTCTATCTGCTTCGCTCAGGGCGCATATCACGAGTGGACGATTACTACTGCGACGCGCCTGAGAGCGTGCAGGAGATCGACCGCAGCCTGATTGACGCGGTTTGGGTGCTGATCGACTTTATCGATCAGGTCGAGTACCACGCGACGGGCAATTTTCCCGTGAAGATCGTGTTTTGCGCGAACAACGAGGTCTATGAGATCATCCATGCCGGCGTTGGGAAGGAGGCGCTGGTCTCCTACATTGCGTCTGAGCGGAAGAAAGACGAAAACGCGACGAAGTTCATTGTGATGGTGGACAAGCCGGAGCAGATCGACGAACTGAGAACGGACAACGCCGTGGGCTACTGCACCGTGGCGCCGGACGGCAAGGTTCAGTATTTTCAGAAGGAGGAGTGATGCATTTTTGGATAAGGAGCGGTTAGCAAGCCGCATTTCAAGCATTTTGCTGGAGCAAGACCGTCTGGCAAACACTGTCCGCGCCATGCAGAAAACGGACATTCGCCGGTATCCGGGCAACTACAGCCTTTTGTCGGCGGAGGCGGCGCGGCGCAGCGAGCAGATCACCTGCCGGCTGCGGCACTTGGTCTATGAAACGACGGACACGAAAAAGATGGAATACCTGCTCTCCGCGGCAGCCATGCAGGGCGTCGAGGTGCGTTTGCGCGACGATGTGCTGGAGATCACGCTGCCGGGGCTTGTCCCGAAGCGCAAGCGCGGCCAGAGCGCAGAGTTCCTGCTTGACCCGTTCATGGCGGCAATGAGCCGATTCGTGGAGGAACACGAGATCCCCCGCTTTGAGCACTGCGTCGTCTGCTTTACCCACGTCTATGACAGGTCGCTCTCGGAGCATCGCGTCAGGGACTACGACAATCTGGAGCTCAAGCAGATCCTGGACGTGGCGACTTCATTCGTCATGGCCGACGACAGCGGTCTTTTGTGCGACGCCTATCATACGACCGAGCTGGGCGACGCCGACTGTACGCGAATGTATATCATGGACAGCCGCCGTTTTAAGGATTGGCTCGCAGAACGGGAATCCGTGCTGACTTCCATCCGCGATTTCAGCGTGTAAATCGACCTGAAACCGTGAGGTCGAAATTGCCAAGCTGTTTTCGTATCTGTGTGGGATATGAAACGGCGAAGGTAAAAACCGCGAAGAATAAAGGCATTTTTTGCAAAAACACAAGGCGCTTTTCGCCCAGGTCACGAATACCAAGGGCGATACGCCGATCAAAAGGAGGCGGATATGACCTTACATCCAACGCCCTTGCCGCCACCCGATACATTTGCCGACCTGCTGCTTACCGTGACCGCTGTTTCCGGCGAGCTGCCTACCGCGCAAGTCAGCCGATTACCGGGCGCGCAAACCTATAAGCAAAAGGCAATCACACAAATCAAGAAGAAAAACCTCTTGAGCGCCTATAACCGTCAAGACCTGCGCGGTCTGCGGCTGACGAGCGCCGGCAAACGCGCCATGATCGAGCAGTACCCCGAACGCTATCAGACGATGCTTTCAGGCGAGAACACGCTGAATGCGCCGAAATACTCCTACTCTGGCCGCCTCCGCCTCCACCGTTTGGCTGAGGTGCTGGTCACGATGTTCAAGGCGGGCGTGGACGTGTTCCCGTGGGAAAAGCCCGCGCTCACGCTCACAGACGGGCGCTTGACAGGCTTTTCACTTGACCGTCCCTGCTACTATCCGTCGTTGGAGGTCAAGGAGATGGGGCCGCAAGGCATGAAGGTGCGCGGCAGCCGTGCGACCGGCGTGCTTTTTGCCGAGAGCGGCGTTTACGCTGTTTACAACACGGGCGATACGGTCAGCCGATGGGAGTATAAGGCGGAAATGCGCCTCAAGGCGCTGATGCAGACGGCCTTTTCCGGCTATTCGTATGACGGGCGCCTCGGTTCGCGTCCCTTGCAGGCGATCCTCTTTTCCAACGACATGAAGCTGCTGAACGAGCAGATGGCAGACGCAAGAGCGCATGACAGGCGCGAGCGTTCCGCCGAGTCGCAACGGGTCAAGACCAACTACTTCATCCTGAGCGGAAGCTATGAGCATTTTCACTATCTCACGAACGACCGCTGCGGTGAGCTGGTTTTGCAGCTTCTTTGCGACAAGAGCGCGAAAACGATGCTCGACGCGATCCTGATGCAGGATTTGAGCCACGCCGGGCAAGGCGGCGTCGAATGCGATGCCTACGACAAAAACGGCGTGCCGGTACTGTTCGGCTATACCTGCGATCTGCCAAGGATCAAGCGTTTCGACGATGCCCTCTCGCTGAGGGACATACCCGGGACGATCATCTGCTTCGATTATCAGGAGTCCGCGCTGCGCGGGTTCTGCGGCTCCCGCGTCCAGTTCCAGCGCATAGACATTGACGCTGTGGAGGGAGAGGTCATTCATCGACAAAAAGAAGCTGATTAGCACGCTGATAGCCGCGCCCGTGGCGCTGTGCGCGCTGTTGTACGGCGGCGGCTTTATCGCGCAATTCATCTACAACTATCAGACGTGGCAGGGCTCCGGCGGCACACTCTACGGCGATACGTCGCCAAAGCTGCCAGACCCCGCCTTTTTTTCGTGCCTGCGCGCGGTGTTCCGCTTTCCCTCCGGGCTTTGCGGTCTCGGCGTCTGTGTCGGGCTGATCGCCGTGCTGCTGTTTGCCGTGATGCGCATGGGCGACAGCGACGGCACGGCCGGAGGATACGACAAGGCGCGCAACTTTGAGTATTCGAGCAAAGGCACATACGGCACGGCGGGCTTCATGTCAAAGAAAGAAATGAAGGACGTTGTTGACATGGTATCCGACGTCCGCAGGCACCACGGCATCATCCTCGGCGAGCTGGACGGCAAGGTGCTGTGCCTCCCTGAAAAAACGCGGTTCAACGGCAACCTCGCCGTCTATGGGGCAAGCGGCTCCAAGAAAACGCGCTCCTTCTGTATGAACATGATCCTGCAGTGCGCGAGCCGCACGCCGATGACCTCGCTCATTATCTGCGATCCCAAGAGCGAGCTGTACGAGAAGTCCAGCGAGTATCTGCGGGACAAGGGCTATGTCGTGAGGAAATTTGACCTTGTTACGCCGGGCTCGTCGGACTCGTGGAACTGCCTCGCGGAGATCGGCGGGCAGGAGCTGATGGCGCAGCTCTTTTGCGACGTCATCATCAAGAACACCGGCAGCGGCAAGGGCGACCACTTTTGGGACAACGCCGAGATGAATCTGCTCAAAGCGCTGGTGCTCTATGTGGAGCAGAGCTATCCCCCGGAGAAGCGCAACATCGGCGAGGTCTATCAGCTCTTGTCCATGTGCAGCGAAAAGGAGCTGAACGCCATCTTTGATGTGCTCCCCATCGAGCATCCCGCGAAGGCGCCCTACAGCATCTTCAGGCAGAGCGGCGAAAATGTGCGCGGCGGCGTGATCATCGGACTTGGCTCGCGTTTGCAGGTGTTTCAGAACAAGGATATTCGCCAAATCACGAGCCACAACGAGATAGACCTTGAGCTGCCGGGAAAAAAGCCCTGCGCGTACTTCTGCATCACCAGCGATCAGGACAGCACCTTTGACTTCCTCAGCTCGCTGTTTCTCTCGTTCGTGTTCATACGCCTTGTGCGCTATGCGGATCAGCACTGCCCGGGCGGGGCGCTTCCTGTCCCCGTTCATGTTCTGGGCGAAGAGCTCTGCGCCTGCGGCGTGATTCCTGACCTCTCGCGCAAGATCAGCGTGATACGCTCCCGAGGCATCACCATGAGCTGCGTGTTCCAGAACCTCGCGGGTCTCCAGAACCGATATCCGCTCAACCAGTGGCAGGAGATCCTCGGCAACTGCGATATCACGCTGTTCCTCGGCTGCACCGACGCGCTGACGGCAGAGTTCATCAGCGACCGCACCGGCGAGGCGAGCATCAACGTCACAAGCAAGGCGAAGCAGCTCAATACCTGGCGCGTTTCCAACTATACGCCCCAATACCGCGAGACCAGCGGCGTCGGGCGTCGAAAGCTCTACACGATGGACGAAGTGCTCCGCCTCGATTTGGACAGGGCGCTCGTTATCATCCGTGGAAAAAACGTATTGGAGGTGAACAAATTTGACTACAGCCGGCATCCCGAATCAAAGAAGCTGCGGGCGAGCAAGGCATCCGCCCATGTGCCGGAATGGAAGAAGCCGGCGCTCGCCGCGCCCGCAGCGGAACCGCCCACCGTGACCAAGAACGCGGCGACAAGCCCTGCCGGGACCGAGCAAGAGCCGAAGCGCCGCAGGCGGACGCGGACAAAGCCCGCTGCCAAGCCGGACAGCGCGGCAGCCGCGGCGGAAGCGCCGAAGAAAAAACCGAAACTGCCGCCGCAGGAGCCTGCTGCACCTGCTCCCGCCGCGCCGCCTGCAGGCAAGGACAAGCCCAAAGTCGTGACCATCAGCAAAGAGTCCATATTATCTAAGCCAAAAAAGGAGGATTGATCTATTTGGCGAGAAAAAAAGCAGAATCCAAGCCCATTGAAGAGATCGAACAGACCGAAGCGACGGCGGACAGCGAAACCGCCGCCGCTGAGACGCCCGGAGAAACGGGCGCGGCGGTCGAAACAGCCGAGAGCGGGGGCTTCCCCCCTGAGCCGGACACGCCCTTTTCCGCATCGGACGGCGCGGAAACCGCAGACCCGACCGACGCGCTTGCGGATATGGGACTGGAGCTCGGCAGTTCCGCCGCCGCGGAGGGCGAAGACGCCGCTCCCGTTTCCGAAACGGAGGAGGATTACGGCGCGCTGCTCATGGAAGCGGCGGCGCTTGGCCTCAACAACAGCGTGGAAAGCGGCGATACGGAGCCGCTCCCCGAAGCCGATGAAGAGCCGGAGCCCGCCGCGCCGCCCGGCGAGGAAACCGCCGAGAAGCAGCCCCCGACTGAACGCAGGGCGCGAAGGAAGATCGCGGACGACGCCCGCACCGCCCGCACTGCCAAAACGGTGAAGGCGCAGCCGCCGCGGGAGCAAATTCAGCAGCCTCGCGACGACCGCATTCTGACCATTGACGTGCATGATGAGGTTCTGACCGAGGAGGACCAAGCCAAGATCGCGTGGCATGAGATCCGCAACTCCTACATCGCACAGCAGATCCTAACCGGCTCGCTGGACAGCATGGAGATGACGCCCTCGGGATTTCTGGTTGCCGTGGCGCATTATAAGGATTATCGTATCGTGATCCCGCTCAAGGAGATGCTGATGCTGCCCGATCAATGGCCCACGCGACGTGAGCGCGCAAGGGCGATGGAGGAACTGCCGCGCGTCATCAACACGCGCATGGGCAGCGAGATCGACTTCATCGTGAAGGGCATCGACCCGCACGACAACAGCGTCGTCGCCAGCCGAAAAGCGGCCATGCTGCAAAAGCGCCAGAGCTTTTACATGGATCGCGCGGATACGGGAATGCCGCTTATCTACCCCGGGCGCATTGTGCAGGCTCGCGTCGTCGCGGTTTTGGAGAAGATGGTGCGCGTGGAGGTCTTCGGCGTCGAGACGACGATCCGTGCAGCCGACATTTCGTGGGGCTGGATCGGAAACGCCGCAGATGAATACTACGTCGGCAAGCGCATCCTTGTCCGCGTCCTTTCCATCAACCGCCCCAATGTTTGGGATATCTCGATCAAGGCGGACATCCGAAGCGTTTCCAAGAACAACAACCTTGACAACCTTCACAAGTGCAAGCCTCAGAACAAGTATGTCGGCCGTGTGACCGACAATTACGGCGGCGCGGTGTATATCCGCCTCAGCAACGGCGCCAACGCCATTGCGCACACCTGCCGCGATCCGCGGCGGCCGGGCAGAAAGGACGACGTAAACTTTGTCGTGACGAAGCTGGACGAAGAACAGGGCGTCGCGCTCGGCATCATTACCAGGATCATCCGGCAAAATCTGTAATGCAGCCGAGGGGAACGGGCGCGGCGCGCTCTTTCCCCTCGGACTCTTAATAATAGGAGAAGTCAATGAAGCGAATCAACCATATTTTCATGTGCATCCTCCTGTCTCTGGCGCTGACGGTCGGCGCTTTTGCGGCGGATGTGCCGGAGAGCTTCGTGTGCGAAAACCTGAACGGGCAGCAGCGCATCATCAAAACCTATGTACTTCCGCCCAACGGCGACGCCGACGCTCTGCGGGAAGCGCCCTTCATATATGAGGGTTACCGCTACACCTGGGCGTACACGACCAAGGAGGAGCACCCGTTCACGCTCGTCAAGACGGTCACGGAGACGGTCGAGGTCGAGACCGCAAAGGACGACCTCACGCAGATCCTCGCGCAGCTTGCCCCGTCGCTGCCCTATGACGACGGCGAGTACGCCGGTGAGCTGACGCTGGACCACACGACGCTCAAGACAGTGGCGGCGGGCTATGAGACCCGATACAGCTCGATCACCGAGACCAAGACCATTCCGGGGCTTGCCTCCAACGATATGTCCTATGTCCCGGGTACCACGGTCAAAAACGGCAAGACGCTCAAGCTCGCCAACGTCGAATGGCAGGTGACCGCGACGGGGCTTGTCGGAGAGGAGCTGCTGCCGTGCGAGTATCAGGCGGTCGCCACCTATACCGGCTCCAGCAGCTATCAGGCGGCGACGGGCTACGTCACGACCGCCGAATACAAGGGCGAGGTCACGGCCTCGGGCATTGAGAACGTCACCTATACCGTCGTGTTTGCGGGCGAAAAGCTCGAACCCGTCGTCACGGAGCCCTCGCCCGAGGACAGCCGCGCCGCGGCGCGCGCTCACTCCGCCGGAAAGCTGCTTGCGGGCATTGCCTGCGGGATCTTCGGACTTGCTCTTGCCGCGGCTGCCGCGTGGCAGTGGACGCGGCGCAAAAACGTCTATGTTTATGTGCCGGGCAGCAAGCCGCGCGATTACAAGCTGATCGCCAAGTACCGCGTGGAGGAAAACGAGCTGCAAATCGACATCACGGACACGGGCGTTCCGCCCGAGAGCAACGTAGCCGTGGAGATCAAGCGCCCGCTTGCCAGAAAGGTGCTGGGAAAGACCTTCACCGTCAGCTACGCGGGGAAAAACTATCGCTACAATATCCAGAACGACCGGCCGGGCGACTGGCACGAATTCAATCTGGGGACATTCAAGGAGGTATCATCTTGAAGCGAAGCATCGCATCCGTTCTTGCGCTCGTTTTTGCCATGAGCGCGATCTTTACCACCAGCGCATTTGCCGCCGAGGACTATGTATTCGGCGACGATGAAGACAGCGAGGACGGGTACTACACGTCCACGTCCTACGAAGACGTCTACGGCTCGCAGTACAACTACGGCGGCGCGAACGTCGTGGACTATCAGGGGCAGGAGCTGGAGTACGGCTCATTCAGTACGACGCAGACCGGCGTGATGGAACGCACGCCGCTGCCCGGGCTGCAAGCCTATGTCGGCGGCGAAGCCAACGGCGGCACCGCGCCCACGATGGGAACGGCGGAAAGCGCCGCACCGGAGCTTCCTTATACCGAGCCTTCCGCGCAGGGTGAAAGCAATGTCACGATCACGAGCAAGCCCGTCTGCACGAAACTGACGGAGAGCTTCAAGCTGCAAAACGGCGCGGTCGGCTATATCTCCATCCCCGCCATCGGCGTGAGCAAGTATTACGCATGGGAGGGCGAGACGACGGAGAGCATGAAAAAGGGGCTCGGGCATTTTACCGGCACCTCCGTCTGGGACGGCAACTGCTGCTTTTGCGGCCACAACCGCGGCGCCAAGTATGTGATCGGCGGCATCAAGGATCTCCAGCTTGGCGATATCATCGAGTACACGACCTCACAAGGCACGCGCACCTATGAGGTTCAGGTCGTCGTGGCAATCCGCAACGATGACTGGAGCTATATCCGTGAAACCAGCGACAACCGCATCACGCTCATTACCTGCGTCGCGGGCGATTCCTCGCAGCGTTGGTGCGTGCAGGCCATGCAGATAACGACCTGATCCTGCGCCGCTGTTGAAAAAAAACACCTTCTTCCGTATAATGCTGTTGAGAGCAAAAAAAAAGAAGGAGGTGCTCAGCATGAAAAAGACGCTTGCATCCATGCTCGCCGGCGCGGTGCTGGGTGCGGTTCTGCTCGGCGGCGCGCAGGCGGTGGCCGAGACCGTGACCGCGCAGCGCAGCTCCCAGCGCATCTACGTCAACGGGCGCGAGGTCCAAATGGAGGCGTACAACATTGCCGGCAACAACTATGTGAAGCTCCGCGACATCGGCAAGGAGGTCGGCTTCGCCGTGGATTACGACGCCGCGACGAACAGCGTCTACGTCGGCGAGCGCCCGGCGTCGGGCGACGACAACATTGAAAAGCGCCAGGATCAGTACATCCCGGAGGCGGGCGACCGTATTGTCTGCGACGACGGGTACGTCTACGAGGTCACCGACACGACGCGCTACGATTCCAACGTCTTTGCGTCGGGGCCTGTGGGCGTGCTTCCGGAGCCCACCTGCGACTGGAGCGCGTTCCCCAAGCTCGCAGACCCGGTTCTGGAAAAGCGGCACTTCAAGACCGCCACCGGCGATGACCTGTTCATCCGAAACGTGCGCGAGACCCGTCGCATGGAGTACACGCTTTACAACGCTCTCGGCAGAGAGCCGAGCGCATGGAGCGGCGGGAAACCGCTCGCCACGGTCTCGCTCACGATCCCGGCTGACAAGGAGATGTATGCCGCCGCGTTCTGGCCGTGGGATGAAACCAACATCACGGATCTCGTCCACAGCCGTCCCAACAGCCGCTACGCTGTGGAGGCGTGGGACTACTACCACAACGGCAAATTTATGTACGTCCGCTACGTCATTCTTTCCCTGTAAACTGAATACCCGGCTGACAAAGGCACGCTTTCGGGCGTGCCTTTTGTCGTGCCCTGAAAAATCAAGGAGGACATTCCATGTATAAACGCATCATTGCCATGATGCTCACGCTTGCAACCCTGCTCGGTATGCTCGCGGTTCCCGCATCCGCCGCCTCGACGCTTGAAGAAGCCATGGCGGAGGTCGATATCTACGCAAAAGGCGAGGAGCTGGTTTATCTGACCATGAACGGTCAGGTAAAGGGCCAGCACTATACCTACTACAACTACACGTCCGTCCAGACGGGCGAAACCACCGAGATCCCGGCGTATTGCGTTGATCCGAGACTGTATGGCGTTCCGTCCGTCGTCCCGGAAGGCACGGCGGTCAAGTACTCGTCTGACGGCAAGAACACCGACCCGAAAATCATGGGTATCATCGCCAACGGGTATCCGCATATGTCTCTCGACAGTCTCGGGCTCAACAGTATCGAGGAGGCTTACTACGCCACGAAAACCGCGCTGTGGTGCTACCTGCTCGGCACTTGGTCCGTATCGGGGCTCGGGATCAACCCCAGCCTTACCGGCGCGGACAAGACCGCGGCCGAGCGTGTGTTGAAGGCGACAAAGGATATCTATACGCGCGGCATGTACTGGTCTCAGCTCGTTGAGCCGAAAATGACGGCGGTTCCCGACCGCGACGAGGCGTACCCCGTCACGATCAACGGCGAAGCCTGCTATCAGCAGGTCTACACGCTCAAGACGGAAACGTGGTCGATCACGCCCATCAACATCGAGCTTGCAGCCGGCGCGCCTGCCGGAACGAAGATCATGGACATGGACAACCATGAGATCAGTAGCATGATCGTCACGACCGCGGCGGCGTCCGGCATGGGTTTTGAGGGCCAGTTCAAGGTCGTGTTCCCCGCATCGAGCGTGGAGGGACAGGAAGGCACCGCGCAGATCAACCTCAGCTCGACCGTCGTGCAGTATGAGATCTACTACGCGCGCAGCCTTGAAACCGATAAATACGGCAATATCCAAGATTACATGTTGGATACCGATCCTCATATTCCGATCACCGCGAACGCCATTGCGCGGTTCTCCTCTGAGCATACGGATGAGACCGAGCTTCTGATCGTCAAGCTGGAGGAAGGCACCCGCATCCCGCTTGAAGGCGCGGTTTTTGACGTCTTCTCCCCGGATGGCGACCGCGTAGGCAGATACTCCACGGACACGAGCGGAAAAATCCGCATTCCGCTGGTCATCACGGGCAACTACACCGTGAAGGAGGTCAGCGCCCCGGCGTATCACCTGCTTCCGACCGACAACACGCATAACATCACGGTCGAGCACGGCAAGACCGCGACGCTGACCGTCACGAACGCTCCCTACGGCTCCCTGCGCGTGCTCAAGCGCAGCGACATGGGCGAAGGACTCGCCGGCGTGAATATCGAGATCCGAAATGTCGTCACTGGCGAGACCCGCACCGGACGCACCGGCCCCGGAGGCGTCGTTGAGTTTACCGAACTGAGCGTCGGCGCGTGGGAGGTCCGCGAGACCGCGGGCGTCCCCGGCTACGTTGTGGATACGGATAGCGTCAAGAACGTCAGCGTCGTCGCCGGCGAGTGCGCCACCGTGACCTTCATCAACAAGGAAAAGCCCGGTTTGCGCATCGTGAAATACGATTCTCAGACCATGCGCACGATGCCCGACGTCACGTTCCGCATCTACCGCGATACCGAGCTCTTTGGCGAGTATGTGACCGATCAGATGGGAGAAATCGTACTGACGGATTTGGAGCCGGGCGTGTATCTCGTGCAGGAGGTCTCCGCTGATCCCTCGCACATTGTCAACTCCACGCCGCAGGAAGTCAAGCTCGAAGCCGGCTACGGCATTGTTGAGCTGGTGTTCCTGAACGACCAGAAACCCGGCATCCGGCTCAAGAAGGTGGATTCCGTCACCTACCAGCCGCAGGCGAACGCGCGCTTCCGCATCGAGGCGGTCGGCGGCACGTTCTCCAAGGAATACTACACCGACGCGAACGGTGAAATCGACCTCAAGGATTTGGAGCCGGGCAGCTTCAAGGTAACGGAATTACAGGCTCCGGACGGATACCTGATCGACGACGCGACCCGCGTGATCAAGATCGAGGCGAACGAGCAGGCGGTCTTTGTGTTCACGAACACGCGCAAGCCCAGCTTTGAGCTCGTGAAGCTCGACCCCGCGGGAAACCCTGTCGTTGGCGCGACGTTCCGGATCGCGAAGATCGAGGACGGCAGCCATTACTTGGATCGCGTCACCGACACGCAGGGCAAGATCCGCATCGACGGCATGGAGCCGGGCATCTATTCCGTGCAGGAGATGTCCGTACCCAGCCCCTACATCCTCAACAGCACCGAGTTCCATGTGGAGCTGTTCCCCGGGCGCGTGAGCGAGCTGGTCGTGACCAATGACCGCAAGCCCGACCTCAAGATCGTAAAAACCGACGCGATCACGGGCACGCCCATCGAAGGCGCGACCTTCACGATCCGCAAGGTGGACAGCAGCACTTTGATCACCGAGACCACGAACGCAGCCGGCGAGATCCTGCTGCGCGAGATGGAGCCGGGCGTTTACGAGGTGACGGAGCAGTCCGTACCCGACGCCTACCTGCTCGATCCCCGCCCGCAGCAGATCACGCTGTTCCCGAACAAGCTCGGCATCGTCCAGTTCCAGGACTACAAGAAACCCTCTTTGAAGATCCTGAAGGTGGACTCCGCCACCGGAAAGCCCGTGGAGGGCGCGCGTTTCCATATCGTCTACGCGAGCAACCATACGTTCACGGGCGAGATCAACGACCTCGGCACGCACTATACCGACGCCAACGGCGTGATCTACCTCGACAAGCTCAAGGACGGCTGGTACCGGGCGACCGAAGAGGAGGCGCCGGCAGGCTACCGTATCAAGGATACAGGCGTCTATGAGTTCTACATCGAAGCCGGGCGCGACAAGGTCATCACGGTCGAAAACGTGCCGTTGAGCACCATCGTCATACAAAAAATCGACGAGGAGACCGGCAAGCCCCTCCAGGGCGCGTGGTTCAGAATGTCCTATCTCAACTCTCTGACAAGCATGGACGGCACGACCATTGGAGAATGGCCCACGGATGAAAACGGCCAAATCGAAGTCCGCAACCTCGACGAAGGCACTTACGTAATTTCCGAATTATCAGCGCCGCAAGGGTACGTATTAAACCCCGCAAACACGAGAACCGTGTACCTTGCGGGCGATAAGCAGGATTTTGTAACCGTGACCTACGGCAACCAGCACATGGGCGCGTTGCTGATCCAGAAAAAGGACGCTGTGACCGGCGAGCCGCTCGCGGGCGTTGAGTTCAGCGTTACCGACAGCAACGGCAGCGTGGTCGGCAACGGCAACGGGCGCTTTGTGACCGATTTCGCCGGCACGATCACGATTGCGAACCTCGAACCGGGCAAGACCGTGATCGTAAAGGAGACCCGCACGGTGCCTGGGTACATTCTCGACGACACCGCGCAGACCATCAAGATCAAGGCGAATGAGACCATGACGGTCGAGTTCCGCAATCAGCCCAAGGGTGGACTCGTGATCCGGAAACTCGACAGCGTGACTAACCAGCCGATTGCGGGCGTGGAGTTCCAGATCACGAACACAGCCGGCGAGTACGTCGCCGACAACGAAGGCCGCACGTCCACCAACGGCATCTACCGCACGGACAGCTATGGCGAGATCCGTTTGCTGGACCTCATGCCGGATTCCTATACGGCGGTCGAGGTATCCACCGTGGCGGGCTATGCCATCAACAGCACGCCCCAGACCACGAAGGTCGGCGCCGCCGACACGCAGACTTTGACCTACCTCAACGATCCTCTGCAAACGCTCGTTGTACAGAAATACATCGCGGGAACGCAGAAAGGGCTTGCGGGCGTCACCTTCCTCATAACAGACGGCGCGGGTACGCCCATCGGCGGCAGCAACGGCGAGTATGTGACCGACGCGAACGGGCGCATCACTATCACAGGGCTGACGCCGGGCATGACCGTGGTGGTGCGCGAGGTACGCACGGTACGCGGATACGTGCTCAACACGCAGCCGCAGACGATCATCATTGGCAAAGCCTCCGGCCAGACCACGGTTTCCGGCTGCACGACCACGGCGACCGTCGCAAGCGCGGCGTCCTCTTCCAGCAGCTCGGAGTCCGGGAACGAGGTCGTTTTCTATGACGACCCGCTCGGCAGGCTCGTGGTGGAGAAATATATCGAAGGCACCTCGACGCCGATCCCCGGTGTGCGCTTTTTGATTACAGGCAGCAACGGCGGCGCGGTCGGGAATACCAATGGCGAGTACACGACGGACGCGAACGGCCGCATCGAGATCAGGGATTTGGAGCCCGGCCTTGTCGTGACCGCAAAGGAGATCCACGCGGCGGACGGATTCGTGCTGGACTCCACGCCCAAGAGCATTGAGATCAAGAGCGGTGACACGCAGGTCTTGACCTTCTACAACCAGCCCACGGGCTCGCTCAGGATCATCAAAAAGGACCGCGTGACGGGCGCACTGCTCAGGGACGCCGAGTTTGAGATCAGCTTCGCAAGCGGCGGTTTTGTCGGGAACAACGGCGGCACGACCACGAGCAACGGTGTTTATACGACGAACGAAA
>CAMVAV010000041.1 GCA_947165595.1 uncultured Clostridia bacterium | reverse complement strand
GGAGGCAATACCCATGAAACTCACACCGCTTGCCGACCGCGTCGTGCTCAAGCTCATCGAGGCGGAGGAAGTCACCAAGGGCGGCATCATTCTCACCGCGAAGGCGCAGGAGAAGCCCTCCATCGCCGAGGTCATCTCCGTCGGGCCCGGCGGCATGGTCGACGGACACGACGTCGTGATGACCGTCAAGCCCGGCGACAAGGTCATCACCAGCAAATACTCCGGCACCGAGGTCAAGATCGACGACGTCGAGTACACCGTCGTGCGCCAGAGCGACATTCTCGCGATCGTAGAGTAATAGAAGGAGGCAATGAATCATGGCTAAGCTCATCAAATCCGGCGAAGAGGCGCGCAAGGCGCTGGAGACCGGCGTCAACACCCTCGCCGATACCGTTAAGATCACCCTTGGCCCCAAGGGGCGCAACGTCGTGCTGGACAAGAAGTTCGGCGCTCCGCTCATCACCAACGACGGCGTGACCATCGCCAAGGAGGTCGAGCTGGACGACCCGTTCGAGAACATGGGCGCGCAGCTCGTGCGCGAGGTCTCCACCAAGACCAACGACGTCGCGGGCGACGGCACCACCACCGCGACCCTGCTGGCGCAGAGCATGATCCGCGAGGGCCTGAAGAACCTCGCCGCCGGCGCGAACCCCATCGTGATGAAGAAGGGCATGGCGAAGGCGGTCGAGACCGCGATCGAGACCATCAAGGCGAACAGCCAGAAGGTCAACGGCACGGACGACATCACCCGCGTCGGCACCGTGTCCAGCGGCGACGAGTTCATCGGCAAGCTGATCGCCGAGGCGATGGAGAAGGTCTCCGCCGACGGCGTCATCACCATCGAGGAGAGCAAGACCGCCGAGACCTACAGCGAGGTCGTCGAGGGCATGCAGTTCGACCGCGGCTATATCACGCCCTATATGGTCACCGACGCCGAGAAGATGGAGGCCGTCGTGGACGACGCCTACATTCTCATCACCGATAAGAAGATCTCCGTCATCGCGGACATTCTCCCGATCCTCGAGCCCCTCGCCCAGAGCGGCAAGAAGCTCGTCATCATCGCCGAGGACGTCGAGGGCGAGGCGCTGAGCACCCTGATCGTCAACCGCCTGCGCGGCACGCTGAACGTTGTGTGCGTCAAGGCGCCGGGCTTCGGCGACCGCCGCAAGGAGATGCTTCAGGATATCGCCATCCTGACCGGCGGCCAGGTCATCAGCGAGGAGCTGGGCTACGATCTCAAGACCGCGGACGTGAGCATGCTCGGCCGCGCCAACCAGATCAAGGTCACCAAGGAGAACACCACCATCGTCGGCGGCAAGGGCGACAAGGGCAAGATCGCCGACCGCGTCGCGCAGATCCGCAACCAGATCGGCTTGACCACCTCCGACTATGACAAGGAGAAGTTGCAGGAGCGCCTGGCGAAGCTCGCCGGCGGCGTTGCGGTCATCAAGGTCGGCGCTGCCACCGAGACCGAGATGAAGGAAAAGAAGCTCCGCATCGAGGACGCGCTCAACGCGACCCGCGCGGCGGTCGAGGAGGGCATCGTCGCCGGCGGCGGCACCGCCTACGTCAACGCCGTTCCCGCGGTGGAGAAGCTGGTCGGCGAGCTCGAGGGCGACGAGAAGACCGGCGCGAAGATCATCGCGCAGGCCCTGCAGGAGCCGCTGCGCCAGATCGCGATCAACGCGGGCATCGACGGCAGCGTCGTGCTCGAGCACGTCAAGACCTCCGGCAAGAACGGCTACGGCTTCGACGCCTATAAGGAGGAGTACTGCGACATGATCGCCAGCGGCATCGTCGACCCGACCAAGGTCGCGCGCAGCGCGCTGGAGAACGCCGCCTCCGTCAGCGGCATGGTCCTCACCACCGAGGCGCTCGTCGCCGACAAGCCCGAGCCTCCCGCAGCCCCGGCGCCCGGCGGCATGGGCGGCATGGACGGCATGTACTGAGCCGTATCCGCAATACGATCACCCTGCGATACCCGGCATCCGAAGGCGGATGCCGGGTATTCGGCACATATGCATAAATATGCGGCCTAAATTATGCATTTTTTACAAAAATCGACAAAAATATTGGTACAAAAGTCGAATTGAAATCGTTTTCGCAAAGCGTTACAATCAGCACTGACAGGAGGAGAGTGCCAATTTATGGCAGGACTCCTGATTCATTTTGTATAGGAGATGTTGTGTGTGGTTAGCTTTATCCTCTGCTTTGCGATCCTGGTTGTCGGCTACCTGTCCTACGGCAAGCTGGTGGATCGCACCTTTGGCCCGGACGACCGGGAGACCCCGGCCGTGGCCATCAACGACGGCATAGACTACGTCGTTCTGCCCCAGTGGAAGCTCTTTATGATCCAGCTGCTGAACATCGCCGGCCTCGGCCCGATCTTCGGCGCCATCAGCGGCGCTCTGTGGGGCCCCGTGGTCTATCTCTGGATCACCTTCGGTACCGTGTTCGCGGGCGCCGTGCATGATTACTTTGCCGGTATGCTCTCCGAGCGCAACAACGGCGCCTCGATCTCCGAGGTCACCGGTATCTACCTCGGCAACACGATGAAGAACGTGATGCGCGTCTTCGCCGTGATCCTGCTGGTCATGGTCGGCACCGTGTTCGCCGTCGGCCCCGCGGGCCTGCTGGTCAAGCTGATCGGCGAAGGCGGCGCGACGGGCCTTCTGGTCAACAAGGTGTTCTGGCTCGCCATCATCATGATCTACTACTTCATCGCGACCTTTATCTCCATTGACAAGATCATCGGCAAGATCTACCCGGTGTTCGGCATCTGCCTGATCATCATGGCGGTCGGCGTCGCGTTCGGCACGATGACGAGCGGCAGGCCCATGCCCGAGATCTGGGCGAACTTTGCCAATCAGCACCCCGACGGCACCCCGATCTGGTCGTTCATGTTCATCACCGTCGCCTGCGGCGCGATCTCCGGCTTCCACGCCACGCAGTCCCCGCTGATGGCGCGCTGCCTCAAGAGTGAGAAGCAGGGCCACTTCGTGTTCTACGGCGCGATGGTCGCCGAGGGCATCATCGCTCTGATCTGGGCCTCCGCGGCGTGCACGCTGCTCGGCGGCGCCACGATTAAGGAGCTCGGCGGCGGCGGCGCCGGCACGGTCTTCGAGATCAGCAAGATCACCATGAGCGGCGTCGGCATGGTCCTCGCGGTGCTCGGCGTTATCGTCTGCCCGATCACCTCGGGCGATACGGCGTTCCGCGGCGCCCGTCTGACGATCGCGGACTGGTTCAAGATCGACCAGGGCAAGTGGCAGAATCGTCTGGCGCTCTGCGTGCCCGTGCTGGGCGTCGGCGCGATCCTCGGCTTCGGCAACGCCCTCGGCAAGATCGACTACAACGTGATCTGGCGTTACTTCAGCTGGTCCAACCAGACCCTCGCCATGATCGTTCTGTGGGCGGGCGCGATGTTCCTCGCGCAGAACAAGCGCAACTACTGGGTGTGCGCCGTTCCCGCGACCTTCATGAGCGCGGTCTCCATGACCTACTTCATGATGGCGGGCGAGTGCATGGGCCTGATCGCGTTCTTCAAGAACAACAAGGCGGTCGGCTATCCCGTCGGTCTCGTCTTTGCCGTCGCGGCGCTCGCGCTGTTCATGAGCAAGGTCAAGAAGCTCGACGCGACGAAGAACGTCATTGCCTGAGCGGCAAAAACCCGAAATCACAAAATCAAAAGGGCGGGAGAGCGGATCTCCCGCCTTTTTCAAGGAGTTGTCACCATGTTGTTAGCACCAAAGCCCCTCGGCGCGACGACGCTGGAGCCCGAGACGCTGGAGGCGGACCGGAAGGCGTGCCGGCGCTTCGGCCCCTGCGGGCTCGGCGAGCGGGCGATCTATCTGGGCGGACGCTTTGCCGAGCGCTGCTTCTACGTCCCCTACGGCGACGTCAGGCGCGTATTCAAGCGCGTCGCGATGAGCAGCGGCGGATATACCGGCAAGGGACTTTTCGGCTCGATGGCCTATGTCGTCGTGCTGCTGGCGGACGGGCGCGAAAAGCAGAGCTATTGCAAGTATGAGGATCAGATCGACAAGCTGCTCTCGGAGCTTTCGGCGGAGCACCCGGAGATTCCCATCCACAGCGAGGCGGCGGAGCGCAAGCTGCGCGAGGCGGAGGCGGCGGAGCGGGCGCGGTATCTCGACAAGCTGTCCCCGGAGGCGGAGGCGGCGGTCAGGGCGCTGCGGGACGCGCAGGCGTATCTCCAAAAGCGTCCCGCGCTCATGGAGCAGCTGGTCTCGGCGGCGAAGCACAAGCGCGTCGTCGAAGCGCTCAAGCCGAGCACGCAGTACATCGCCGCGGTGATCGCCGCCCTCGGCGTCGCCGCCGCGCTCTGGGGCGCTTACGGGCTGCTGCTGCACATGGCCGGCGCGGGCTACTGGCTGGCGGGCGGCGGCGCGCTCTTCTTCTCGGTGCTTGCCGCCGGCGTATTGCCGAGCCGCTGGAACAGCCGGAAGGAGGCGCAGCGCGACTGGGACGCGGCGTTGGAGAACGTGCGCGATTTTCTCGGGGACCGGAAGGACTTTCCGGTGCCGCCGCAGTACGCGCACCCTGCGGTGCTCGAGCGCATGATCCGCTCGCTGCGGGAGGGGCGCGCCGCGGACGCGTCCGAGGCGTACGCGCTGGTGAAATCCGACCTCAAGGCGCTCAACTCGAGCGTCACCGTGACGCAGAAGGAGTACGACGAGGTCGTGCAGATCAAGCCGCTCTTTCTCGTGTGCGGGTACGAGGACAAATTGTAATATTGTAGCAGTATAGCAGTATATTAATACAATAGGCAAGCGGGAGGCGCAAGGCTTTCCGCTTGCTTTTTTCCGCGCAATACGCTATACTGTCGCGGAAATGATTGTAAGGGAGGAAGCTTTTATGACCCTGAGCGAAGCAAGGGAAAAGCTGGCAGAGCTGCAGCGGAAGAACGCCGCGTTTGGCCATGCCATGAGCCTGCTCTACTATGACGGCGTCACCGGCGCGCCCAAAGGTACGGCGGAAAACCGCGCGCAGACGATGTCTGTCTTCAGCCGGGAGCTGTACCAGCTCGGCACGGGCAAGGAGACCGTGGAGGTGCTGGAGCTGCTGGACGCGCACCGCGATGAGCTGAGCCGGCACGAGGCGCGGCAGGTCCAGCTCATGCTCAAGGACCTGCGCCAGATGGAGAAGATCCCGGAGGAGGAGTACGTCGCGTTTCAGCGCCTGATGGTGGAGGCGGACGACGTCTGGCACACCGCCAGGGAGACGAACGACTGGAAGCTCTTTGAGCCGGTGCTGGAAAAGGTCTTCGATTTCCACAAGCGGATCGCGCGGTGGTGCGCGCCGGAGAAGAAGCCGTATGATTACTGGCTCGACCGCTATGAGGAAGGGCTGACGATGGAGACCTGCGAGACGTTTTTCTCGACGCTGCGCGGGCACATCGTCCCTCTGCTGGGGCGCGTGCTGGACAGGCCGCAGCTCGACGACAGCGTGCTGAAGGGGAGCTTCCCGGCACGGGAGCAGGAGCGGTTTTCCTACGAGCTGATGAAGCTCATCGGGCTCGATCTCGACCATGTTGGGCTCGCCACGACGGAGCACCCGTTCACCACCAGCCTCGGCTCCCACCTCGACGAGCGCATCACCACGCACTACCATGAGGACGATTTTTCCAACTCCATGTACAGCGTCATCCACGAGGGCGGGCACGCGCTCTACGACACCGGCAGCGCCCGCGAGCTGGCGTATACGGTGCTGGACTGCGGCGTTTCCATGGGCATCCATGAGAGCCAGAGCCGTTTCTACGAGAATATCATCGGGCGCAGCCGCGCGTTCTGCGAATACATTTTCCCTGTTGCGCAGCGCTGTTTCCCCTCGCTGGAAGGGCATGACGCCGAGGAGCTGTACCGCGCCGTCAACCGCGCGCAGCCCGGCCTGATCCGCATTGAGGCGGACGAGCTGACCTACGCACTGCACATCATGGTCCGCTACGAGCTGGAAAAGCGCATTTTCGCAGGAGAGCTGGAGGTGCGCGATCTGCCGGCGGAGTGGAATCGGCTCTACAGGGAGTATCTGGGCGTGGATGTGCCGGACGACAGACGCGGCGTGCTGCAGGACAGCCACTGGGCGGGCGGCAATATCGGCTACTTCCCGTCCTACGCCCTCGGCAGCGCCTATGGGGCGCAGTATCTGCGGAAGATGAAGGAGACCGTCGACGTCGACGCCTGTGTGCGCGCGGGGAATTTCGCGCCCATCAACGAGTGGCTGCGCGAGCGCATCTGGCAGTACGGCTGCCTGCTCAAGCCGAACGAGGTGTTCCGCAATGCCGTCGGCGAGGAATTCGATCCCACGGTGTTTACGACGTATCTTGAGGAGAAGTACACGGAGCTTTACGGTCTGTGATACTGAAATTTATTAAAACGATTGAAAATCGTTTTATAGCCGCGCAGCGGCGTTAAATTTCGCATGAGACGTGTTTTGCGCCTTTGGCGCAAAACCAGCGTGCGCAGCACGCGCCTTTCAAATTAAATCTTTTAATTTGAAAGTAGTATGAGACGCGCGAAAACGGCGCCCGGCACGAAAAGCCGACGCCGATAAGATAAGACGAAAAACCCTCCCGCCGCGAAAGTTTTTTCGCGGCGGGAGGGTGGATTTTTATAAAACAGGATTGAATAACGGAAAACCGGCATCGCCGAAAAGCATCGCGCGGGCCGCCGCGGTCTTGCGTGATCGCGCTCACTCCCAATCCCAGAATTTCTCCGTAAAGATGTCGTGTTCTCCCTCCGGGTCCAGCATGTACTTGTAGAAGGACGAAAAGCCGTGCTTGCCATGCTCAAATTGGAAGGGGCACTCGTGCTCCGGGAAGTCGTTGCGGGATTCCCCGCAATCCTGCGCGGTCACGAAGGTGATCTCGCCGCTCTCGCGGGCCCCGGCGAAGCTCCAGAGAGGAACAGCACGGCGGCCGCCGCCTTTTTGAGCGCCCGTTTCTCCTTCGCCGTAAAGCGCGACGAGACGTACAGCCTGTGTCCCGCCTCCGCCAGCGCGTCGACGAGCGGCCGTCCCGCCGCGGCGTCGGACGCCGCGAGATGGACGTATACGAACGGTTCCCGGTTTCCGCTGTAATTCTTCATGCTATCTCCTCACGATGACGTCGATCCCGGCGTCGAGCAGCGGCTCGATGCCGCCCACCATATCGTAGCTCACATACACGGTTTTCAGCTCGGGCAGCGCGGAGAGCACCGAAAGGCCGGTCTCCGCCGGCAGGCCGAGCAGCTTGACGGTCCGGAGCTCGCGGAGCGCCGTCAGCTCCGTCAGCGGGTTGTCCGAAAGGTCCAGACAGGTCAGGCGCGGCAGTTTTCCAGCCCGTCGGTCCGCTTCAGATTTTCATTGACGAGCGAGAGCCGCGTGATCTCCCGGCCCGCGAAATAGTCGAGCCTTGCGATCGGGCCGCGCTCCACCGCCTCGCCGCCGATCTCCCAGCCGTCCGCCGTGCGGACGATGGCGGCGGCGTCGGAGACGATGCAGCTCCCGCAGATGTGCACGTACTGCGAATCCAGGCTCTTGAGCAAAATCTCCATGGAAACGGTGTCCTGAAAGCGGGTCACGCTCACCGGGCCGGAGCTCTCCGTCCCGGCCGTGTCCGGAGCCTCCACGGTGTCCCTCACGATGCCGGCACCGGCGAGCCTTCCGCTCATACCCACCCTGATCGTACCATATGCGGCAGCGCTGTTCGTGCAGCCGCCGGATCACGTCAAAGACCCGCGCGCTGTCCTTGTGCGCGTAGCTGATAAAGATATAGTCCTCCGCCCCCTGATAGGGGACGAAGGGAACGCCGCTTTTCACCGCTTCGGCCTCCCTCCGTCAAATGCTGAGATCCGGCGCGTTGTCGCGCTGATACGAGCACCAATTCCCGTTTTCGATCAGCTCCTCGCGGGCGAGAAGCGTCAGCAGCGCCTCCGTCTGCCCGCAGCGCGCCAGCCGCGCGGACATCGCGGCATAGAAGCGCTCCATCTTCCGGTGGTCGCCGCTGACCCGCGACAGGGACAGACGCCCGTAATACCCCGCGATCAGCAAAGTCACGGCGGAGAGCAGGCCCAGAGCGATCTTCAGGGCCGTGCGGTACGCCTCCGCGTTGCCCACGGGAAGGAGCGCGGGACACAGCGCCCCGCCGCAGCACAGCTCAAAGGCCGCCGCGGCGCAGTAGAGCGTCACGCTGAGAATGAGCGACGCGCGCACCACGCGCCCGGAAACGGCGCAGTCATGCCCAGAGCGCGCCAAGGCGCTCTCGTGGTATCGCCGCTGATCCTCCACCCAGCAGGCGCCGATCTCGTGCGCCGCCGTCGGGGCGGGAGCCGCCGCCAGGGCGGACAGCGCCAGCGCGATCCACGCCGTCTCCTCCCGCTGCGTCCACGTCAGCAGCTCCGTCGCCGCCTCGGCGCAGAGCAGGTCGCCGCCCTCGGCGAGGCTCGTGAGCATGACCACGGGCGAGCGGGGGTATTGCGCCGTCAGCTTTTTCAGCTCCGCCGAGACGGCGGCGCGCAGCGCCTCCTCGTCCTGCGGCCGCAGCGCCCGATGGCCGGTGACGCCGACGACGATGGGGATGCGATTGTCTTCCTTCATAGGCATTTCGCTTTCTTCCGCTCCGCGCGGAGTGTACGCAGAAGGAGGACGCTTCCGGACGAAGCACCCCCCTTCAAAGGCGTTTTTCTTATGGGCGCCTCGAAAAGCTCGGCCTGCCGGCACGGCGAGAGGCTCTTTGGCTTATGTATTGTCCGGATCACCGTGGCGCCCGCGCATCTCGCGGAACGCGCAGTACTTGTCCGCCAGCGTCACGAGCCAGGCCTCCTTCGACCGCGGCGGCTTGAACAGCGTCAGCGGCCACATGTGGCTTTCGATGATGTTGCGCTCCTTGCCGGTGAGGGCAAAGACCTTCTCCGCGTTGCCGAGGGCAAGCCTGGGGTGCACAAGCAGGTGGCGCAGGCCGTTGATCGTCTCGCGCCGGCGCGTATAGAGATGATAGTCGTGCAGCATCGCCCCGCGGGCGAGCGCGTGCTCGTCGACCCGCAGGCCCAGCCTCTGCGCCATCCGAAAGCTCGCCACGGCGACGCTGCGGCAGTGCCGGAACGTCGTGTTGCCCTTGTGCTGACGATACTTTTTCAATTCCATCACATGCGGGTTTTCCTCCAGCTCTCTGAGCATGTGGAAAAAGCGCTCCTCGTCGTTCCTTCCCATTGTATCCGCCTCCCGGTCACCGCGCCATTCTACGCCCTTTCCGCGCGGAATACAAGCCCTATTTTACTGGAATCGCGGCGCTTTTGCGGCGGCGCTTTTCCTCATACAGCTGCTCGTCCGCCGCCTCGATCAGCTCCCGGAGCGGCTTGTCCGCGTCCGCCCGCGCCGCCCCGATGCTGACGCTCAGCTCGTACGGGGCGTTCGCCCGCCCGTTGAGGTCCGCGAGCACCTCGCTGATCCGCGCGCGCAGCGTATCGACCGCCTCCGGCTGCTCCGCCCACATCAGCACGACGAACTCGTCGCCGCCGTAGCGGGCGATGTTGGTGCGCCGCGGCAGCTCCCGGCACGCGAGCCGCAGCGCCTCCGCGATCCGCGTCAGCGCGGCGTCGCCCTGCACGTGCCCGTAGGTGTCGTTGATGCTCTTGAACTTGTTCGCGTCGATCAGCAGCAGATAGAGCGCCTGGTCCGTCTCTGCCCCGCCGCGCCACTGCTCGTAGAAGTAGTTGAGCTGCTTGCGGTTGTTCAGCCGCGTCAGCGGGTCGATGGAGATCATCTGGTCGGTCCACTCCAGATAGAGGATCAGCGTCGCGAGAGACAGCGCCATGCACGCGAGCGGAAGCTGGGGGAGCCTGAACTGCACGATGCCGGCGACCGCAGGGGCGAGCGGGAACAGCGCCAGAGAGGTCAGCATACGCCGCTGCGCGTAGTTCTCCTTCCGCAAAAGACCGATCAGCGCGCGGATACCCGCGGAAAACACATAGACGTACGCGAGCAGGTATTGCAGCAGGAACAGCGGCCCGCGGAAATACGCCCCCGACTCGTCCACGCGGAACAGGACGCCCGTGAACAGGTTGACGAGCAGCATCGCCCCCATGACCCAAACCAGCGAGGAGCATGCAAGCACCTTTCTGCGGTCCTTCACAAAGGCGGAGCCGCGCATGTGCTCAAAATAGACGAACCAGAAAAAGCACATCAGGGTCGTGGTGAAAAAATAGACGGTCTTCGCCGCCGTCAGCAGCGCGCGGCTC
This sequence comes from uncultured Clostridia bacterium, assembly GCA_947165595.1. Lineage (GTDB taxonomy): Bacteria > Bacillota > Clostridia > Oscillospirales > Oscillospiraceae > Hominicoprocola. The sequence continues at coordinate 11,037 of CAMVAV010000041.1, read as the reverse complement.
GGCGGCAGCAGGCCGCTGACAAGCACCACGCACAGCGTGTCCGAAAGGATGCAGCACACCTCGGAATCCGCCGCCATGGAGAAGTTCCGCTGCGCCACCATGCGGGACAGGCCCAGCGTCTTGATCCGGACGATCGCGATGAGCAGCGCGGCCGCCAGATTGATCTCGATATAGAGCGACACATACAGCGATTGCGCGTCCACGGCGGCCGCCTCCCTTCGCTTTCGGTTTTGCTCTCATTGTACGCGTACCGGGGCAAAAATGCAAGACGCAGATGAGAAAACTGCATACGCCCCCGCGCACGATTGACATTCGTCCGCAAAGCATGTATATTATTCTTAATTGGGGTGCGAGGTGAGCTTATGTCAGAATCAGCCAAAAACGCGATCACGCACAAGGGCCCCGGCGGTATTTCCGCGAAGCGCGTCCTCATTCCGATCGCGGTTTTCATTTTCTGCCTGCATATGCTGATCGTCGGCAACACGATCCGCATCAACCGCGCGGGACAGGGCGTGTCGAAGATCACGCAGCGGGATTTCATGTATTCGCAGATATCGTGGACCTACGAGGACGGCATTGAGAACCTTGCCGACAAGGTGTATCTGTTCGTCAACTCCGGCGACGAAAACTATGTGGACGCCTATTTCCGCCAGGCAGAGGAGCTGGATTCGCAGAGCACGGTCTTCGCCCAGATGTCCTCCGGCGACTCGACGGACCGCGCCGACGAGGAGATCGGCACCGCCCTGGCGGCGGCGCAGGCGCGGCGGCAGATCGAGCTGCGCGCCATCCGCCTCTGCCTGCGCGCGAACAGCGCCGCGATCGAGAGATATCCCCAGCTCGCCTCCGCCGCGCTCACCGCGCAGGAGGAGGCGCTTTCCGCCGCCGAGCGGAAGGAGACGGCGCTCGGGCTGCTGATCAGTCCCGAGTACATGCAGAACAAATCCCTGGTACACGAGCACATCAGCCGCGCCGTGCAGGCGGTCACGGAGCAGTCCTCCGAGAGCGTCCGCCAGCAGGCGGGCGTCCTCGGGAGCTATCAGGGGCTGCAATGGACGCTGATGCTCGTCGTCATTACGATCCTCATCACGCTCTGCGTGCTGCTGTTCACGATGCTGCTCATCCCGCTCGAGCACAGCGTGGAAAAGATCCAGAACGGCGAACCGCTGCCCGACGACAAGGGGCTTTCGGAGTTCCGCCGCCTCGCGTACTCCTACAACGAGCTGCTGCACCACCGCAAGATGACGGAGAGCTATCTGCGCAGGCAGTCGCAGACCGACGCGCTGACGAAGCTGTCCAACCGCCTCGCCTATCAGGACTACATCTCCAGGCTGAGCTGGGATAAGCCGCACGCCTCCCTGACGGTCTTCTCGCTCGACGTCAACGGCCTGAAGGAGGCGAACGACTCCCTGGGCCACTCGCACGGCGACGACCTGCTCAAGCAAAGCGCCGCCTGCATCCTGGACGCCTTCGGGGGCGGGGACGGCAAGCAGTGCTTCCGCTTCGGCGGCGACGAATTTGCCGCTATCTGGGTCGATGTCCCCGCCGATGAGATCGAGGGCGCGCTCGAAAAATTCCGGGAGTTCCAGAACGCGCACGAGGTGAGCATCTCCGTCGGCTACGCGCACGCGGACGATCTGAGCGAGACGACGATGGACGCCCTGTTCAACCAGGCGGACAAGTGCATGTACGAGGAAAAGGTCCGCTACCACAGGGAACTGGACGCCTCCCACGAGGTACACGCTTAAAAGGAAAACGCGGTGTGAAGAAAGCCGAAGGGCCCCTTCACACCGCGTTTTATTCGGCTATTTCCTCCGCCGCGCCTCCGTCTCGCCCGCCGCCGCGGCGTACAGCCCCAGCAGCGACGCGGAGAGCAGCACGGAGGCGGCAATGTCCGTGAACCAGTGGACGCCCGAGAGCAGCCGCCCGACCACGGTGAGCGCGATCAGCGCCGCAAAGATCGCGGAGAGGACCGCGCGCCGCCGTCTGTCCCGGACGTAGCGCCGCAGCAGCAGAATCGCGCTGCCCAGCACCACGCAGGCGAGCAGCGTGTGCGACGAGGGAAAGGACGCCTCCGGCCCGTCGCCGTCGGGCATGAGCACGGGGCGGTAGTTGACGATCACGTGCTCGAAGAAAACATACAGGGCGAGCACCGCGGCGTAAAGCCCGCCGAGAGCGAGCACGGGCCGGTCGACGCGGCGAAGGCTTTTGCGCCGAAGGAACTGCGCAAGCCCCATCACGGCGAAGCAGAGCGCGAGGGCGATGGAGCCGTAGCCGATTACGCCGGTCAGCTTGTACCAGAACATGCTCACGCCGGTCGCCTCATGCACCGCGCCGTTGAGCGCCGAGAGCCCGACCGACGTCCCCTCCGGCCCGATCGCCGCGACGTCGACGGTGCGAACGAGCGCGAGCAGCAGCAAAAACAGCAGTCCCGACACACCCGAGAGCCAATACAGGCTTTTTTTCTTCATCCGCGCTTCCCCCTCTCCGCCTCCGTCCGGTCGCGGAGACTGCCGGACGGAGGAACTATTCTTAATTCTTATTGTATTCCCTTTCGCCGCCGGATGCAAGCCCCAACGCGCGTTTACGGCGCGGCGGCGCGGCGGGCACGCCACAGCGCGAGCCTATTGCCCGCGCCGGGGAGATATGCCAACAAAATGCAACAGAAGCTTTACATTTTTTAAACGGCGTGTTATAATAAAGTTTAAAGTAGTGAGAATATGTTTATCACTTGTCGGAGGAGTCATCCGGCGTCGAATGCCGGCAGGGCGTTTGAGATTGTGCGGGGAGCGGCGTCGGATGTATGAAAAGGATGCGCGGCATCGGTCAGAATACGCTGTGGGGTCTGATGGAGAAATGCATTCTGATCCTGTTTCCGCTTTTGACCTATCCTTATGCGGCGCGTGTCCTTGGCCCCGCCGGAATCGGGCGCTACAGCTTTGCGGCGTCACTGACGAGTTATTTTGCCCTGCTTGCCGGTTTTGGCATTCCGCTTTACGCAACGCGCGCCTGCGCCGCCTATGCCGGAGATCGCGGTAAGCTGACCGATACCGCCTCGGAGCTCCTGACGCTGAACGTCATATCCGCTCTCGCCGCAGAGCTGCTTCTGCTCTGCGCCGTGTACGCTGCTCCGGCGATGGCGGAAAATCGCGCGCTTTTCCTTCTTCTCAGCACGACGATCGCATTGGAATGTTTCGGAATGAATTGGCTGTTTCAGGCGGAAGAGGCTTTTTCCTTTTTAGCCTGCACCGGCACGCTGACCTCGCTCGCCGCCGTTCCTTTTTTGTTCCTTTTTGTGCGCACGGAGAAGGATGTGCTGCCATATGCGGCGTTTTCCCTGCTGGGTCCCGCGATGGCCTGCCTGGTCAAGTTGCTCGCGCTGCACCGCAGGCTGCGGCTTTCGGTTCTCCCGGCAGCGGTGTCCCATGTCCTCGGCGCAGATCGTCGCGGCTTTTTTCTCCGCGTTGCCTCGCACGCGCGCCGCGTGCGACCCTTTTTTCTCATGTCCTGCGCAGTAAAGCTCTACGAAAGCATGGATGTGATTCTGCTTGGATTTTTGCGCGGAGCAAACGAGGTTGGGCTGTATGACGTTGGCGTCAAAATGAAATTCGGCCTGTCCCTGTTCAGCGGCGCGCTATGGACCGCCGCCCTGCCCCGCGCGCTGCGCAAATGGGAGGCGAGTGATCGGGAGGGCTTTTTTCGGCTGGGCCGTCTCTCGTACCGCACGGTACTTGCGGTTCAGTATCCTGCCGCGCTTTTTCTCTGTGCCTTTGCCTCCCCCTGTGTCCATATTCTCGCCGGCGATGCCTACGAGGGGGGCAGTCTCTCCGCACGTATTCTTTGCCTCTCCGTGCTGCCCGTCGGCCTGAGCAACGTAGCCGGCGGACAGCTTTTGATTCCCATGGGGCGGGAACGATCTCTGCTTCACGCGGAGTTGGTCGGGGCAACTGTCAATTTTACGTTCAACCTGCTGGTAATCCCGCGCTTCGGCGCATCCGGCGCCGCTGCGACGACGCTGCTCTCCGAGCTGGTGGTCATGGTGTGGGCGATTTCGGCGTATGCACGGGAGGGACGCGACGGCCTGCCGCCGCTCCGCTCTGCTTGCCGTGTGCCGTTCGGCACAGCCGCAGGGCTCGCCGCCTGCATGTTCTTGCCGGCGGGCGGTCCTTTGTTCAAGCTATTCACCCGTGCCGCGGTTTTTTTCCCGGTTTATGCCGCGGTAATGCTGCTGCTGCGCGATGAATGGTTCCTGCAGGCGCTGCATCGGCTGAGAAAGGAACATACCGTATGAAGCTGTTGCAGATTCTTGGGGCGGCGGTGCCCAATGCGTGGAAGCCGGCGATACAAGTTGAACGCATCCTCCTCCGCCGCGCCGGATACCGCGCGGCGGAACGTCTTGCACGAAGGGGCGCGGCGCCCGTTTACCGATGCCCGTGCTGCGGAACGGCCGCGGCGTTTCGTGCAGGCAGCTTTACCCGCCATCCGGAGCTGTTTGACCAAAAGCGCTACCAGAATACGCCGCAGGCGGTGTTCTGCCCGGTGTGCCGCTCTCTTCCGCGCCACAGAATACTTGCCCTTTGGTGCGAAAGGCATCGGGAGTTGCTGCGTGACTCGGATATCCTGTATTTTGCGCAGGAATACTGTATGAGACTGTGGATGCGGGAAAATGGAATCTCCTGCGTTACGGCGGATCTGAAGCGCCCCGCGGATCGGAAAATGGACCTTCAGCAAACAGGGCTTCCCGACGAGTGCTTTGATGTGGTGTTTTGCAATCATGTCTTGGAGCATGTGGAGGATTATCGGAAGGCACTGCGGGAGATCCGCCGGATCCTCCGCCCCGGCGGAAGGCTGATTTGCTCGTTTCCTATTGACCCCAAAATAGACGAATTGGAGGAGGATACCTCTCCCATGCCGCGGGAGGAACGCGTGCGGCGGTTTGGGCAATGCGATCACAACCGTGTGTTTGGCTGCGGCGCGGACCGCCTGCTGGCCGACGCCGGCTTTGCGGTGGAGCGGATAACGGGCGAAGCGTGCCCCGTGGATATCCTGCCCGTGGTCGGTCCCGCCGATTACGACGTCAACGTGCTGTTTTGCTGCCGTAAACCGCCTGACGCGAAAGCGGAGCCTTTGGTAAGCGTAATCGTCCCGGTGTATAATGTTCTGCCTTACCTGGGGCAATGTGTGACAAGCATTCTCGATCAGAGCTATCCGCGCCTTGAGCTCATACTTGTGGACGACGGTTCCACGGACGGCTCCGGCGAGCTGTGTGACAACTGGGGCAAACGCGACAGCCGCGTCCGCGTGATCCATCAGGAAAACCGCGGGCTGAGCGGCGCGCGCAACACAGGCTTGGATCAGGCATGTGGAGAATACGTCTGCTTCGTGGATTCGGACGACTATGTACACCGCGACATGCTTCGCACGCTTATGAGCAAGGCGCGCGCCGAGGACGCGGATATTGTTCTCTGCGGTTTTTTCGGGCTTCTGGCATCAGGACACATTCGGCGAAACACCGGCCTGAAACCGCGTGTCTGCTCCGGCGTGGAAGCGCTGGAGGGGCTGTTTCGATGGGAGATTCCGCCCGCAGCATGGGGCAAGCTTTACCGCCGCAGCCTTTGGGAGACGCTGCGCTTTCCGGTGGGCAGGGTCTACGAGGATATTGCCACGATATACCTCGCGCTTTATCACAGCAAGAAATGCGTCGTGTGCGCGGATCGGCTAATCTATTACCGCATGTGTCGGCCGGAAAGCATCACCTCTTTACGAAGCTGGAAAAATGAACAGGACCTTATTCTCGCGCAGCGGGAGATACTGGCCTTTGTTGCCGGGCATTTGCCCGGACTTATGCCCGCTGCGGCGCGGTGGCTGGAGGCGGAGCGCATGGGCAACTATCTCCGCATGGCACAGCCGGATTCGGGCTGTCCGCCGGAGGAGCTGGCGCGGCTTCGGAGCTTCGTGCTGAAGCACGCGGAGGATCTGTCTCCGGACCAAAGGAAAGACGCTTTTTTGTTACACTGCGCCATGCTTCCGCTGATTCGGCACAACCCGAAACTCGCGGTGTTGCTCTATCGTTGCCGGCGGCGGATACGAAGGGTTTTATAGGGGCGGCGGCGCGTTTGCGCCGTCGGTTTTTTTATTCGTTTTTCCCAAGAATCCGCTTGCGGTCCGCCGATGAGCATGATATAATGTTAAAAACTATAGTCATTCATTCATTCTGAATCATCCCGGACGCGGCAGGGAGCGCGCGGGAAACGTGAGGTGAGGGTCCATGAGTGAGATGAAGGAACAGGAATATCGGTTCAAGCCGGAGGAGCTGGCCTGTCTGGAGAAGCTGCGCACGCCGCTCGCGGTTTTCCAGTTTTTGGATAAGCGGGTGGTCACGCGCGTCCTCTCCGCGGGATTGTGCGACCTCTTCGAGTTTGACACGCCCGAGGAGGCGTACGCCGTCATGACGACGGACATGTACAGCACGGCGCACCCGGACGACGCCTCGCGCGTCGCGGACGAGGCGTACCGCTTCGCCACGGGGGACGGGAAATTCGAGACCGTCTACCGCGTCAAGGCGCGCAGGAGCTCCGGCTACAAGATCGTGCACGCGCTCGGCGAGCAGGTGTTTACGGAGACCGGCGAGCGGCTTGCCTACGTGTGGTTCACCGACGAGGGCGTCTACTCCGAGGAGGATCAGGAGCAGGGGACGGAGCTGAGCCGCTCCTTCCGCATCGCCCTGCGCGAGGAGAGCATGATCCGCGCCAGCTACTATGACTATCTGACGGGCCTGCCGAACATGTCGCACTTCTTCGACCTGGTCGAGGCGGGGCGGACCGCCGCCCTCAACAAGGGCGAGACGCCGGCGGTGCTGTTCATCGACCTCAACGGGATGCGCCTTTTCAACATGAAGCACGGCTTCGCGGAGGGCGACCGCCTGCTGGTCGAGGTCTCCAAGCTGCTCGTCCGGCACTTCAAGAGCGAGAATTGCAGCCGCTTCGGCGAGGACCACTTCGCCGTGTTCACGGACGCGATGGGTCTGGAAAACGTGCTGCGCAGCATCATGGAGGAGTGTGAGACCCTCAGCAACGGGCGCGGCATCTCCATGCGCATCGGCATCTATCTGGACCGCATCGACGACGTGGAGGCGGGCACCGCCTGCGACCGCGCGCAGCGCGCCTGCAACACGCTCCCGCACAGCACCTTCTCCTCGGACTACTGCTACTTCGACGGCAGCATGCTCGAGGCGGAGGAGATGCAGCAGCACGTCCTGGAGAATCTGGACAGGGCGATCGAAGAAAAGTGGATCCAGGTCCACTATCAGCCCATCGTGCGCGCCGTCAACGGAAAGGTGTGTTATGAGGAGGCGCTCGCCCGCTGGAACGATCCCGAGCTCGGGATGCTGCACCCCGTGGACTTTGTCCGCACGCTGGAGGGCGTCAAGCAGATCCACAAGCTGGACCTCTGCGTGCTGGAGCAGTTGCTTGAAAAGATCAAGCTTCAGCGGGAGGCGGAGCTGTTCGTGGTCCCGCACGCCTTCAACGTCTCGCGCGCCGATTTCGACGCCTGCGACTACGTGAAGGAGGTCTGCTCTCGCGTGGACGCCGCCGGGGTCGGCAGGAAGCTGCTGGTCATCGAGATCAAGGAGGACGTCATCAGCGGCGACCCGGAGTTTATGAAGGCGCAGGTGGAGCGCTTCCGCGAGGAGGGCTTCGAGGTCTGGATCGGCAACTTCGGCGGCGGAAACGCCACGATGAACGTGCTGCAGGATATCCGCTTCGATCAGATGAAGCTCGACATCAGCTTCATGCGGCGCTTCAACGACAAGATGGAAAACCGCATCATCCTCACGGAGCTGATCCGCATGGCGATCGGACTCGGCATCGACACGATCTGCGTGGGCGTCGAAAGCAAGGAGCAGGTGGAATTCCTGCGCGAGGTCGGCTGCACCAAGCTGCAGGGCTACCACTTCTGCAAGCCGATCTCGTACGAGGCGATCCTCGAGCGCTACAAGACCGGAAAGCAGATCGGCTTCGAGAACCCGAAGGAGGCGAACTACTACGCCTCCATCGGCAGGATCAACCTCTTCGACACGTCCATCATGGCGGCGACGGGGCCGAAGTCCCTGCGCCACTACTTCGACTCGATCCCGATGGCACTGGTCGAGACCACCGACGAGGAATACGAGACCGTGCGCTGGAACCGCGCGTATCACGACTATTCCATCAACACGCTCGGCAGCGCGCGGTTCGGCGTCAAGCTGCGCTACGACGAGACGGAGAGCCAGCTGGGTCAGGGCTTTCTGGAGGCGCAGCGCTCCTGCGGACGGGACGGCGGACAGCGCATTCTGGACGAGGAGCTGCCGGACGGCTCGACCATACACACGATCATCAAGCGCGTCGCGACCAACCCCGTCACCGGCGCGAGCACGCTGGTGGAGGCGGTGCTGGCGATCATGAACGAGAAGGACGAGAACGCGGGGCTGACCTACGCGAACATCGCCAAGGCGCTCTCCACCGACTATTTCGACCTCTTCTACGTCAATCTGAACACGGAGAAGTTCATCCACTACAGCTCCAACGCCAAGCAGCGCAACATGACGATGGAGCGCCACGGCGAAAACTTCTTCCAGCAGAGCCTCGAAGACGGGCGCACCATCCTGTATGAGAACGATTACCCGTTCTTCGCCCGCACCTTCACCAGGGAGAACGTGGTGCGCGCGCTGGACGAGCAGGGCGCGTTCACGCTGACCTACCGCGTCATGATGGACGGCTCGCCCATCTACGTCAATATGAAGGCGGTGCGCATGGGCGGCGACGACGAGCACATCATCATCGGCGTGAACAACGTCAACACGCTGATGCAGGAGCGCGCGGCGCTCGAGCGCATCCGCACGGACCGCGTCACCTATTCCCGCATCATGGCGCTCACGGGCGATTTCGTCTGCATCTACACGGTCGATCCCAACACGGGCAACTATGTGGAATTCAGCGCGGCGAAGGATTTCGAGGGGCTGGGCATCGCCAAGGAGGGCGAGGACTTCTTCGCCGACGCGCAGAAGAACGCCGCCTGGGCGATCTACGCGGAGGACATCGGCATGATGCTCTCGGAGTTCACGCGGGACAACATTCTGGAAACGGTCTGCGCCAGAGGGGCGTTCACCATGAATTACCGCCTCATGCTCAACGGCGAGCCCACAAAGGTCCATCTCAAGGCGGTGCTGACCGAGGAAAAGGACGGTCCCTGCCTCATCGTCGGCGTCACATTGGCAGAATAAATCAATCCTAAAAAATCGGAACGGCTGAAAGCCGTTCCGATTTTTTTGGTTTATTCGTCATGCTTCATCTTTTCCGTTTTGAGCCGGATCGGACGCGCGCCAGCCGCGCCCGGTATGCTCACGCCCGTCAGGAGCTTGATGATCCAGATGAAAAACACCAGCGCGAGCAGCGGAATGACGCACGACGACACGATCAGCACCGCCAGCGATTCCACATAGCGGTTCAGCAGCCTCGCCGCCCGGTCCGCGAGGCTCGTCGCCGTCTCCGACAGTCGCTCCAGGATGGACGCGAGCAGCCCGCTGTCTCCCCCCGCGTCCGAGAGCTCGGAGGTCTCCCGGTTCAGCTTCTCCGTCTCGCGCACGGTTGCCTCCAGGGAGCTTTGATAGGTGTCGTAGACTATATCCGACACGCCGATGCTCGCCGGGATCGCAAGGAAGATCGCCAGCGCGAACACCGCCACGCGGAGCGAGAGCCGCCGCATGACGGAGGGATTCCAGAACATCCCGACGATCAGCAGCAGACACGCGCAGGGGATCAGGATGCGGAACGCCGCGAGCCCGACGACGGCAAGCAGGTATTTTTCCGCGTACAGCACGCACAGGACGAGCAGGAAATACTCCGTGAAATCGGCCAGCTTTTCCGCGATCGGCGTCGCCGTGTCCCCGGGGATCGCCGAGATCCCCGCGGAGGCGAGCGTGGAGGCCGCCGTGAGCTTGAGCACGGTCTCCGATTTTTTGTCGATGGAGGCAAGAATTCTCTGGTTGCTCTCCAGCGAGGCCGCCCGATCGGCGAGATACAGGGACGAAACCAGCGCAAGAAGCACCAGGATCAGGCAAAACAGCAGCTTTCGCAGCATCTTTTCGTTCATGCTTTCCTCCCGTCCGCTCATGATGAGGCGAATATCAGCTGATACTCGGAGGCGTCCAGCAGGCTCCAGACGAAGCGCGAAACCACGACCCGCGCGTTTTCGTCCGCCTTCTCCAGCAGCCCTCTTTCCACCGCCTTCTGCCGCGCGGCGTTCTCAAGCTCCTGCAGGGAGCTGTTGAAGTCCCGCACCGAGATCGGGTTCCCGAGCCCCGTCTTCTCCTCGCGGAGCTGGAAGCTGTTCAGGTCGATATCGACCGACTTGATCGACGCCGCCGGGAGACGCACGGTGACGCGCTTGTGCTCGTCGTCCTTTTCGACGCGCGCGGCGGAGAGGTCCATTCCGGCGCTGACCACCCCGTCGTAGCTCACCAGATAGCTCGACTCCGTGAACGGGATCGGGATGTCCGTCCGGAAAAAGCTCAGAAAGCTGGTATAGCCCATCAGGTCGGTGAAATAGTATTCCTCGGTGATCAGATAGCCCATCTCGTTCAGACCGTCCCGCAGCGTTTCCACGGTGATCTCCCGCTCGACCTCCACGATCTTCTCCACCTCACGGGTGATGACGACGGGCTCCGGCGCGGCGGCCTCCACCGACTCCCCGGCGGCGGGCGGCTCCGGCGCGGCGTCCGGCGACGTCTTCGGATAGGTTACCCATACGCCCACGATGGCTACGACCAGGATCAGGCACAGGACCATATACAGCCGTTCCCTGTTTCCCGTCCGCGACGTGTCCTTTTCATTGAAATCGCTCATGCTTCCCGTCCTCCCCTCGCGCCGCGCTCTCTCGTCCTGTCAAAGCGGCCCCGCATCTATATTATAGATGCGAGGCCGTTTCGTCAATACAATTTCCTGTTCGCGTATGTGTCAAGCATGCGTTGGCAAGATATCCATCCGGTTAAGGACCTTGTTT
>CAMVAV010000040.1 GCA_947165595.1 uncultured Clostridia bacterium | reverse complement strand
TCGTTTAGCCCAATCTCGACTGCAAGATCAGGCAAGACAAGAAGAGGCCGACTATCACCCTCCCTAGTGACTGATTGGTTGTCAGACTGTTTCTCCAATCTCAGAACATATCAAACCTTCCGTTCCGTTGTGCGCTACGCTCGGCGAAGCCGAACACCGCACGCGCGAGCAGCGCGTATGCCGCGCCGGTCAAAAGCTCCGCGAGCAGCAGCGCCCAGAATTGGCCGCGCTCCGGCGTGAATAGCGTATTCATCGCGGCGATGGCTTTGGTCAGCGGCATCATCTGCGCAATTACCCTTCCGGCAAGCGGCAGCTGCGATACAGGGAACTCCGCGCCGGTGAAGATCATCATGAGATAGCTTACCACGTTTAGCACCAGATGCATGCTGTCGCTCATCAGGCCGAACACGGACAGAAACAGCCCGAAACAGGTTGCCGACGCCATCGCGCAGAGGATCGTCAGCGCGGCGAGGCCGAGGTTGACGCCGGAGAAGTCGACGCCGAACATCAGCGCGCCTACGAGGAAGCCGCAGAGCGACGCGCAGACGGCAAACAGCGCGGGATACAGCCCATTTGCGAGGATCAGCGGCAGCTTGGCACAGGGCGAAGCGATGATCGAACGCAACCGCCCGAAGTATCGCTCGCCGACGAAGATGTTGCCGAGTCCGAAGATGCAGGCGTTCGTGCAGAGCAGAAAGGCGTTGCCGATGACCCAACTCGTCAGGTCGCGGGTCTGGAAGCTGTAGGACACGATCAGACAGTAGAAAATCAGCGTCACAAGCGGATAGCCGATCTGCATGAGTACAAATTCCTCCGCCTCGAACGCCGCGCGGCGTCCCTTGTGATAGAGATACGCCTGGTCAAAAAATCGACGGATCATCGCGACACCTCCAATGTCGCCGCGATGCGCACGCGGCGATCAATTCTCCGATACAGCAGCGCGGTGAGCCCCAGCAGCACGCCGAGCTTTTGCCAGAACGCCGCTGAATCGTCCACACCCCAGACGGACATGCGCAGCAACTCCACGGCGTAGGTCGGCGAGAGCGCATAGCTCACTGCGCGCACGCCCGTCGGCAGCACTGTGACCGGGAACACGAAGCCGCAGAGTAGGATGATGGGTATTTCGATGCAGTTCATGTACAGCTCGGTCTTGCGTGAGAGCGTCAGCAGGCACGCGACCACGGACGAGATCACGACGAAGGCAAGCACCGCCGCGAGCAGCGCAAGAAGAAAGTACAGCGGGCTTCCCAGCCGCAGCAGGACGCGGAACAGCGCCACCGCGGTCACGAGCGAGATGCCGAGCGTCAGCAGCGACATGAGCGTGTTGCCGACGATCTTGCCAAGGATGATGGACGGAAAGCTCGCGGGCGCGGCGAAGATCAGCGCCAGCGTGCCGCTGTGGCGCTCGCGATTGATGTCACCGGCGGAGGAAAAGCAGATGCAGCTCCAAAGCCCCATTAAGCCTGCGCCCAGCACCACATAGGCCATGAAATTTTCCTCGCCGGAGTTGCGATACATCTCATAGAGCAAAATGGTATTCAGGATCGGGTTGGCGATCAGGCAGAAGCGGAACATCGGACGCGCGAAGGACTGCTTCATCTGCACACGCATCGTGCTGAGCAAAACGGCAAGGCTCACGCGCTCACCCCCTCGATCAGCTTCACATACGCGTCCTCCAGCGTGTCGGCGCCGTCCTTGATCTCCTCCGGCGTGCCGCGTGCGATGACCTTTCCCTTGTTGATGATGACCAGCCGGTCGCACAGCTCCTCGACCTCCGCGAGATTGTGGGTGGTCAGCAGGACGGTGCGGCCTTCCTCTTTCAGCCGCCGGATGATGTCGCGACTGAGCGCGCGGACGATCTGGCGGAGACTTACTCCAAGGGCATGATCCAGCGTTTGCAGATCGCGCGCGGCCTCATCTTTGTCAAGAGGAAAAGGAGCAATGCAATGGGCAACGATATCACGGTACGGGTAGGCGACGGCATCGTCAATCTCCGCGTCGGGGCAATCATCACCAAAGGCGATCGAGTCTTATACTGAAATTTATTAAAACGATTGAAAATCGTTTTATAGCCGCGCAGCGGCGTTAAATTTCGCATGAGACGTGTTTTGCGCCTTTGGCGCAAAACCAGCGTGCGCAGCACGCGCCTTTCAAATTAAATCTTTTAATTTGAAAGTAGTATCATACGGCCCGCGGTTGCGGAAGGTCTTGCCCATCAGCTTCTGCGAGCAGCCCAGACCACTGCGCCAAAGGAAATCGCTTGAAATCGTAATGGTTTCAAGCGATTTTTCTTAATTTATGGTGATTTTTCTTGTTATGGCAAGAAAGCGGCTCCGTCTGCTCCCCGTTTGCGGGGCAGACGCCGAGCCGGTCTGTTTCCGTCAGGACAAAACCTTTCCCCTTCCGATCCATAAGCCCTTCACAACCAGCGCCGCCAGGCAAAGGATGCCCGCGTACGGCTGCCTGGTCAAAATGAATACCGCCGCGGCTGCTACCGACAGCGCCATGCCGGTGACCAGCCGATGCCGATGCCATACGGGCTTGTCAAAACGGCTGAGGATGACGCCGCAAAGCCCATTTAATGCCGTTACGCCGATCACGGCGGCAAACACATTTTTGATCCACGGGCGAAGCCCCGTGATCCCAAAAAGCGGCACCGAGGCCGGAGCGTCCGCGCCGTTTCCAAAGACAGGCAAAAAAAGCAGCAGTACCGACAGGATGTCCAGCGTGCTGCATACGAGCAGGAGATAATGATCCATGCACGCCTTCTTCTCGTCCTCCGCGGCGGAGAGGATCTCTTCCGTACCGATCAGCTCATCCAATGATACGGAAAAATACCCGGATATCTCCTTCAGCGAGTCGAGATTCGGGTAGCCGCGTCCGGATTCCCATTTTGAGATCGCGGTTCTCGAGACGAAAAGAGCCTCCGCCAGTTCCTCCTGGGTCAGTGATCTCGCCTTTCTCAATTCCCGTAATTTTTCATTGAACTCCATGATTTTTCCTCCGCCCGTCCGCAAGCAGGACGGCCGATCGATAGAGCCGGAAAAGCCCCTCGCTTAACAGTACGGAAGCGGCGATATCCGTTGCCCAGTGGACTCCGGAAAGCAGTCTTCCCGTCACCATAAACGCCGAGAACGCGACGGCAAATACCGCGGCGGCCTTCCGGAAGATCGGGTTCGCGGCTCTCCTGCCCGCCTGAAACGTCAGGGTCGGCATCACGCTCAGCACCAGCAGAGTCGTGGAAGAGGGATAGGAGGCCTCCAGTCTTCCGTCTATCAGGATCGGCCGGTAGTTGATCGGGATCCTCTCAAACAGCAGATATGCAAAAATGACCAGCAAATAGTACACGCCCAAAAGAACAATGTCCGGATCGACCCGCCGCAGACTCTGCCTCCTGACGAGCTGCGCAAGTCCCAGCACGCCGAAGCCAAGACACACGGCAATCGGGACAAGGCCCAGCCAGTCGGTGAGCGTATAGACCGTCATATGCACGCCGGTCAACCGGTGAAGCCACACATTGCAGGCCGCAAACCCGATCTTGGTTCCGTTCGGTCCCGCCGCTTGTACGTCGATGCATCGGATCAGGACAGTCCACAGCACAAATGCCGCAAGCAGCCCGACGCCTGCGAGGACCTCTCGTTTTCCGTTTTTCTTCATGACCGTTTTGCCCTTTCGTTTTTTGCCTGCCGGCAAGCCTGAGCGTAACAAAAAGTCATGAAAAGGGAAAGGATCGCTCCGTCACATCCGCGATACGATTCGTATCATTCGGAACAGGCGGGCGCGCGGCGACGATCTGCCGGAGCCGGATCCGCCCCCGAGCCCGAGGATCCCGTCGGAGGGGCAGATCAATACACGGGACTGTGAAGAAGCGGGAGGGCGTAAACCCTCCCGCTTCACAGTCCCTGTTTCGCTGCTGTCGGTTTATACTCCGGCGTTTCCGCCGTACTGGAAGCCCAGAATCTCGACCTGGTCGTCCTCGTTGGCAATGGTGCCGCTGAAGGTCTGGCTCTTGTCGCCCACCGTGACGCGGACGAAGTAATTCGTCGCGGAATCCGGCGTGCGGTCGGTGTAATTGTAGATGTAGACCCAGTACTCGCCCGCGACCGGGTTCTCGAAGTAAACGTTCTCGACCGGGCTGGTGGACAGGGCGTCCGAATCGCTGTTGGCGTCCACGTCCAGCGTGCCGCCCTCGGCGCTGCGGTTGTTCCAGTAGATCTCCTGCCTGCTCGGGGTGTACACATGCAGGTCAAGGTCATCGGTGCTGTCCCACATCATCGAGATCGTGATCTCGCCCGTCAGCGCGTTCGCGTTGTTCAGGCTCTGGTTGAGCGCGTTCTCGTTCAGGTCGGTCATGCTGTCCCACTCGCAGATGAAGCCCCTGTGGAAGTGGAAGTAGTCGTCCTTGTTGTTCAGGTCGTTCCACGGGCCGCCCCAGATGTGGCCGTACCACTCGTCGCCGTTGGCGTTGTCCGGCTGGTTCGAGGGCCAGTTCGTGTATTCCACCGGCTCGACCGTGATCCAGTGCCAGGTCCTGCCGTCGCCGTAGAGGCCGATCCACGGGTTCAGGCCGGGATAGCGGCTGACCAGGAACTCCTGCTCCTCCGCGGAGGTGATCGTCACCAGATGCCCGCCGAGGCTCTGGCAGTAGGCGCGCGCCTGCGTCCAGCTCATCTGCCCGTTGTCGTCGAAGCAGGTGTAGCGGTGTCCGTTAAAGGTGTCCGGCGTGCTCTCGCGCGCTCCGCCGTAGTCAAACTCGAGGATGGGGATCTCCGTGCCGGTGTGGTCGATCGTACCGGTGAAGGTCTTCGACTGTCCGCCCACCGTGACGCGGACGATGTACTCCGTGGTGCCCTCCGTGCGGTCGTCGTACTCGTGGAGATAGACCTTGTAGTGCCCGTTCTGCGGCGCGGCGAAGTAGATGTTCTCCACCGGGTTGAGGATGCGCTGGCCGCCGGCGTTGGCGTCCACGTCCAGCATACCGCCGCCCGCCGTCTTGTTGCTGTAGTAGATGTGGCTGCCGTCCGGCGTGTTCATGTGCAGATCCACGTCGTCCCAGCTGTTCCACGCCAGCGACACCGTGATGTCGCCCTGGCCCGCGCCGGCGTCAATGAGCCATTGGTTCATATCCTCCTCGGTCGGCGGCGGGACCACCACCGGCTGCTCGGGCCCGACGTAATCGAACTCGTAGATCACGATCTCGGTGTCCGTCTTGTCGATGTCGCCCTCAAAAACGCGCTCCTCGCCGTTGACGATCACGCGCACCAGATAGTGCGACGCGCTCCCGCTCGTGCGGTCGCGGTAGTTGCGGATGAAAATCTTGTAGTGTCCGTCCGCCGGCGCGGGGAAGTAGATGTTTTCAACCGGCGAAGTGCTCAGGCTGGAGGAGTTGGCGTTCATGTCCACGTCCAGCGTGCCGCCGCCCGCCGTCTTGTTCCTGTAGAAGATATGCCCGCCGTCCGGCGTGTTCATGTGCAGGTCCAGATCGTCGTGCGTGCCCCAGAGCATGGACACGGTGATCTCGCCCTGGCCGGCCTCCTCGTGCACCAGGCGGTCGTTCAGCGTGTTGATGTCCACCGGGCCGGGAGGCGTGCTGTTCTGCGAATTGGGATTGTTGAGGATGTTGTTCGTCTCGTGCTCGATGTCCTCGGGAAGGATGGGCGGAAGCCAGTCCGTCACGTCCTGACGCGGCAGCACGGGCGGGGTGATATGCGTAACGTGCTCGAACTCCTCGCGCAGCTCGTTCTCGGTGCGCCCGTCGGTGTCGAGACCGCCGCCGTTCACGTCGGGCGGGGTGTTGGGAAGATTGTCGTCCTTGTCGCCGCGGGAAATCACGAAGCCGCCGGTGCGGCCCTCGATCAGCCACGAGTCGAGCCCGGAGCCGTGGAAGGTGATGGCGACCTCGCCCGGGTCCTCGGGATAGGTGGTGATGGTGATGACGGAGGAATCGCGGTGGTTCAGGTCGTCGCCCAGGTCCTCGCGGTTCATCGTGACGCTGTTGCCCTGCCCCATCACGATGACGGAGTTCTGCGAGCTCACGTCCACGACGATGTCCGTGTTCTCCAGCGCGATGCCGCCGTCCGCGATCGGGTTGTTGATCGTGTGCACGCTCACCGTGCCGTTCACGACCGTCGTGCCGTCGCCGTCCACGATCTGGCCGGAGACGTAAACGGAGGTATTAAAGCACTGCGCGGTATCGTTGACGGCGTTCTGCCATTCGGTCGGGTCGGTGCCGCGCCCGTCATAGACCTCCTCCAGCTCCTTGATCTTGCGGCGGCCCTCCTGCGCGTCCTCGCTCAGCTGATCGCTGAGCTGCTCGCAGCGCCCGATGCTGTCCTGCGCGCTCAGCGTCAGCGCGATCGCCGCCGCCTGCGCGTCCTCGCGCGAGGCGTTCGCCAGCGGCAGGAGGCTGAACGTCATGGCGCGCTTGCCGTCCAGCTTGACGAGGTCCTTCATGCCCAGCAGCGTCTCCGCGAGATTGCCGATCTCGGTCGTCACGCCGCCGGTCGCGTCCCACGCGGCGAGGCACTCCGTGAAGAGGTTGTTCACCACGTCCGGATCGCAGGTGGCGATGTCGGTCTCCAGCAGCTGTTCGGTCAGCATGCGCGCCAGCAGGTAGCTCTGCGTGCCGAGGCTGGTCATGTCGCACAGCGCCTCGAAGGTCTGCTCGGTCTTGCTCTTCTTGCTGCCGCCGGACCTGATCTTCGGGAAAAAGCCGATGATCAGAGCGACCACAAGCACCGCCGCTATGGTCGGGATCACCCATTTCTTCTTGAAAAACTGACCCAGCTTCCCGCCGCGCTGGGGCTGGCCGTACTGCGGCGCCTGCTGCCCGTAGGGCGGCTGGCCATACTGCATCGGCTGCCCGTACTGCTGCGGCGGCTGCTGACCGTATTGCTGCTGGTCATACTGCGGCTGGCCGTACTGCGGCGCCTGCTGCCCGTACTGCGGCTGCTGCGGCGCCTGCTGTCCATACTGCTGCTGTGGCTGCTGATACTGCGGCTGATTCATTTGCTGCGGCTGGCCGTACTGCTGCGGCGGGTTCGCCTGCTGCGGCTGGCCGTATTGCTGCGGCGGCTGATTCATCTGCTGCGGCTGGCCGTATTGCTGCGGCGGCTGATTCGCCTGTTGGGGCTGCTGCGGCGCGTTCTGCGCGCCGTCGGTCGGGGTAAGCTTGTTTCCGCAGAAATTGCAGAAGGTCGTACCGTCCGGCAGTTCATGTCCGCACTGGTTACAAAACATGTCGATTCCCCCTTCTTTTCCTTTTCTTCCAATCTTCCCTGCTGAAATGGCCGTGGATGGCCGCTCCGCCGGGCGGCGAAGCGTGAATCCGCGCGGATTGCGGAATTCTTCGATTTAATTGTACCAAATATTGCGTGTCCATTTCAACTATGTCACGGTATTTTTCAATGAAAAAAAATGTGACAACGCCCTCCCCGCCGGTCTGACGGGGAGGGCGCGGCAAACGTTGGGCAAAGCCCCGCAGGTTTCTTCCGCGCCCGCGCACGAGCCGCAGCGAGCGTTTCGAGCGCAACCGAGCGCAGCGAGGCTCTTGGCGCGAGATGGCGCGAAAACCTGATCGTTAAGAAGGGAGGATCGGCTCAGTGGGTTTCGTTGTACTTCTTGATGCCGAGCGCCAGCAGATCCATCGCGCGCTCCAGCTTATCCTGCTCGAGCACGTAGGCGATGCGAATCTCGTTCTTGCCCTTGCCGGGGGTGCCGTAGAAGGGCTCGCCGGGGGCGAACATGACGGTGTCGCCGTTGTCGTCGAACTCCTCCAGCAGCCACATCTGGAACTTGTCCGCGTCGTCCACGGGCAGCGCCGCCATCAGGTAGAACGCGCCGCCGGGGCACTTGCACTGCACGCCGGGAATCTCCGCCAGCTTGGCAACGACCGTGTCGCGGCGCTTCTTGTACTCCTCGCGCACGGCGGCGAAGTACTCGGGGCCGACGGTGTAGAGGTTCGCGGAGGCGATCTGATCCAGCGTCGCCACGGACAGGCGGGACTGGCAATACTTCATCGCCTGGCCGAGCAGCTCCTTGTTGCGGGTGATGAGGCAGCCGATGCGCGCGCCGCAGGCGGAGAAGCGCTTGGACACGGTGTCGACCACGATGATGTTGTCCTTCGCGTCCTCAAACTCGCCGAAGGACTGCAGCGCCTCGCCGCCGTAGACGAACTCGCGGTACGCCTCGTCGCCGATGAGGAAGAGGTCGTGCTCCTTGGCGACGTCGACGAGCATACGCATCTCGTCGTGGGTCAGGACGACGCCGGTGGGGTTGCCGGGGTTCGTGACCATGATCGCGCGGGTGTGCTCGTTGATCTCCTTCTCGATCTTGGCGCGGTCGGCATAGTGATAGCCCTCCTCCGGAGAGGTGGGGATCGGGTGGATGGACGCGCCGCAGGTGCGGGTCATCGTGTTGTAGTTGGGATAGAAGGGCTCGGGAATGAGAATTTCGTCGCCGTCGTCCAGGATGCACTGCAGCACGATGGCAAGCGCCTCGCTGCCGCCGGTGGTGATCAGAATCTCGCTCTTCTCGAAGTGCATGTTGAGCTTGTCATAGTAATCCTGGATCGCGTCGATCAGCACAGGAAGTCCGGGGGACGGAGCGTAGGCAAGGACCGGCTGCTCAAACTTCTTGATCGCGTCGAAGAACGCGGGCGGCGTCTTGACGTCGGGCTGGCCGATGTTCAGGTGATATATCTTCTTGCCCTTGGCCTCCGCCGCGACGGCGTAGGGATGGAATTTGCGCATCGGGGACAGCCCGCATTTCTGGACCTTGCTGGAAAATCTCATAACTGTGCCTCCTAATTTTTATTGTATCGCAGTTGGCTTCAGCGCCATCTGTTCCCCATTGAGCCGGGCGGACGCGAGCGCATCGCCCCTGTATTGCAGCTTGAGCGAGAAGAACGGCTCGTCCGTATCGAGCAGGCGGAGGAAGATCCGGTCGCCCTCCCACAGCGTGAGGGACAGCAGCTTTTCCCTGTCGATCCACGCCAGCTCGCCCTCGTCGCACGCGCGCAGCTCGCCCGTCCACGCGTCGGCGGTAAAGAGGTGCATGTACTCCGTCTCATACACATCCGAAACGAAGGTCACGAGCCCGCGGTAACGCCAGCGCGTCAGCGTCAGCCCGGTCTCCTCCCGCGCCTCGCGGAGCATGCACTCCTCCGGCGACTCGTCCCGCTCGAGCTTGCCGCCCACGCCGATCCACTTGTCGCGGTTGCAGTCGTTCTCCTTCTTCGTGCGGTGCAGCATCAGATACGCGCCGCCGCGCTCGATGTAGATGAGCGTCGACTGGACGGCGCGGAAAATGTTGTCGCTCATGACTCTCCCGCCCCCCCTTTGCGCTCTGCAAATCATTATAAACGCACAAACACGTTTTGACAAGGGGGATGATTACTCGTCATTTTGACGAAAAAGGGAGAGGCGTTTGCAGCCTCCCCCTTTTGGGCTCTGTTCGATCAGTTCCAGAAATCGGTGGGGACGGTGACGCCGCCCTCCCTGGCGTTGTAGGTCGGGTTCTTGCCCGCCTTCTTCTGCGCCACATAGTCGTCGAGCGCCTTGTACGCCACGCCGCCGAGCACCATGCACACCGGGATGTTCAGGCCCGCGAGGACGCACTGGCAGACGTCCGCGAGGTCCCAGACGGTGCCGAACTTCTGCACGGCGCCCCAGAAGATGAGACCGGCACCGACGATGCGGGCAATCAGCGTAAAGGTCTTGCTCGGGGTCTTCTTCATGATGTAGGCAAAGCCGTTCTCGACATAGTAGAAGTTGCCCAGCAGCGTCGTGAACGCGAAGAGCACCATGGCGACCGCGATGAAGATCGGGCCCGCCGCGCCGAAGGTCTGGCTCAGCGCCTGCTGCACGAAGCCCGCGCCGGCGATGTCGGCGTTGGGCTCCACGCCGGAGCAGAGGGTCATGAACGCGGTGGCGGTGCACAGCAGCAGCGTGTCGATGAACACGGAGAGCATCTGCACGAGGCCCTGCTTCGCGGGATGGGAGACGTCCGCCGCGGCGGCGGCGTTCGGCGCGGAGCCGATACCGGCCTCATTGGAGTACAGGCCGCGCTTGAAGCCCATCATCAGGCAGGAGCCCATGAAGCCGCCGAAGATCGCGCTGAAGTTGAACGCGTCGGCGAAGATCAAGCCGAACATGTGTGGGATGTTGCCGATGTTGAGGATCAGGGCGATGAGCGCCATGAGGACGTACAGCACGCCCATGATGGGGACCAGCGTGCCCGTGACCTTGACGAGACGCTTGCCGCCGCCGAGCATGGTGTAGAGGAACATGAGCGCGATGACCGCGCCGATGACCGCCGCCGCGACCTGCGGGTTCGCCTGATAGAAGGAGAAGCCGGAGAACGCGGACTGGAGGTTGTACGCCGCAAGCATGTTGTAGCCGACGGCGTAGGTGATGATCAGCGCCACGACGAACACGATCGCGAGCGGACGGTTGTGCAGCGCCGCCTCGATGTAGTACGCGGGGCCGCCGTAGGAGCCGCCCTCGGGGTCCTTCTTCTTATAGACCTGCGCCAGCGTGGACTCGACGAACGCGCTCGCGCCGCCCAGGATCGCCGTGACCCACATCCAGAACACGGCGCCGGGGCCGCCGACGCAGATCGCCGTGGACACGCCGATGATGTTGCCCGTGCCGACGCGGGACGCCGTGGAGATCATCAGCGCGCCGAAGGACGAGATCGCGCCCTCGGTCGTCGGCTTCTCGGACACCACGCGGATGGATTCCTTGAAGAGCTTGAACTGTGGGAACTTGGTGCGGATGGTGAAGTACAGTCCGCCGCAGAACAGCAGCAGCGCCAGGGGCCAGCCGGTCAGGTAGAGCAGAAAATTCCAGATCGCCATAAAATACACACACTTCCTTCTTTGTTTTTGGGACTTGCGCTCATAGGATTATACAGATTCTTTCCCCGCTTTTCCACAAGCGGCGGCCTTTTCTCTCTTTTTGCCAAATTCGCCGCGCCGCTTTCGTGGAAAGCGTCCAATCACTCGCGCTCCGAGTCGAAGATATGCAGGTGCATCGCGCGGGAGAAGTACTCCAGCGTGTTCTTTCCGCCGATGCTGTTGCCCTTCTCGTCCAGAGCCGGCCCGTAGGTGCCGATGCCCATCTGTCCCTCGACGCAGGACATGATGCCGCCGCCCACGCCGCTCTTCGCGGGCAGGCCGACGCGCACGGCGAACTCGCCGGAGCCGTCGTAGCAGCCGCAGGTCAGCATCAGGGTCTTGACGGTGCGGACGGTCTGTGCGCTGAGCAGGCGGACGCCGTTGCGCGGGTCGACGCCGCCGTTTGCCAGGATCAGGCCGAGGCCCGCCAGCGAACGCGCCGTAACGTTCATGGAGCAGAGCTTGAAGTACAGATCGACGGTTTGCAGCACGTCGCCCTCCAGCACCTCCTTGCTCTTGAGCAGGTAGCCGATGGCGCGGTTGCGGTCGCCGGTGTTGTACTCCGAGTGATACACCGCCTCGTTGAGCGTGATGTCGTCGTCCATGCAGATCGCGCGGGTAAAGTCCAGCAGCTGCTCAAATTTAAACGTCGGCGCCAGCAGGTTCACGATCTCGATCGCCCCGGCGTTGATCATCGGGTTGAAGGGACGGTTGCTCGCGGTGTCCAGCTTGAGGATGGAGTTAAACGCGTCGCCGGACGGCTCCATCATCACATGGGAGAACACCGTGTCGAAGCCCAGGTGCTGAAGCGCCGTGGCGAGCGCGACCACCTTGCTGATACTCTGCATGGAGAAGCGCTCCTCCACGTCGCCGTACTCGATGGTCTTGCCGTCCGGCGTCTTGATGCACAGTCCGAGATAGACCGGGTTCGCCTTGCCGAGCTCGGGAATGTAGTCCGCCACCTTGCCCTGCATCAGAAATTTGCGCCCGTATTCCCACGCGGCCTTTGCGGTTTCTTGCAGCATGTTTCTCACCTCACTTTTTTGCCCCCTCAGTATAGCAGGTTTGCACAAAAAGTCAAGCTTTGCTTTCTTTTCAATAATCCAAATTATACAAAGCGCAGCCCGGTGGGACCGCGTTTTGTGTAATGGTTCACTTTGTGATCTGCTCCAGCGCGGCGAGGCGCAGGCAGACGCAGAAGACCTCCATCGCCTGCTCCAGCTCGCTGAGCGGCGGGAGGCTCGGCGCGACGCGGATATTGCTGTCGTTGGGGTCCTTTCCGTAGGGGAAGGTCGCGCCCGCGTCCGTCATCACGACGCCCGCCTCCCTGCACAGCTCCCAGGTGCGCTTCGCGCAGCCGGGACGGACGTTGACGGAGACGAAGTAGCCGCCCTTGGGATCGTGCCAGGTGGCAAGGCCGCGCGGCGCGATCTCGCGCTCGAGGATGTCCGCCACGAGGCGGAACTTCGGGCCCATGACCGCCGCGTGCTTCTTCATCAGCTCCAGCGTGTGCGCCTTGTCCCTGAGGTACTTCACATGGCGCAGCTGGTTGATCTTGTCGTAGGAGATCATCTGGATGCCGATGAGCTTGAGCATGTACTTCATGTTCGCCTCGGAGCACGCCATGCACGCGATGCCGGCGCCCGGCAGCGTGATCTTGGAGGTGGAGGCGTACTCGAACACCATGTCGGCGTTGCCGTTTTGCTCGCAGAGGCTCAGGATATCGGCAAAGGGCACGAAGTCGCCCGCGAACTCGTGGATGCAGTAGGCGTTGTCCCACATGAGCAGGAAATCCGGCGCGGCGGGCTTCATCGACGCGAGGCGGCGGATCGTCTCGTCGGAGTAGATGACGCCGTCGGGGTTGGAGTACTTCGGCACGGTCCAGATGCCCTTGACCTTGGGGTCCTTGATGTACTCCTCGACCTTGTCCATGTCGGGGCCGTCCCCGGTCATGGGGATGGTGATGAGCTCGAAGCCGAAGCTCTCGGTGATCTTGAAGTGGCGGTCATAGCCCGGCGCGGGGCAGAGCCACTTGAGCCCCGTCTCCTGCGACCAGGGGCGCTCGCTGTGCAGCAGGCCGTGGGTCATGGCCTTGGCGATCGTGTCGTACATGAGCGTCAGGCTGGCGCTGCCGCCGGCGAACACCTGCTCCGGCTTGCAGCCGAGCACGTCCGCGAAGTACGCGCGCGCGGAGGGAAGCCCCGCCAGCTCGCCATAGTTGCGGGCGTCGATGCCGTCCTCGACGCAGTCGGCGGGGTCGCTGAGCACCGTGAGGATGTCGCTGACGATGTCGAGCTGCTGCTTCGACGGCTTGCCGCGCGCCATGTTGAGCTTGAGCCCCTTCGCACGGAGCGCCTCAAACTCCGCGAGCGTCCTGGAATACTCCTCCTTCGCCTGCGCGGCGGTGAGATCGTTGTAGTTCATGGCAGGTTTCCTCCTGTAAGAATTGATAAAGGTATTATACTATGCCGCCGAAGCAAATACAAGAAGAAAACGGCAGCCCTGAGGGCCGCCGTTTTCCGTATTTTGCCTTGCTCTCAGCCGAAGAGCGCCATCAAAACGCCCGCGGCGATCGCGGAGCCGATGACGCCGGCCACGTTCGGGCCCATGGCGTGCATCAGCAGGAAGTTGGAGGGGTTCTCCTTCTGGCCGACGACCTGGCTGACGCGCGCCGCCATCGGGACGGCGGAGACGCCCGCGGAGCCGATCAGCGGGTTGATCTTCTCCTTGAGGAACAGGTTCATCAGCTTGGCGAGCAGCACGCCGCCCGCGGTGCCGAAGCCGAACGCCACGACGCCCATGCACATGATCTCGATGGTCTGGAGCGTCAGGAACGTGGTGGCGGTCGCCGTCGCGCCGACGGTGAAGCCGAGGAAGATCGTGACGATGTTCATCAGCTCGTTGCCCATGGTCTTCTGGATGCGGTCCACCACGCCGGACTCCTTGGCGAGGTTGCCGAGCATCAGGCACGCGACCAGCGGCGCCGCGGAGGGCACCAGCAGGGCGACGAACACGGTGATCATGATCGGGAAGATGATCTTTTCCTTCTGGCTGACCGCGCGCAGCGGGCGCATCTTGATCACGCGCTCCTGCTTGGAGGTCAGCGCCTTCATGATCGGGGGCTGAATGACCGGCACCAGCGCCATGTACGAATACGCGGCGACGGCGATCGGGCCCAGCAGCTCCGGCGCGAGGCGGGAGGTGACGTAGATGGCGGTCGGGCCGTCCGCGCCGCCGATGATGCCGATGGAGGAGGACTGCTTCGCGGTGAAGCCCATGAACTGCGTGCCGACGTAGGTCATGAAGATACCGAGCTGCGCCGCCGCGCCCAGCAGCAGGGATTTCGGGTTCGCGATCAGCGGTCCGAAGTCGGTCATCGAGCCGACGCCCATGAAGATCAGGCAGGGGTAGATGCCGAGCTTGACGCCGAGGTACAGGATGTCCAGCAGGCCCGCCGTGATGGTGACGGTGCTGAACGTGCCGGCAACCTGCTCGATGTAGGACATCGCCTCAAGCTGCGCCTGCAGCGTGTCGGTGATGCCGCTGGCGGTGGCCTGCGCGATGATCTGGTCGATCTGCGCCGCGCCGAACGTCTCGTTCGCGCAGGCGAGCACCTGCGCCGCGTAGGGCGCGATCACGTCCCGGAGCGCGCCGTGCTCGTAAAGCTCCAGCAGCTTCGTCGCCGTGACGGGGTCTCCGTGCAGGATCTCCCAGTTGACGTGTCCGCCGGCGAAGAAAATCTCGTGGAACATGTCCGCGCCGGGGAGGTTGGTGCACAGCATACCGAACGCGATCGGCAGAAGGAGCAGCGGCTCGAACTGCTTGACGATCGCGAGATAGAGCAGGACAAAGGAGATGGCGAGCATAATGAGCATCTTCCAGTTGCCGCCCTGTGAGAACTGATAAAAGCCGGTCTGCTGCGCAAAGTTCAAAATAGCTTGCATAATTCCAGCTTTCCTTTCACAGTTTTAGAAGGGTGTCGTCTATACGGTATGTCGTTATCCGATCACGCAGAGCGTGTCGCCCGGGTTGACGGAAGCGCCCTTCTGAACTGCGACGGAGGAAACGGTGCCGGAGGAGGGAGCGAATATCTCGTTCTCCATCTTCATCGCCTCGAGGATGAACAGGACGTCGCCCTCCTTGACGCTCTGGCCGGCGCTGACCTTGACGTCGAGGATCGTGCCGGGCATCGGGGAGGTGACGGCGCCGGAGCCGCCGCCGGCGGGAGCGGCCGCCGGAGCCGGGGCAGCCGCCGGAGCGGGAGCGGGAGCCGCCGCCGGAGCGGGAGCGGGCGCCGGGACGGGCGCGCTGGGAGCCGCCGCCGGAGCGGGATGATACGCGGGCGCATAGCTGCCGCGGCCGCCGCCGGCGGACTCCACGGTGACGTCGTAGCTGACGCCGTTGACGGTAACTCTGTACTGCTTAACCATTGTGATTTTCTCCTTATCTTATATAGATTTTTTGATGCTCGTGATGTTCCAGCCGCGCGACGAGATACCGGGCTCCTCCGACAGCGCCGACATGATCGCCACCAGAACCTCGGTGGGAATGCCGGACTCCGTCTGCTGCGGGTGCGCCTCCGCGACCTTCTTGACCGCGGTCATCGTGTCGTTCTGCGCCGCGGGCGCCTTCGCGGCGGCGCTGCTCAGGATCTTGCCCATGACGATGGTCAGGATGATGATGCAGATCAGCCCGAAGAACACGGTGCCGATGCCCATGAGAACGACGAACAGCTTGCTGTATTCTGCTACTGGCATGTAGTGACTCCTTTCCGAAAGAGTATTTTCCTTTTATCCTTATCCGTTCATCGCCAGCACGTCGACAAACGCCTGGATGGCGGTCGCCGCCTGACCGAAGTCGCGCATCTGCTGATCGACGCCGAGCTTGATGAACGGAATCTTGTGCGCGTCGAGCGCCTTCTTGAGGTAGGGATACTCCATCTCCTCGGGGTCGCAGAACTGCTGCATGAACAGCACCAGGCCCTGCGCGCCGGACTCCTCGACCAGCTTCGCCACGAACTCGCCGCGGCGGTTCTGGGAGCTTTCCTCATCGAAGAGCAGCACGTCGTAGTCCTGATCCGCGAACTGCTTGCACAGCGCCATCATGGGATCGCCGGTCTCGTCCGCGTCCACGCGGATGCCGCGGGACTCGTGCGCCACATCGTCCGCCGCGATGGCGACCTTGTTGTCCTTGAGCACCTTCAGCAGCGCCGGGGAGTCGACGACGATGCCGCTCGTCACGATCTTCACGCCGTTCCACTTGGCGGCGGGCAGCTTCTTCAGCTCGGCGTTGAGCGCCTCGAGCTTCTCGGTGTGCTCCGCCTTGCGCATGAAGAACGCGCTCTTGAGCACGGCGCTACGCTGGATCGGGTCGATCACGTCGCAGTGCTCGCTCGCGAGCTTCACGAACTCGCGGCGGGCCTTCCGGGACTTGTTGTAGGTCTTGATCGCCTCGCGGAGCTCGTCGTCGGTGATCTCGCTGCCGCGGATCTTCTCCAGCTCGGTCTTGACGTGGGTGTACTGCGCGCGGCAGAACTCAAGGCCGAACGCCGGACGGCGGAACTGCGGGTGCGCGAGGAAGATCGTCGGCAGCTTGCCCTCCATTGCGACGCGGATGTTCTGCGTCATGGGGCGCAGCGTGTCGCAGATGGCGGGGGTGATGACGCCGTCGAGCAAATCGCAGGTGCCGTCGAGCAGCATCTCGAGGTCGATCTGGGCGATCGTGCAGTAGAACGTCGCGCAGTATTCCTTCGCCTTGGAGATGGTCTTTTTGTTGCTGCCCCACATGCCCAGCGGCACCATGCCGGCGGCCTCGACCAGCTCCTCGGGCGCGTAGTACGGCATCACGCCGATGCACTTGTAGCCCGCGTCCTTGTACTTCTTCAGCTGCGCCTTGGGGCTCGCCGCGACGGCGGCGAACTCCTGAACCATAGATTCGATACTCATTTCCGTCACGCCCCCTTACTTTTTGTTCGCCTGCATGGCTTCGACCAGACCCTGCACGCGGGTCTCGTACTGCGCCTCGTTGAAGTTGCGCGGGTCGGCCTGGTCGCCGTCGAAGCCGGCGCAGGGGATGCCCAGATCCTTCGTGAAGCGGCGCTGCATCTCCGCCATGTAGCCGGACCACGGCTTGCAGGAGCGGTTGTAGTGGACGAGCACGCCGTCGACCTTGTTGTCGCGGCAGATGCCCTCGCGCCAGTCGACGCCCTGCTCGATACATACCGAGTTCGGCGCCTTGCAGTACGCCTTGACCATCTCGTCATAGTTGTTGTAGACGAAGCCGAAGGCGGGGGCGTAGACGACGGCGGTGACGTTCACGCCGTTCGCCTTGAGGGGCTTGAACAGGTTCGGGAGCTTCGGCCAGCAGGGGATGCCCTCGAACATGACGCGGTACTGCTCCGGGAACGGCAGCGTGGAGGTGCCCTCCTGGATGTTCTTCTCCAGGTCCTTCTCCAGCAGCTCGAACGCGTCCGCCGCGGCGCTCTTTCCGCGCGCGGTCACGACGTCCGCCATGTGGTTGAACAGGTCGAAGCCGCTCATGGGCGCGGGCTTGTACTGGAGATAGTCGCAGACCTTGAGCCAGTTCTGCGCCGTGCGGTTCGCGTGCTTGCAGGCCTCCTCGAACTTCTTCTCGTCGAACTTTTTGCCCGTGAGCTTCTCGAGGTCCTTGATCGCGTTGTCGAACTGGGAGCGGATGTAGGCGACATAGTCGTCGTTGACCTCGACCGTGTTGTTGTAGGGCACGTCGATCATGATGAGCGGGATGTTGCACATGCGCGCGATGTTCTCGTACCACTTGGTCATGCAGTTGCAGATGTTGTTGCAGCACAGCACGAAATCCGGCTGCGGAATGCGCATCTGCTTGTACGGCTGGATGGCGTTGAGACGCAGCTCCTTCTCGCGCCCCTCGGGCAGCGCCTCGATCTCGTGGATGTCGTCGAGGACGATGTAGGGCTTCATGGTCTTGGGGTCCTTCTTGGGCTTGCCGGTCGCCTCGTCGATGACGACGTTGCCGTTCTCGTCCTTGAGCGGCTTGCCGCTGTTGGGATCGATGACGAACTCGCCGGTTTCGAGGTCGATCTTGCGGCTGGCGCGCTTGCCCGCCGCGTAGGCGAGCGAAATGCGCGCGTAACCGCAGATATCGTTGTCGAAGCCGAGATCCTCGGCGGCCTGGCACATGATCTCGCCGTCGCGCTGGGCGGCGATGCCGGCGGCCTGATTCTCGGGGTACATGACGTTCAGGTCGAACGCCTCCGCCAGCTCGCAGGGGAACTTGGAGCTGGACCATCCGACGAGCTTGCCCTGCGCCTTCGCCTCGCGGGCGTCCGCGTAGACGTCGTCCACGACCTTGCGCAGCGCGAGCACGCCGGGGCTGACTTCCTTGGCCATAGTAATCTCCTCCTATCGGATTTTTGTTTTCCTTTGGTTGACTGATGTTTTGCCGCGCAGACTCCGCATCATACCGCGAAGCCTGCCGAGCGCCGTTCCTTTTGCGCGAGGCAAGCGGCGGGCGAAACGGCGTTACTGCGCCTTGTTTGCCTTTTGATAGGCAAACAGGGCCGCTCCCAGCGCGCCGTTGTACTGCGTGAGGGGGCTGGTGTGGATATCGTGGCGCAGCTGGTCCTGCAGCGCGCGCACGATCCCGTGGTTCTGGGCGACGCCGCCGGTCATCACGACCTGGTCGCGCACGCCGACGCGGTGGCACAGGCCGACCACGCGCGCCGCGACGGAGCGGTGAATGCCGGCGATGATGTCGCACTTGTCGGTGCCCATCGCGAGCTGGGAGATGACCTCGCTCTCGGCGAAGACCGTGCAGGTGGAGCTGATGCCCACCTCGCGGGTCGAGCGGTCGCCGAGGTCGCCGAGGTCACGGGTGTTGACCTCCAGCACGCGCGCCATGACGTCGAGGAAGCGCCCCGTGCCGGCGGCGCACTTGTCGTTCATGACGAAGTTCTTCATCATGCCGTTCTCGATCTCGATGACCTTGACGTCCTGCCCGCCGATGTCGATGACCGTGCGCACCTCCGGGAAGAGGAACGTCGCGCCGCGCGCGTGGCAGGAAAGCTCCGACATCTGCATGTCGGCAAGACCCTCGAGCGAGTTGCGCCCGTAGCCGGTGGCAAGCACAAAGTCCATGTCCTCCCGCTGCATCTGCGCGTCCGCCAGCACGCCCTCGATGGCGCGCTGCGGGCCGGAGGTGCCGGTGCCGACGGCGACGAGGGACTTGCCGACGATCTCGGACCCGTCCCTGAGGATAACACATTTTGACGCGGTGGACCCGACGTCGATGCCCATGGTGTAAATTGACATTTCTTTTCTCCTCGGCGGACCGTGGCTGCCGCCGCGGTCCGCTCGGTGTGATGGGTTGGGTGCTTACTTCTTATAGAGGTTGTCGAAGTCGCGGATGATGCGCGGCAGGAGCATCTGATGGAACGGGCAGATGCTCGTCGGGTTCTGATAGCAGGAGTTGACGAACGCCTGAATGTACGGGCGCATGTCGTTCATGTCGACGATCTCGTCGCACATGCCCAGCTTCGCGCAGTACTTGGGACGGGATTTTTCGCTGTACTCCTGAATGAGCTTGTTCATCTTGTCGATGGTCGGCTGGAGTTCCTTGCCCTCCTTCTGATCCTTCACGAGGCGGCGGGAGTACATCGCGGTCGCCGCGGTCTCGCCGTGCATGACGTAGATCTCGGTGGTCGCCGTGCCGATGGAGAAGGCGTTGTTGTCGTTGCCCTGCGGTCCGCCGAGGACGTAGTGCGCGGCGGCGGTGCCCTTGCGCAGCGTGATCTCCATCATCGGCAGGTTGCTCGACTGGATGGAGTAGATCAGGCTCTGGCCGAGGCCCAGCAGTTCCGCGCGCTCGGCGTCGTTGCCGACGTCGATGCCCGTGGTATCCTGGATCCACAGCATCGGGATGCGGTCGCGGGCGCAGAGGGTGACGAACTCGTTCATCTTGATCAGGCCCTGGCGGTACAGCTTGCCGCCGACGCCCATCGCCTGGCCGTAGGTCGCCATCTTGTACTCGGGGTAGTTCATCAGCATGCCCTGCGCGTTGCTGACGACGCCGACGAGCATACCGTCGATCTTGGCGAGGCCGGTGATCATCTCGGGACCGTAGCCCTTCTTGAACTCCATGAACTCCGAGCCGTCGAAGAGCCGCGCCATGACCTCGTACATGTCATAGCTGCGCTTCTGATTGAACGGGACGATGCTGTAGAGGTCGTTCGGGTCGAACAGCGGCTCCTTGGGATCGTCCACGCGGAAGAACTCGGGATCGTAGGCGGGGAGGTAATCCATGTACTTGCGGATCGCGTCGAGCATGCCCTCCTCGTCGACCTGCACCTCGCGGAAGAAACCGGTCTCGCTGTAGTGGATGGCGACGGTGCCGGGGATGTCCGCCTTGAGGTTCTTCTGCGCCTCGATCAGCTTCTCCGCCTCCTCGAGGTCGACATAGCCCTTGGGGTTCATGCCGCCGACAATGCCCGCGCCGCCGACCGCCATGTTGGCGTCCTGATGCGCGACGAGGATCGTGGGGCTGATGGAGTGATAGCCGCCGCCCGCCGGGTTCGTGCCGTAGATGCCGACGATGACGGGCACGCCGAGCTGGTTGAGCTCGCTGTTGCGATAGAACGGCGTGCCGCCGCCGCGGCGGTTGGGGTACACCAGCTCCTGCACGTCCAGCTTCACGCCGGAGCAGTTGAGCACGTAGACCAGGGGGATGTGCAGGCGCTTCGCCGTGTCGCTGCCGCGCAGCAGCGCCTCCGCCTGGCCGGGGACCCACGCGCCGGCGAGCTTCTTGTTGTCGCTGGCGATGATGACCGCCCACTTGCCGTCGATGCGGCCGAGGCCCTTGACGATGCCGACGCTGCCGTCCTTGTTGTCCTGCGGATTAAAGAGGCTGTTCAGCGGGCACCAGGTGTCCTCGTCCACCAGTTCCATGACGCGCTGCATCGCGGTCCACTGGCCGCTCTCGTTGAGGGACTCGGTGGAGCGCCCCGCCTCCAGCGCGGCCTCGCGGAGCTCGTGGATCTCCTGCTCGACCTGCTGGATCTCGACGATGTTGTCATCGTTGAACTTGGTGAGCTCCGTGCCGATGGTCGGCATGGACTGGAAATAAGAGGGCATCGAATATTCGCTCATATTGTTGTCTCCTTCTCTTATTTTTTGTGGAAATCAGTCTTTCGGAACCTTGATGAACGCCTGGCCGGGGTCGATCTCCTCGCGGATGAGGCGGATGATCTCGGGATCGGGGCCCTCCATCAGCTCGGCGCGGGACACGTCGACCTCGAATCCCGTGTTCTCCTGCACCATCTCGGGCGTGGAGAACGGATAGTAATAGGCGAGGTACATGCGCTTGGTCTGCTCGTCGAACTTCATGATGCCCAGGTCGGTGACGACCATCTGCGGGCCGCGGTTGCCGGGCAGGCCCGCGCGCTCGC
>CAMVAV010000039.1 GCA_947165595.1 uncultured Clostridia bacterium | reverse complement strand
AGACGGAAAAGATGCCGTCAAGACGTGCGCGGGGATTTATTCAGCGCTTCCTTAATCATTGCGCCTGCTTTGCGCGCGTCACGACCCGCCGCGCATCCGCTCGCGCTGGATGTCCATGATCGCACGCGTGATCGCGCTTTCGATCGCCGGAGAGAGGTCGATGAATTCGCAGCCGTACTCGGTGGAGCTCTTGCGCCTTGTGACGCGGCGCACCGCGCACATCACCGGCGTGGGCTTCCACCCCTCGAACAGGGTGGACTTGAGCAGGAAGCGCTCGCCCACCATGAATTCCGCGGCGGTCTGGATGCACACGCCGCCGGCGCTGACGTTTATAAGGCGGCAGGAGGCCTCCGCAATACCGCGCTGCCGCAGCGGCATGACCGTGCCGCGGACGGTGGTCTCCTGCCGGTAGAAAGCGCGGTCGTTGTCCTTTGACGTAATTTTCAGGTCCTCGACCGACCAGACGCCGTTGCCCTGCGGAGTGATGTTCCCCTCCATGTGGACGGCCTTTCTGGTTTTGACCTGATAACCGCGCATCAGCACGGGATAATATTCCGCGCGGGGCGGG
The DNA here is from genome assembly GCA_947165595.1 of uncultured Clostridia bacterium. Lineage (GTDB taxonomy): Bacteria > Bacillota > Clostridia > Oscillospirales > Oscillospiraceae > Hominicoprocola. The sequence goes on along the minus strand of CAMVAV010000039.1, from coordinate 20,874 downwards.
AGCCTGGGAACGGTCAGGGCGCGCAGCTCCATGCTGCCGTCCCACGAGTTGTCGGCGCGGGCGGCGAAGAGCAGATTTTCCTGCTCGTCCATGATCTCAAGGCGCATGCCGGCGTAATCGGCAGGATCGACCTCTTCGTCCTCATCCTTTTTCCTTCCAAATAAGCCAAAGAGCCCCATGATTTCTCGCCTCCCTCCGCCGTTCGATTTTTCTTATGCCAGAAAGCCCTTCAGTATGCGGTCCTCCGCCTCTTCCTCGGTCAGGCCCAGCGTTTGCAGCTTGAGCAGCTGGTCTCCGGCGATCTTGCCGATGGCGGCCTCGTGGATGAGCTGTGCCTCCGTCGAGTTCGCCGTGATGGCGGGGACGGATTCGATCTTCGCGCTGCCCATGATGATCGAGTCGCACTGGACATGCCCGAAGCACTTGTCGTTGCCGACCACAATGGGGCGGAAGACCTGGCGGCTCTCGTCCTGCGCGACGGAGCGGGAGATCACGCGGCCTTTGGAATCCTCTCCGTCGAGGAGGATCTCCATGTCGCTCTCCGCGAGCTGCCTGCCGTGGGTGAGCAGCCGCTCGGTGATGAGCGCCTCGGCGCCCTTGCCGCAGACGATCTTCGTGTAGCGCTTCGTCGAGTCGATGCCGCGGATCTGCACCGTCTCCATCTGGATGGACGCGCCCTCCTCCAGATAGACGACGGTCTGCGGGTTCATGATGTTCGTGCCCTCGCCGCTACCCTCGCCGTAGTGCTTTTCGGCGTAGCGGACGTGGGAGTTTTTGCCGACGTGGAAGGTGTGCACGCCGTCGTGCCGCGCCTCGTCGCAGCCGGAGTTGTGGATGCCGCAGCCCGCCACGATCTCCACGTCGCAGTTCTCGCCGATGTAGAAGTCGTTGTAGACCGTCTCGGCATAGCCGCTCTTGCCGATGACGACGGGGATATAGCACTTTTCTCCCTTCGTGCCGTCCAGAATGCGGATGTCGATGCCCTCCCTGCCGTCGGTGCGGGGATCGATCTTGATGTGCTCGGTGCTTTGGCGCGCCTCGCAGCCGCCGTCCTTGCGGATGTTCAGCGCGTCCACGGGCTTGCCGACGAGGCCGGCGATCTTCTCCAGCAGAGCCTGGTCGATTTCGTTGATCACGGAAGCTCCGCCTCCCTTCTGGTCAGCACCGGGCAGGAGCCCAGCGTGTCCGCCATGATCTTGGGGAGCACCTCCTCCGCGCTGCCGCGGTAGCGGAGCTCGCCCCCGCCGACGACGATGATCTCGTCCGCGAGGCGGATGATGCGCTCCTGATGCGAAATGACGATCATGGTGGCGCTGTGGGTGCGGTGGATATCCTCGAACGTCTCGGTCAGGCGCGCGAAGCTCCAAAGGTCGATGCCCGCCTCCGGCTCGTCGAAGATCATCAGCTCGCTGCCGCGGGCGAGCAGGGTGGCGATCTCGATGCGCTTGACCTCGCCGCCGGAGAGCGAGGCGTCCACCTCGCGGTCCAGATAGTCGTTGGCGCAGAGCCCGACTTGCGTGAGATAGCGGCAGCACTTGTCCTTTGAAAGCGCCTCGTCTCCCGAGGCGACGGTCAGCAGGTCGCGCACGGTGATGCCCTTGAAGCGCGGCGGCTGCTGAAAGCCGTAGCTGATGCCGAGCCGCGCGCGCTCGGTGATGGACAGGGCGGTGATGTCCTGCCCGTTGTAGAGGATCTGGCCCTTCGTGGGGGTGGCGAGGCCCATGATGATCTTTGCCAGCGTCGTCTTTCCGCCGCCGTTCGGGCCGGTGAATACGACCAGCCTCCCGTCGGGGATCGTGACGGAGATGTCCCGCAGGATCGCCTGCTCGGTGCCTGCCTCTGTGACGGAATAGGAAATATGCCTGAGCTCTAACATTACGCTCCTCCGTATCGGAAGTGCTTCCGGTTTGTGCAGTTTTCCGGAGCTTATGGGGAACCGCCGATCCAATCAGCAATTCCTCAGGTAGTATAGCAAAAATATCTGAAAAAATCAATGCGGATAAGCAGTGTTTGCGCCGCCGCGCATAGGATGATGCCGGAGTATTGTGAATGGAGGCGTTTTCTTATGGGTGAATATGAGATGGCGGCGCTGCCGATCGAACAGGATTACCGCCGCTGCGAGCGCATCTGGCGCAGGGTGTCCCCGGGGCTCGCGCCCTACCCGGACGCCGGCGCGGAGCCGGAACGGCGCGTCCCCTCCGGCGCGCGCGGCGCGGAGGACGGCGCGGAGGCGGTGCGGGGCTTTCTGCGCGACGAGCTGGCGGACGCGCAGGTCTACCGCTGCCTCGCGCGGCAGGCGCCGACGGGGGAGGGAAGGCGCCTGATGCTCCGCCTCGCCGGGGAGGAGGCGGGACACGCCCGGGCGCTGCAGGCGGCGTATTTCCTGCTCACGGGCGGGACCTACGCCGTCGCGGTTGTGCTGCCGCCGCAGCCCAAGCGCCGCTGGTGCGACGCGCTGCGCGAGCGGTATCATGAGGAAACGGGCGGCACGCTCGCCTACGCCCGCGCCGCGGAGGGAACGGAGGACCCGTGCCGCGCGCGGCTCTATGAGCGCCTGTCCGCGGACGAGTGCCGCCACGCGGAGCAGCTGCGCGCCCTTTTGGAGCGCACGCTGTAGAGCCGCGGGAAAAACGCGGGACGGAAAACGGCTCCGCCCGGAGCGCCGCTTACAGCGCGAGCGTCCCGCACTCGTCCGGACCGTGCAGCTCGAGCAGCTTCGCGACGGCGGCAAAGACCTCCGGGTCGCCGGAGGTGTTGATCTTCAAATAACCGCGCGTCTGCGGATTGCTCAGCTTGCGGTAGACGAGCAGGTTCTTCACCGCGAGGGCCTGCTGCTCGGCCGGGTCTATGAGCCGCAGCTGCGGGAAGCAGCGATGGAAATTGTCCGCGACGATGGGGAAGTGCGTGCAGCCGAGGATCAGGTCCTCGACGGGCTCGCGGGCGAGGATGATGTCCACCTGCTCGGTGATCTCCTCGTCGATGGCGGATTGGTTGAAGTCGCCCTTGTCGATCAGCGCGGCAAGCTTGGGCGAGCCCTTGGCGGAGACGACGCAGTCCGGATTGCCCGCATGGATGCGCGCCTCGTACGCGCCGGTGGAGACGGTGAACTCGGTGGCGATCAGGCCCACGCGCGGCAGCTTCTCCTGCACGACGTAGTCCGCGCCCGCCTCGACGATGCTGACGAGGGGGAAGGGGCACTCGGGGCGCAGCCGCTCGACGAGCGTGGAGATCGTGTTGCAGGCAATGGCGACGCACTTGACCTGCTGCTGCTCCAGAAAGCGGAGCATTTTGAGCGTCAGGGCGAAGATCTCGTCCGCGCTGCGGTTGCCGTAGGGGCAGTTTGCGCTGTCGCCGAAATAGATGATGTCCTCGCCGGGGAGGAGGCGCTGAAGCTGGCGCACGACGGTCAGGCCGCCCACGCCGGAATCAATGACGCCGATGGGATAGGAATTCTGATACATGAAAAAACCTCCGTGCGCCTTGCGCGCTGTTTTGATCTGACGATGCGAGCCGTTTTGCCGCCGGAGCGGGTTTATGGCTGCCGCCCATCATTTTAGCACATGAATCAAAATATGCAAGAGCTCATTTTTGTCGCTTTTTTCGCAAACAATTCCTTGAAAACCGCAAAATTTCTGATACTATAGTATTTGGTGGAAGTTGCGGCTTCTGTGCGCAAAAGGGAATTCGCCCCGCGTGAGCGGAGCGGCCGGCTGAAGAATCAAAAGGAATACCACCTATGACAATTTTCAATGTGATCTCGCTGTTTGGCGGCCTCGCCCTGTTCCTCTACGGCATGCGCCTGATGGGGGACGGGCTCAAGGAGAGCTCCTCCGGCGCGCTGAAGGACGCGATGGAGAAGGTGACGAACAATCCGCTCGTCGGCTTCTTCCTCGGTCTGCTCGTCACCGCCGTCATCCAGAGCTCGACCGCGACGATCGTTCTGACCTCCGGCCTCGTCGGCGCGGGCGTCATCACGCTGCACCAGTCGCTCGGCGTGGTCATCGGCGCGAACGTCGGCACGACGATCACCGGCCAGATCATCCGCCTGCTCGACCTCGGCTCGGGCGGCGGCGCGACGTGGATCGACCTTTTCAAGCCCTCGACGCTGGCGCCGCTGGCGGCGATCCTCGGCATCCTGTTCATCATGGCGGTCAAATCGAAGCACGCCGGCGTCATAGGCCAGATCTCCATGGGCTTCGGCATCCTGTTTACGGGGCTTTTGAACATGACGGCGGCGGTCAGCCCGCTCTCCTCCTCCGAGACCTTCGCGAACACCTTCGTCAGCCTTTCGGATACGCCGGTGCTGGGCTTCCTCGCCGGTACGGGCGTCGCGTTTCTGATCCAGAGCTCGTCGGCAACCATCGGTATTTTGCAGGCGCTGTCCACGACGGGCGTGCTGACCTTCAGCGCGGTGTGGCCGATCGTCATCGGCGTCAACATCGGCGACTGTGTGACGACCGCCATCGTCTGCTCCATCGGCTCGAAGGCGGACGCCAAGCGGACGGGTATCGTACACATTCTCTTCAATATCACCGGCTCGGCCCTCATCATCGCCGGCGTGCTGCTCCTGCGGAATACGGCGTTTTTGTCCGCGCTGTGGGACAGGACGCTGACCTCCGGCGGCATCGCCAACGTCCACACGGTGTTCCGCCTGTTCTCCGCGACGGTGCTGCTGCCGGTGTGCGGGCAGTTTGAAAAGCTCTCCCGCGTGATCGTCAGGGACGAGCCGCAGCTCGGCGCGAGCGTCGAGCGCGAGCTGGAGCTGCTGGACGAGAAGTTCTTTACCTCGCCCGCGCTGGCTCTCTCCGGCGCGTCCCGCGCGATCTCCACGATGGCAAAGCTCTCGCACGAGGCGGTGCTGGGCGCGATGGACGTGCTGCAAAGCTACGACCAGCGCACCGTCGACCGTATCAATGAAAACGAGGACCGGATCGACCTGCTGGCGGATCGGGTGGACAACTACCTCATCAGGCTCTCGCCCCATGTGACGATGGGCAACGGCAGCGAGCTGCTGAACTTCTACATCCAATGCTTCTCCGAGTTTGAGCGCATCGGCGACTACGCGGTGAACCTGACCGAGAACGCGCAGGAGCTGCGCGAGCGCGGCGCGCAGCTGTCCGAAAGCGCGCAGGGGGAGCTGCGGGTGCTGCGCGACGCGCTCAACGAGATCATCGGCTACGCCCGCCAGGGCTTCCGCGCCCTCGATATGCGCGCGGCGAGGCGCATCGAGCCGGTGGAGGAGGTCGTGGACGATCTGGTGGCGACGCTGCGCAACAACCACATCAAGCGCGTGCGCGACGGAAAGTGCACGGTCTACGCGGGCCTGTCGTTTCTGGACATTCTCGTGAACATCGAGCGTATCTCCGACCAGTGCTCCAACGTCGGCGTTTACACGCTCTCCCTGTCGGACAGCTCGATCATGAGCAACCACCACGAATACATCCACCAGCTCCACAGGGGCGGGGACCAGGAGTACAACCGGAAATTCAGCGAGACGCGGCAAAAGTACTTCGGCGCGCTGGAGGCGCTGGGGGAGGAGAACTGACCGCGCCGGGTACGCGGGAAACAAGTAAAAAAGCGGAGCCGGAAATCCGTTTTGCGGATCTTCGGCTCCGTAATTCTTTTGGATCGCTGTGTATCACTCAAAGCTGATGATGTAGTAGTAGACCGGCTGCCCGCCCGAGAGCACGCTCACCTCCGCCGAGGGGAGCTTTTCGGTGAAGCAGGCGGCGTCGCAGGCCGCCTCGTCGGCGTCGACGTCCTCGCCGTAGAAGACGTTGACGAACTCCGCCCCGCGCGCGGTCGCCTCGTCCGCCAGCTTGCCCAGCAGCACGGAGATGCTCTTGTCCACGCCGAAGAGCTTGCCGTCCAGCAGGGCGAGAAAATCGCCCTCGTGGATGTCGCGCCCGTCGAAATCGGAGTCGCGCGCGGCGTAGGTGATCTGCGCGGTGGAGACCTTTTTTGCCGCCTCGAGCATCATTTGCTCGATCGTCTTCGCGTCCTCCGCCTCCAGATCGACCGCCATCATCGCGGAGATGCCCTCCGGCACGGTGGCCGTCGGGATGACGATCACGTTTTTGTCGGTCATGCCGACGCACTGCTGCGCCGCCATGATGATGTTCTTGTTGTTGGGCAGAACGAACACCGTGTCGGCATTCGTGCGCTGGATCAGCTTCAGAATGCTCTCGGTCGAGGGGTTCATGGTCTGTCCGCCGCTGATGATGCCGTCCACGCCCATGTCGCGGAACACCGCGGCGAGCCCGTCGCCCGCGCACACCGCGAGGAAGCCGTAGGGCTTGCGCTCCTCCGGCTCCGCGCCCGCCGCGGCGTCGGAGCCGTCCATCCCGTCCTCGTCGTCCAACTCGTCGGCGGAGACGGTCTTGCGGCCCGCCGCCATATCCTCCTGCTGGATGCGCATGTTCTCGATCTTCGCGACCTCCAGCGTGCCGTACTGCTGCGCGGCGTTGAGCGCGTCGCCCGGCGTATCGGTGTGCACGTGGACCTTGAACATGTCGTCGCCCTCGCTGACGACGATGCTGTCGCCGATGGTGTTCAGATACGCGCGGAAATCCGCGAGGTCGCGCCCACCGGTCTTGCGGACGATGAACACGGTGTCGAAGGTGAAGGTGATGTCCTCGTCGCCCAGCTCGGCGAAGTCCGCCTTGTCGCGCGTGCCGGCGGTCTCGTCCAGCTCGGGCAGCGCCTCGCCGCGCAGGCTCGCCAGCATCCCCTCGAGGATGATGAGAAAGCCCTTGCCGCCCGCGTCCACGACGCCGGCGCGCTTGAGCACCGGGTTCATGTTGACGGTTTCCTTGAGCGTTTCGCCGCCCTGACGGATCGCCGATTCCAGGATGCGCTCAATGTCGCTCTCCTCCTCCGCGGTGCGCATCGCCGCGTCGGCGGCGAGACGGGAAACGGTCAGGATCGTGCCCTCGGCGGGCTTCATCACCGCGTTGTACGCGGCGGCGACGCCCTCCTGCAGGGCGCTGGCAAAGGCGACGCCGTCCGCCTCGTCGAGCCCCTTGAGGCTCTTGGAGATGCCGCGGAACAGCAGCGACAGAATGACGCCGGAGTTGCCGCGCGCGCCGCGCAGCATCGCGTTCGCCGCGGTGTTCGCCACCTCGTCGATGCCGCCGTCCGGCTTTTTCTTCAGCTCCGCCGCGGCGGTCTGGATGGTCAGGCTCATATTGGTGCCCGTGTCGCCGTCCGGCACGGGGAATACGTTCAGATCGTTGACGCTCTGTTTCGCCGCGGTCACGGAGACGGCTCCGAAGAGCAGCATATCCCGGAATGCGGCGCCATTGATGGTTTCGTGCATGAAAGGCGGTCCTCCTAGTCCTTGAAGGTGATGCTGTCGACGCAGACGTCGACGCTGCGGATGCGGGCGCCCGTGTTCTTGTTGACCAGATAGCGTACCTGCGAGATGATCTCGCGGGAGATCGCGGTCATGTTGACGCCGGACTCGACAATGATGTGCAGCTCAATGGAGATATCGCCCTCGTCGTGCTGGATGATGTGTACGCCCTTGCTCATCGCGGAGGGGCGCAGAAGATGGACCAGACCGTCGGTCATGGAGCGGTACGCCATGCCCTTGACGCCGTAGCAGCTCGTCGCCGCGGCGCCCGTGATGTTCGAGAGCACCGCGTCGCTGATCTGGATCTCGCCCCGGTCGGTTTGAAGCTTGAACATAAAAGGTCTCCTTTCCGAAAGCCTTTTAAGGCATGATACGATTACCACATTATAAACGAAAGAAACGGGAATAACAAGTGCTATTTTGCGCAAAAAGTTCCTATTGCAAAACGAAAAGCTTTACCGTAAGATAAAAAGGACACAGGATTCGGACCGAAGGGAGGCGCACGGAATGCGGGTCATCACGGGGTCGGCGCGCGGGCGGCGCCTCGGCGAGCTGAAGGGGCAGGAGACGCGCCCCACGGCGGGCAAGGTCAAGGAGGGCATTTTCAGCGCCCTGCAATTCGAGCTGGAGGGGCGGCGCGTGCTGGACCTCTTCGCGGGCACGGGCCAGCTGGGGATCGAGGCGCTCTCCCGCGGCGCGGCGAGCTGCCTCTTCGTCGACCGGCGGAAGGACGCGGCGGCGCTCGTGCGCGAGAATCTGAACGTCTGCGGCCTGACGGAGCGCGCGCAGGTCGTCTGCGCGGATTCGATGGGCTGCCTTGCCTCGCTGCGCACGCGGTTCGACCTCATCTTTCTCGATCCGCCCTACGCGGACGACGTGCTGGAGCGGTCGATCGCGCACATCGCGCGGTTTGACATTTTGGCGCCGCGTGGTATAATCGTGGCGGAATCCCCGGCGGAGAAAAAGCTGCCGGCGCTGGAGCCGCCCTACGGCATTTCGCGCGAGTACCGCTACGGCAGGATCAAGGCGACGATCTATCGCCGCGACGGAGAGAGCGAGGAGGGAAACGCATGAATATCGCGGTTTTCCCGGGCAGCTTCGATCCCGTGACGCTGGGGCACATGGACGTGATCACGCGCGCGGCGCGGCTGTTCGACAGGGTCTATATCTGTACGATGGTCAACGGCGGGAAAAGCCCGATGTTCACCACGGAGCAGCGCTTCGAGATGCTCTGCGCGGCGGTCTCGCCGCTCAGGGGCGTCACGGCGGAGCTGTGGACGGGGCTTCTCGCCGACTACGCGAGGGAGCGCGGCGCGCGCTGGCTCGTCAAGGGCGCGCGCAACGGGACGGATTTTGACGCGGAATACGGTATGGCACAGATCAACCGCGGCCTGGAGCCGGAGCTTGATACGGTGCTGCTGCCCTCGCGCCCGGAGCTTCAGCATTTCAGCTCCACCATGGTGCGCGAGATGATCAAATACGGCCGAGCGCTGGAGCCCTATATGCCGGCGGCGGCGATCCGAGTGATGAAAGGTTGGAGAGACGATGGACAATCGTGACGTGGAACGTCTGATCGACATGCTCTACGATATGGTGAACGACGCGAAGGGCGTCCCGCTGAGCGCGGACAAATGCGTCATCGATCGCGACGCGGCGCTCGACCTGCTCGACGAGATCCGCGCGGGGCTGCCCGCGGAGCTCAAGCGCGCCCAGGACCTCATCAAGGCGAAGGAGGACTATGTGACCTCCGCCAAGCGCGAGGTCGGACGCATGATGCAAAAGGCGGAATACGACGCCAAGAGCAAGGTGTCCGACAGCGAGGTGCTTGCCGCCGCGCGGGAGCGCAGCCATGAGATCGTGCAGCGCGCGGAGGAGCGCTCCAACGAGATGTACCGCGTCGTCAACGAGTACACCGAGGACGCCCTCAAGCGCACGGAGGAGGCGATCCAGGCGGCGCTGGACGAGGTCAAGACGAGCCGCGCCAAATTCCGCGCAGCCTCCGCCGCGAGACGGCAGAAGGACCGCGAGGAATTGAGCAAATCAGCCAGAAAAGCCGACAAAGATTCCCCTGAAAATTTGTGAAAATAACCAATAGAAACGCACGCAAAACCAGATTTTGAAGCCATAAAACCGCTTTGCCACAAAATGTTGTGGCGGGCGGTTTTTTGCTGCGAAAAAATCGGAACAAGCGTTCCAAAACCGGGCGAAATCCGCACAAATCGACGCGTTTTTTTGTCTTGACTTTTTATGTCAAGCTACACTATACTTTGACTTGCGAGTGGGGAGAAGTGGTGAGGAATCCCATAAAGTGGTGCCCCAATCCCTAAATGAACATGAGAGTGGAGCCGGACCTGCTTTTCCAAAAAAAGGGAGAGCGGGTGGCTTTGCCCTCAATTCGCGGCAGATATCGGAACGGAGAGGAGGGACAGGCGTGACCGGACAGTATCAGCACAGCATCGACGCGAAGGGGCGTCTGTTCATCCCCGCCAAGCTCCGGGAGGAGCTGGGCCAGACGTTCTATGTGACGATCGCCCTGACCGACCACTGCCTGACCGTTTACTCCGAGGAGGGTTGGGAGAAGCTGACCGAGCAGTTCGACAGCCTTCCCTATACCAAGTCGAGGACGGCGGCGCGCCTCATTTACGCCAACGCCGCCAAGTGCGAGCCGGACGCGCAGGGACGCATCCTGCTGCCGCAGAAGCTGCGCGACTACGCGGAGCTGAAGAAGGACGTGGTCGTGGTCGGCGTCTCCAAGCGCGCGGAGATCTGGGACGCGGAGAAGTGGGCCAGCCTGGAGAACGCGGAGCTGGAGAGCGGCGATCTCGCCGCCATCGCGGAGGCGCTCGGAATCTGAGATGGAAGCTGACTGCGGACACAAGCCGGTGCTGCTGGAGGAGTGCATCGACGCGCTGGACATCAAGCCGGACGGCGTCTATGTCGACGGCACGCTGGGGCGGGCGGGACATTCGCAGGCGATCGCGCGCCGCCTGAAAACGGGGCGGCTCATCGCCCTCGACCGTGACGAAACGGCGCTGGACGCCGCGCGGACGCGGCTCGCGGAGCAAATGGAGCGCGTGACGCTGGTGCACGCCAACTTCAGCCGCCTCGGCGAGGTGCTGGACGATCTGGGCGTGCGAGCGGCGGACGGGATGCTCTTCGATCTCGGTGTTTCCTCGCCGCAGCTGGACGACGCCTCGCGCGGCTTTTCCTACAAGCAGGACGCGCCGCTGGACATGCGCATGGACACGCAGTCGCCGCTGACGGCGCGCGAGCTGGTCAACACCGCCTCCTGCGACGAGCTGAGGCGTATCCTGTATGAATACGGCGAGGAGCGCTACGCCCCGCAGATCGCGAGGGCGATCTGCGCCGCCAGGGAGAGCCGCCCGATCGAGACCACGCTGGAGCTGGCGGAGCTGATCCGGAGCGCGATGCCGGCGCGGGCGCTGCGCGAGAAGCAGCACCCTGCCAAGCGCAGCTTTCAGGCGATCCGCATCGCCGTCAACGACGAGCTGGGCGAGCTGACGCCGATGCTCGACGCCGCCGAGGCGCATTTGAAGCCGGGCGGGCGGCTCGCGGTCATCACCTTCCACTCGCTGGAGGACCGCATTGTCAAGCGGAAGCTCCGGGAGTTCGCGACCGGCTGCGTCTGTCCGCCGGAGTTCCCCGTCTGTGTGTGCGGGAGGACGCCGCGGATGCGCCCGGTGACGCGCAAGCCCGTCGTCCCGTCTGAGGCGGAGCTTGCGGAGAATCCCCGCGCGCGCAGCGCAAAGCTGCGGATTGCGGAAAAGTGCTGATGTAGTGTATCTGAGGGAGAGGAGAGGGAGCGAATGGCGCGTCGTCCCGCGCGACAAATGAACCGGAACGCTCGCTATGTGAGGGGCAGCCTCGCCTATGACTACGACTATCTGGAGCGCGAACGGCAGCGCCGCGAGGAGCATGACCGCCAGCGCCGCGAGGAGCGCGAGCAGTGGGAATATGCCGAGCGCCGCGCGAGGGAGCAGGCACAGCGGCCGGCATCCCGCAGGAAGGCGGCTGCCGCGCCGAAGCACCGGGAGCGCATCCGCGTTTCGCCGGTGGTTGTCCTCGGCTTTGCGGCGGCTGCCGTCCTGGCGGTTGCCCTGCTGATGAGCTACGCGCAGATGACCGCCATCTCCGCCGACGTCGTCCGGATGCAGCGCAGGCTGAACGAGCTGGAGGACGAGCACGTCGAGCTGCTCGGGCGCTACGAGCGCACCTTCGACCTCACGGCGATCCAGGAGGCCGCGGAGGCGGCGGGCATGGCGAAGCCGAGCGCCTCGCAGATCACCTATGTGGACCTCTCCTCGCCGGACAGCGTCGTGCTCTGCCGTACGGCGGAGGCGAGCGCTCTGGGGCGCGCGCTGGGCAAATTGGAAAAGAACATGGTATTCGCGGTGGAATATTTCAAATAAGCGAAGCTATACATAAGGAGTGAGGAGATTCCTTGCTCCTTATGTCCCGTATTTGAAGGAGACGCAGCTATGGCAAAAGCACCCAAAAGAACGCCGGATTCGGCGCGCCGCGCCAACCGGACGATCGGCTACCGGACGCTGCTCCTGCTGGCGGTGTTCGGCGTGGGGACCTTCGTTTTGCTTTTCATGCAGCTCTACGAATGGCAGATCACCCGCTACGACGAGCTGCGCCAGATCGCCGTGCGCCAGCAGACGATGCGCACGACCGTCAGCGCGTCCCGCGGCTCGATCTTCGACCGGAACGGACGCACCCTCGCCGTGTCCTCGACGGCGGAGAACATCATGCTCTCGCCGCTGAGCATCGAAAACAACGGGCACGACCGGCGCATGATCGCCTCGAATCTCGCGGCGCTCTTGGACGTGGACGAGGAAGCGCTGATGAAGAAGATGGAGCGCACCTTCTCGCAGTACGAGTTCGTCAAAAAACGCGTCGAGCGCGAGGACGCCGACCGCGTCCGCGCCTTTGTCAGCGAAAACGGGCTCGACGGCGACATCTTCATGGAGCCGACCACCAAGCGCTATTATCCCTTCGGCTCGCTGGCGGCGAACGTGATCGGCTTTACGAACGAGGATGGCGGCGCGTATGGACTCGAGGCGGTCTACAACGACAAAATGACCGGCGAGAGCGGCCTTGTCATCTCGGCGAAGGACGTCAACGGCACGCCGATGCTCTACCAGTATGAGCAGTACTTTGACGCGAAGGACGGCTGCTCGCTGCAAACGACGCTCGACACCACCGTGCAGTACTACCTCGAAAAGGGCCTTTCGGAGCTGGAATCGCGCTACGGCACGGGCAAGGGCGCGACGGGCATCGTGCTGGACGTCAACACCTCCGCCATCCTCGGCATGGCGTCCTTGCCCAACTACGACCTCAACGACCCCGGCAAGCTCTACAACGGCTTTCTCACGCAGGGCATGAGCGAGGAGCAGGTGACGGAAAAGCTGACCGACCTCCGCTACCGCCAGTGGCGCAACAAGGCGATCAACGACACCTACGAGCCGGGCTCGACCTTCAAGATCCTGACGCTGTCCATGGGACTGGAGGAGGGCGTGATCGACCTCGATTCGACCTTCAACTGCACGGGCAAGGTCGAGATCGAGAAGGAGATCATCAACTGCTCCAACCGCAGCGGACACGGGCATCAGAGCCTCAAGGTCGCGGCGGGAAACTCCTGCAACCCGGCGTTCATCAACATCGGGCTCAAGGTGGGCAACAAGAAGTTCGTCGAGTATATGAACGCCTTCGGCCTCACGCGCAAGACCGGCATCGACACCACCGGCGAGGCGAGCGGCTTCATGAACGACGAGATCAATTACTCCAAGCTGGCGCTGGCGTGCTACGCCTTCGGCCAGAACTTCAACGTCACGCCCGTCGCGCTCATCGCGGCGCAGGCGGCGTGCATCAACGGCGGCTACCTCCGCGAGCCCTACCTCGTCGAACGGATCACCGACGCCGACGGAAACGTCGTCTACCGGCACGACAACGCGCCGGTGCGGCAGGTGATCTCTGAGGAGACCAGCGCCACGGTGCGCGACATCCTCGAATACGTCGTGGCGCAGGGCACGGGCAAGAACGGCCAGGTCGCCGGCTACCGCATCGGCGGCAAGACGGGCACGGCGGATAAGGTCGGCGGCAACGTCATCGTCTCCTTCGTCTGCTTCGCGCCCGCGGACGATCCGAAGGTTATCATGCTGCTCACCCTTGACGAGCCCAGCCGCTACACCGGGACCTACGTTTCCGGCGGCAACATGGTCGCGCCGGTGGCGAGCTCCGTCATGGCGGACCTTCTGCCCTATCTCGGCGTCGAGCCGACCTACAGCGCGTCCGAGCTTGTCGGCGCGGACGCCCCGGTGCCGAATCTCGTGGGCGAGACGGCGCAGGCCGCGCAGGAAAAGCTCCGCGAGCTGGGCTTCGGCTGCCGCGTCATCGGCGACGGCGCGCAGGTCACGGACCAGACGCCCGCGGGCGGCGCGATCGTGCCGAACAACGCGGAGATATTGCTTTACTGCGGCGCGGAGAAATCCGACGCGCCCTGCATCGTGCCGAACGTGATCGGCGACAGCGCCTCCGTGGCGAATCAGAAGCTGACGAACGCGGGGCTGATCATGTCGGTCTCCGGCGCGACGAACCGCTCCTCCGCCAGTGTGCGCGCGGTTTCCCAGTCGGAGGAGCCGGGCAAGGAGGTCGAGGCGGGCACGGTCGTCCGCGTCCAGCTGAGCGACTCGTCCGTCACGGACTGAGAGCGCAAAAGAGAGCCAGATCCAACGGAGAAAGGGAAGCTTTCGACACGCGCTTATCGGAATTGCTTGCACCCCTGACGACATACGAGCTGCACGCCCCGGAGGGATTGGAGCTGACGGGGCTTGTCTCCGACTCGCGCGCCGCGCGTCCGGGCTGTCTGTTCGCCGCGCTGCACGGGGAGAGGGAGGACGGCGGGCGCTACGTCGCGGACGCCCTGCGCGGCGGCGCGTCCTGCGTGCTGTGCGAGACGCCGCCGGAGGCGGACGCCGCCTACGTCCTCGTGCCGAACGCGCGCCTCGCGCTCGCGCTCATGGCGGCGCGGTGGTACGGCGAGCCGGCGAAAAAGCTCACGACGGTCGGCGTGACGGGCACGAACGGCAAGACCACGACCACCGTGCTCATCAAGCAGCTGCTGGAAAGGACGCGCGGCGCGAAGGTCGGCCTGATCGGCACGAACCGCAACATGATCGGGGACGAGAGCCTGAGCGCCGAGCGCACGACGCCGGACTGCCTGACGCTGCAGAGCCTGCTCGCGCGCATGGCGGAGGCGGGCTGTACGCACGCGGTGATGGAGGTCTCCTCCCACGCGCTCGCGCAGTACCGCGCGGCGGGGATCGACTTCGACGTGGGCGTGTTCACCAACCTCACGCAGGACCATCTGGACTACCACGGCACGATGGAGGCGTACTGCGCCGCGAAGGCGCGATTGTTCCGCCGGTGCCGCGCCGCCGCCGTCAACGGGGACAGTGCGTGGGCGGAGCGCGTGTTGGAGGGCTCGGAGTGTCCCGTGCTGCGCTACGGGAAGAACCTGACGAACGACGTCGTGGGCTGGCACCCGCGCTATGAGAACGACCGCGTGCGTTTCACCGTCTGCGACGAGCGGGAGCACGTCGAGACCCATGTTCCCATCCCCGGCGATTTTTCGCTCTACAACGCCCTCGCGGCGCTCACGGCGATGAAGCTGCTGGGCGTGCCGCTGCCGGAGAGCGCGGCGGCGCTGCGGGATTGCCGCGGCGTCCGGGGACGCTGCGAGGTCGTGCCGACCGGGACCGCCTGCACGGTGCTGATCGACTACGCGCACACGCCCGACGGGCTCAAGAGCATTCTGGAGACGGTCTGCTCCTTCGCGCAGGAGCGCGTGCTGATCGTCTTCGGCTGCGGTGGCGACCGCGACCGCACCAAGCGCGCCCGCATGGGACGCATCGCGGCGGCGCTGGCGGACGTTGTGGTACTCACCAGCGACAACCCGCGCACCGAGCCGCCCTATGCCATCCTGCACGACGTGCTGGAGGGGATGCGCGGCAGCCGGACGCCCTTCGCCGTGCTCGAGAACCGGCGCGAGGCGATCGGCTGGGCGCTGGACCACGCGGGGCCGGGCGACGTCGTCCTGCTCGCGGGGAAGGGACACGAGTCCTGTCAGATCATCGGCACGACGGCTTATCCGCTCGACGAGCGGGACGTCGTGCGGGAGCATCTGGAACAAAAGAAAAATGCCGCGTCCGCGGCGAAGGGAGAAACACATGAAAACGGTTTTGGCGTGCATCCTGAGCTTTGCGGTCTCGGCGATCGTGGGGAAATTTCTGGTCCCGTGGCTGCGGAAGCTCAAGGCGGGACAGGAGATCCGTGAGGACGGTCCGACCTGGCACAACGCCAAGGCGGGCACGCCGACGATGGGCGGATTGATGTTCATCGCCGGGATTCTCGCCGCGTGCCTGATCGTGGGCTGGAGCGGAATGCTGCGCGGCGATTTCAAGCAGCTCTACATCTTCGGCTTTGCCGCCATCTTCGGCGCGATCGGCTTTCTGGACGACTTCGAGAAGGTCATCCACCACCGGAACCTGGGGCTCACGTCGATCCAGAAGTTCGTGCTCCAGCTTGCCGCGGCGGTCGCGTTTCTGACGCTGATGCGCTATGAGGGGATGCTGACGCCGAACCTCTACATCCCGTTCTGTAACACGCACGTCATCATCAGCTGGCCGGTTTATATGGTGTTCGCCGCCTTTGTCATCGTCGGCACGGTCAACGCCGTCAACATCACCGACGGCATCGACGGGCTCGCCGCCAGCGTGACGGTCCCGGTGGGGCTGTTCTTCGCGCTTGCCGCGGCGTGGTGGCAGGGCTATGAGCAGCTCGGCGTCTACGCCGGCGCGCTGGTCGGGGGACTGTTGGGCTTTCTGCTCTACAACTTCCATCCCGCGAAGGTGTTCATGGGCGATACGGGCTCGCTCTTTCTCGGCGGGACGGTGGCGGCGCTGGCGTTTGCCTACGACATGCCGCTGATCTTGATCCCCGTCGGCATCGTCTACATCTGCGAAACGATGTCGGACATTCTGCAGGTCGGCTACTTCAAGCTGACCCACGGCAAGCGCCTGTTCAAGATGGCGCCTCTGCACCATCACTTCGAGCTGTGCGGCTGGAGCGAGGTGAAGCTCGTCGCGGTCTTCGCCTCGGTCAGCGCGCTGGGCTGCATCATCGCGGCGCTGGGCGTGCTCGACCGGTACCGCGTCTGATCCGGCACGGCGTTCCGGCAATACGAAACGGAAAGGGGGGACGGCATGACAAAGGAAGAGCGCGAGCTCCGGCGGCAGCAGCGCGAGCGGGATCGCGCGCGTGAAAAGGAAATGCGCGAGGCGGCGCGCGGCCCCCTCGACATGCCGTTCCTCATGCTGACGCTGCTGCTGACGGGCGTGGGGCTGATCATGCTGTTTTCCGCGAGCTTTCCCATGGCGTACTACGAGACGGGAAAGCCCGCCTACTACCTCGTGCGACAGGGGGTGTTCGCGCTCGTGGGCATCGCGGTGATGCTTTTGATTGGGCGCATCAACTACGAGCGCTACCGCGCCGTGGCGAAATACGTTCTCGCGGCGTCCATCGGTATGCTGATCCTCGTGCTGATCCCGGGCTTCGGCATCACGGTCAACAACGCGACGCGTTGGCTGGGCTTCGGCGAGCTGTTCCGCTTCCAGCCCTCGGAGATCGCGAAGATCGGCGTCATCCTCTATTTTGCCGACAGCATTTCCCGAAAAATGGAGCGTATGCGGACCGTCCGCTACGGCATCGTGCCCTACGCCGTCATACTCGGCGTCATTGCGATCCTGATGTATCTGGAGCCGCATTTCTCCGGCATGGTGCTGATCCTCAGCATCGGCGCGGCGATGATGTTCGTCGGCGGCATCGAGCTGTATTGGATCGGCGCGGGCGCGGGGCTCGCGGGGCTCGTGATGTGGGCGTATCTGTCCGGCAAGATCGCGTACAACTCCTCGCGCATCCTGATCTGGCGCGATCCGCTCAACCCCGACTGGATGCAGGGCGCCGGCTACCAGACGCGCCAGAGCCTGCTCGCCATCGGCTCCGGCGGGCTGCTGGGCGTCGGCCTCGGACAGAGCCGGCAGAAGTTCATGTACCTGCCTGAGCGGCACAACGACTTTATCTTCTCCATCATCTGCGAGGAGCTGGGGCTGATCGGCGCGACGCTCATCATGGCGCTGTTCGCCCTGCTCGTCATGCGCGGGTACTGGATCGCGCTGCACGCCCGCGACCGCTTCGGCGCGCTGATGGCGGTGGGCGTTACGACGCAGGTCGCCCTGCAGGTGTTTTTGAACATCGCGGTGGTGTCGAACCTGGTGCCCAACACGGGCATTTCGCTTCCGTTTTTCAGCTACGGCGGCACGGCGCTCGTCATCCAGCTTGCGGAAATGGGACTCGTGCTGAGCGTTTCGCGGCAGATGCCGCCCTCATAGGAGTGGTATGATGAAAGTGATTTTTACCTGCGGCGGGACGGCGGGACACGTCAATCCCGCGCTCGCGCTCGCCGGGTATATGCGGGAGAGGGACCCGTCGGCGGAGATCCTTTTCGTCGGCGCGGAGCGCGGACTGGAGCGCGATCTGATCGCGCACACGGAGTATCCGTTCCGCTCGGTGAACATCTCTTCGTTCCACCGCTCGCTCAAGCCGAAGGAGCTCCGGCACAATCTGATCTCGGCGAAAAACCTGCTTCACGCGAAGCGGCAGGCGGACACCATCCTCGACGAGTTTCGTCCCGACCTGATCGTCGGCACCGGCGGCTACGCCAGCTATCCCGTCGTCAAGTACGGCGCGAAGCGGGGCATCCCGGCGGCGGTGCACGAGTCGAACATCGTGCCGGGCCTCACCACGCGGGAGCTGGAGAACTACGCGCAGCGCGTCATGGTCGGCTTCGAGGACTGCCGCGCGCACTACAGGCACCCGGACAAGGTGGTCGTCACCGGCACGCCGGTGCGCGGCGACTTCTTCACCCAGACGAAGGCGGAGGCAAAGAAGAAGCTGGGGCTCGACGACGGGCGCCCGCTGGTCGTCTCGTTCTGGGGCAGCCTCGGCGCGGGGGCGATGAACCGCATGATGGCGGAATTCCTCGCGCTGGAGGCGGCGCACGAGCCGTTCCACCACATCCACGGCGTCGGCACGATCTCCTGGGAGGCGATGCAAAGCGAGCTCGCGGAGCGCGGCGTCGACCTCGCGGCGCACCCGTCGCTGGACGTGCGCGAGTATATCTACGACATGGCGGACGTCATGCGCGCGGCCGACCTCGTGCTCTCCCGTGCGGGCGCGTCGACCATCGCGGAGCTGACGGCGCTGGGCGTCCCGGCGATCCTCGTGCCGTCCCCCAACGTGACGAACCACCATCAGGAGAAGAACGCGAACGTCCTCGGGGACCATGGCGCGGCGCTGGTGCTCGCGCAGGAGGGACTGGACGGCAAGCGTCTCTTCGCCGCGGCGGCGGAAATTCTGCATGACGGGGCGCGGCGCGCGGAGATGGAACAAAACATGGCGTCCCTCGGAGTGAGAGACGCCACGGAGCGAATTTACGAGACCGTGATGAGCCTTGCGAAGTAGAAGATCACATCGGGAGCGCCGGACGTGACGGCATGCATCACTGTAAAGTGAAATCCATGTACACCGGGTTGTGGTCGCTGTATTGAAAGCCCGCGTCGACGACCCGCGCCTCCCGGACCTCCACGTTCGGGGAGACGAGAAAGCCGTCGACCGTCAGCACATACTGCCCCTCGTGATACGGACCGTCCGCGTTGCGGCAGGACGGCACGGGGTCCGCCTCGTCCAGCGGCGCGACGAGCGCGATGTCCACGCCGTCGAAGACCTCCGCCGGGATGGGCTGCGCCCAGGTGTATTCGATGTCGGACGCGCCGAAGTACACGGAGGAATCGCCCAGCAGGTCCTTGTTGAAGTCGCCGCCCGCGACGCACCAGTTGCCCGCCTCATACTCGCCCTGCATGTCCGCCAGCAGCAGCCGGAGCTGCTCGTCGGCGATCGTGCCGTCCGAGGTATAGGCGGAGAGATGAAGATTGTAAAGGATAAGCTCTTTCCCCTCTGCCGGGATGCGGCACACGCTGTAGCAGCGGTCGAGATCGAGAAACTTCGTCAGGCCCGTTTCAATCGGCAGACTGCGGCGCAGGGCGGAGGCTATGCGGAAGGAGGAAAACGTGCCGAGCCCCGCCCGGTTCGCGCCGTGCGGCTGGGTGAGGGGAAGGATCAGATAGGGCGAGTCGTAGTTTTGGGCAAAGACCTGCCACCAGTTCTCCAGCGCGGTCCCTTCAAAGGAATCCAGCAGCGCCTTGAGCTCGTTGACGTGATGGGAGCGCGTGCCGTCGATGTCGATCTCCTGCACGAGCAGCAGGTCCGCGTCCTGAGCGGCAAGCAGCGCGCCGATCCGGGCAAGATTCGCCTCCAGACGCTCCCGCGACCGGGCGCGCGACTCCGTGCCGCCGTCGAGGAAGAAGCCGAAATCGGACTCGTAGGCGCCGAAGCCGATGTTCCACGATACCAGACGGTACGGCGCGCCGGACTCCGGCCATCTGACCGGCTCCGAGCCGGCGTTGCCCATGATCTCCAGCGGCAGGTTGTCCGGCAGACGGTCATAGGCGAGAAGCACATAGGCAACGTAACCGGCGAGGAGCAGGACCGGAACCAAAATGACGCAAAGCGCGATTTTCAGACCCCTTTTCTTTTTCATGACAAATTCCTCCGTCCGGATGTGATACAATACTCTCCCTATTCTGCCACAAGCCTTTCCAAAACGCAAGCGGAACCCCATCCCGCGTCCTCTGCATACTATGGGTTGACGGAAAACCGTGGTATGTGGAGGAGACGAGATGCAAGAGCTGTTCGTCGAAGGCGGAAGACGCCTTTGCGGTGAACTGACGATACAGGGGTCCAAGAACGGCGTGCTGCCCGTGCTGGCGGCGACCATCGTCTGCGCGGGCGAATGCCGCGTCGAAAACTGCCCGCGGCTGCGGGACGTGGACGCGTCGGTCGCGATCCTGCGCCACCTCGGCTGCTGCACGCGCTGGGAGGACGGCGCGCTGCTGGTCGATACGACGCACATGGACAAAAACGAGGTGCCGGACGCGCTGATGCGCGAGATGCGTTCCTCGGTGATCTTCCTCGGCGCGATCCTCGCGCGGCAGAGGGAGGCGGCGCTGTCGTATCCGGGCGGATGCGAGCTGGGGCCGCGGCCCATCGACATGCACCTCGCGGCGCTGCGCGCGCTGGGCGCGGAGATCGAGGAGCGCGGCGGCACGCTGCGCTGCCGGGCGCGGGTACTTACGGCGACGGAGCTGGTGCTTCCGCTGCCGAGCGTCGGCGCGACGGAGAACGCCATCCTCGCCGCCTGCGGGGCGGAGGGGACGACCGTGATCTACAACGCCGCGCGGGAGCCGGAGATCGTGGAGCTGCAGGGCTTCCTCAACGCCATGGGCGCGGACGTGCGCGGCGCGGGCGGCTCGATCGTCACG
>CAMVAV010000038.1 GCA_947165595.1 uncultured Clostridia bacterium | reverse complement strand
TCGTGATGGGGATGCGCTCGCCGTCCTCATCCACGCGCAGGATGATGAACTGGCCCGGCTCCGCCTTTTTGGCGATCATCGGCGCTTCGATCTCGATGAGTACGAGCGTCGGCGTCAGCTTTTTTTTGGTGACGATACGATACATGGCAACCTAACTCCTCTTCAAAATAGTGATTTCGGCAAAGCTGCTGTAAAAAACCCGCCTTCGCGGGGGATGCCCGATTTTGCGTTTACGCCCCGACCTGCAAAATGACGACGCCGCCCGTCAGATCGGCGCGCTTGAGCGTGCCCTCGACGGTGATCCGGCGCCCAAACAGGTCGGTCAGCGTGACGCTGCCGCCCTCCGCCTCGATAGAGGCGACGTCTGAGGCGAGAAGATTCTCCTTCGCCTGCTCATTTTTATATACGCTTGAAAGGCACATGAAAAGCCGCTCCTTCCGCGCCGCTTACCGCAGCAGTTCCAGCGTTTCGCGCAGCTGCACGTTTCCGACCTCAAAGCTGCCGATCGCGGCCAGCAGATGCTTGCGCGCCTCTCCCTCGAGGCAGTCCACCAGCTCCGCAAGCTCCGAGGCGTGGTGCTCGTTGTGGTCGACCATGTAGGCCAGCACAGCTTTCGCGCGCTCCGCGGGCGAAAGCTCGCCGCCGTCGGGCGCGTGTCCGTGCTCGTGCGGATGCTCGTGCTCGTGTCCCGCCTCGTGCTCGTGCGGGTGCGAGTGCGTGCAGGTGTGCGTATGCTCGTGGTCATGCATGGCGGTATCCTCCCTCTACAGAATGCCAAGCTTTTGAAGCGCCTGCTCCGTGCCGCGCAGGATCTCCGCGTCCGCCGGCAGGTCGAACACGCTTTTGCCGAGGATGTCGAACTCCGTCTGCGCCGGGTCCTCTCCGATCACGGCGAGGATCGGGATATCGCCCGTGTCGACATAGTCCATCGCGGAGGACTCCGTGACCCGGTTGACGATCGCGCCGCACCTTTCGTACATCACCAGCTCGTCCGCGACGCGCTTGACGGTCTGAATGACCTGCGTGCCTCTGCGGCTCGCGTCCGTGACCAGCAGCAGGTGCGTCACCTTCTCCAGCACGCGCCGGTTGACCTGCTCGATGCCCGCCTCGCTGTCGATCACCACGTAGTCGTAATCCCGGATCAGCAGGCTGATGACCTGGCGCAGATAGGTGTTCACCGCGCAGTAGCAGCCCGCGGTCTCGGGACGGCCGATGGCGAAAAAATCATAGCCCTCCCGGTGCTGCATCGCGTCCAGCAGGCGGCCGCGCACACTCTCGAGAATGTCGCTCACGCCGCCGCCGGCGCGCTCCGTAACCTCGCCCGTGACCGCGGCGCGGATGTCGTCCAGCGTCGTGCCGGCGTCGATGCCAAGCGCGGTCGAGAGTCCCACGGCGGGGTCGGCGTCGATGGCGAGAATGCGCCTGTCCGGATACGAGCGCGCCAAAAGCCGCACCATCGCGGCGGAGACGGAGGTTTTGCCCACGCCGCCTTTTCCGGCGACGGCCAGTAGCTTCGCGTCAGCCATCGTCTGCCCCCATTTACCCATTTTCATACAGTATAACACCGCCCTCGCCGCTTTTCAAGATGCTATGCGCGGTTTGCGCCGGAATCCGGACAGGGATTTTTTCACTTGCGCCGCGGTGACGCTTGCCCTGTGCGCAAAAGGATGGTAAAATAGGGGCATTCCACAGAACGGGAGGGCGCGCGGCATGATGCGGTTTCAGTTTCAGATCGAGATCGGGGAGCAGGACGGTCCGAGCACGATGCGGGGGAGCTTCGATATGGAAACGGGCGAAAAGCGCGTCGTGTGCCATCTTCCCAAGGGGCGCATCCGCTCCGTGACGGCGACGGCGCCGCTGCAGGTCGCCGGGGACGAGAAAATCTTCATGAACGGCTACCAGACGTGGACGTATTGCCCGGAGTACACGGCGCGATCCGTCCTCCGCCCGCACGGGCCGCTGCCGAAGCTGGCGATCGACCGCTTCAGGCTGGACCGCTACGGCGACTATCACTTTGTGGACTATCCCGGCCGTCCCGGAATGCTGCACGGCTTTTCCTACTGCTATTTCCGTGTTCGCGATACCTACCGCCTGATCGCCTCGCTGGACGAGCGCCCGGGCTACACGATCTTCCGCTACGACGCGGCCCGCGGCGAGCTGTCGGTCGAGCGGGACTGCGCGGGCGTGAAGTGCGACGGGGACTTTCACGCGTTCGACCTCTTTTACGCCGTCGGCGGGGAGGACGAGGTCTTCGACGCCTGGTTCGCCGCGATGGGCGTCCGCGCGCGCACGCAGGAGAAGCTCGCGGGCTATTCGAGCTGGTACAACCGCTATCAGAACATCGACGAGAAAACCATTCTGGAGGACCTTTCCGGCTGCTCGGAGCTGCTCGAGCGCGGCGACCTGTTCCAGATCGACGACGGCTGGGAGCCCTTCGTCGGCGACTGGCTGGAGCCGGACGCAAAGAAGTTCCCGAACGGCATGAAGCCGGTGGTTGACGCGATCCATGAAAAGGGCTTCGAGGCGGGGCTCTGGCTCGCGCCGTTTGCGGGACAGGAGGGCTCCGCGCTGCTGCGGGAGCATCCGGACTGGTTCGTGCGCCGCGAGGGGGCGCTGTGGTCGGACGGCTGCAACTGGGGTGGCTTTTACTCCCTCGACATCGACAACCCGGACGCCGTCGGCTATCTGGAGCGCGTGTTCCGCCGCGTGTTCGACGAGTGGGGCTTCGACCTTGTGAAGCTGGACTTCCTCTACGGCGCGGCGCCCTTCGGCACGGAGAACGAGAGCCGCGCGGGGCGCATGATCCGCGCGCTGGAGCTGCTGCGGCGGCTGTGCGGCTCCGGGAAAATTCTCGGCTGCGGCGTACCGGTGATGCCCGCCTTCGGACTTTTTGAATACTGCCGCGTCAGCTGCGACGTGTCGCTCGACTGGGACGACAAGCCGTGGATGCGCCTGATCCACCGCGAGCGCGTCTCTACCCGGCAGGCGATCGGCAACTCGGTATTCCGCCGGCAGCTCAACGGGCGCGCCTACCTGAGCGATCCGGACGTTTTCTTCCTGCGCGACGACAACGTGCGTTTGTCCAAAAAGAAAAAGAACATGCTCGCCGCGCTGGACGCCGTCATCGGAGGCGTGTTCCTGCACTCGGACGACATGTCGAAGTATTCGGAGGAGGCGAAACGTCAATATCGCGCGCTGCGCCATCTGAGAAACGCGGAGAACGTGCGCGTCTCCACCGACGGCCGCTGGGTCCTGCGCTGCACCATCGACGGTACGCCCTACGAGATGCCGCTGGACGACCTGCCGTAACAGGAAATTCGCGGCTGCCGCTCTGTCTGGTCTTATAAAATTTATTCGTTCTGGATATTAAAATAAGGTCAGCTCCGCGCTATGATGGGTGCATGAATTTGAGGGGGCGACGGCTGTGAAAAAGGAAATATCTCTGCGGAAAATCGTGTATGTGGCGCTTATGACGGCGCTGGTCTATGTTGCGACGCTGATCGCGTTTCCGCTGCTGGGGAGCAAGGTGCGCCTTGCCAACAGCGTGTCGCTGCTGGGAGCGCTGCTGCTCGGCGCGACGCCCGGCGGCCTCGCCGCGGGGCTCGGGAGCCTGATCTACGATATCCAGACCGGCTACGGCGCGGAGGGCATCATCACCTTTGTGTCCAAGTTTGCGATGGCGTGGGTCTGCGGCGCCGTCGCGTTCTCCGGCGAGCATAAGGCGGACGACCACAGGCGCAACGTGCTCGCCTGCACGGCGGGCGCATGGACCTATGTCGCGCTCTATATGCTCAAGACCTACATCTTCCAGCGCTTTGTGTACGGCTATCCGATCGACGCGGTGTGGGCGACGGCCGCGAGCAAGTTCCCTGCCTCCGCCATCAACGCGGTCGCCGCGATGGTCATTGCGCCGGTCCTCTACACCGCGCTGCGCCCCGCGCTCAAGAGTACGGGACAGCTCGACACGATGCGGGCATAAACATCAACAAAAAACGCCGCCCTCGGGGCGGCGTTTTTTGTTGACGCACGGTGTATCCATGTGATATATTATGTAAAATAGCGGCAATCCATGCCGCCGGACGATTTGACAGAAGGAGCGAACGCGGGGGAACACCGAACGTTCCGCGCGGGATATCGGACGCAATGCTTTATCGGAGTAAGCTTCAGGAAAAACTGGACGAGGCGCTCGGCGCGGTCCTGCCGATCATCGCCATCGTACTTATTCTTTCGCTGACCGTCGCGCCGGTGACGAGCAGCGTGCTGCTGGCGTTTCTGCTCGGCGGCGTGCTGCTGATCGTGGGAATGATGTTTTTCACCCTCGGCGCGGAGCTCGCCATGGAGCCGATGGGAAAGCAGGTGGGCGGACGGATCACCAGGACGCGGAAGCTGTGGATCATCCTCTCCACAGGCTTTTTGCTCGGTACATTGATCACCGTTTCGGAGCCGGATCTGCAGGTGCTGGCGTCTCAGGTGCAGTCCATCCCGAACAGCGTGCTTATCTTTTCGGTCGCGGGCGGCGTCGGCGTCTTTCTCACGCTGGCGCTGCTGCGCATGCTGCTGGGCGTGCGGCTGCGGACGCTGCTGCTCGTGTTTTACGCGGCGGTGATCGTGCTGTCGTTTCTCGCGCCGGCGGATTTTCTCGCCGTTGCCTATGACGCGGGCGGCGTGACGACGGGACCGATGACCGTGCCTTTTATCCTTGCCTTCGGCGTGGGCATCTCCGCCATCCGCAGCGACCGGCAGGCGCAGGGGGACAGCTTCGGCCTGATCGCGCTGTGCTCCGTCGGACCGGTGCTGGCGGTGCTGATCCTGAGCCTGATCTACCGTGTGGACGGCGCGGAATACACCGCCGCCGCGGTACCGAGCTTCACCGATTCCGTCGAGCTGCGCACGCTCTTTACCGAGGCTTTGCCGACCTACCTTATGGAGATCGCGCGCGCGCTGCTGCCGATCCTGGCGTTTTTCGGGGTGTTCCAGCTCGCGGGGCTGCATCTCGGCAAAAAAACGCTGCTGCGCATCGGCGTGGGGCTTCTTTACACCTACGTCGGGCTGGTGCTGTTCCTCACCGGAGTCAGCGTGGGCTTCATGCCGGCGGGCACCTATCTGGGCGAGACGCTGGCGGGACTGCCGTACCGCTGGATCGTCATTCCCGTCGGTATGCTCATCGGCTACTACATCGTCAAGGCGGAGCCGGCGGTCTATGTGCTCATGAAGCAGGTCGAGGAGCTCACCAGCGGAGCGGTGACGGGCACGATGCTCCAGCGGAGCCTTTCCGTCGGCGTGTCGGTGTCCGTTGGGCTGGCGCTTTTCCGGGTGCTGACAGGGCTTTCGATCCTGTACTTTATCCTTCCCGGCTATCTGCTGGCGCTGGCGCTGAGCTTTTATGTGCCGGATATCTTTACCGCCATCGCGTTCGACTCCGGCGGCGTCGCCTCCGGGCCGATGACCGCGACGTTTCTGCTGCCGCTGGCGACGGGAGCGACGCTTGCCGTCGGCGGGAACGTGGTGACGGACGCCTTCGGCGTGGTCGCCATGGTCGCCATGACGCCGCTCGTCGCCATCCAGCTGCTGGGCGTCAGCTATCGCCTGCACGAGGGGCGCGCCGGCATGGCGGCGGACGCCGACACGATCGAAGAGAAGATCAACTGGCTTGACGATTACGAAATCATTGCGCTGTGAGGTAGGAAATGTCCGAGCTGTATTTTCTCACGACCATCGCGGATCGAAAGCTGCTGCCGAAGTTCATTTCGCTCTATCAGGAGAAGAGCATCCCGGTGAACCTGATCTCGCTGGGCTACGGCACCGTGCCGGATACGGGGGCGGCGATGTTCCTCAGCCAGTCGGAAAAGGCGGTGATCTTTGCCCTCGTTACGGGAGAGACCTGGAAGGAGGCAAAGCGCGGCCTGCGCCAGAACCTCCGGATCGACGTGCCGGGCGTCGGCATTGCGTTCATCGTTCCGATGAGCAGCATCGGGGGACGCCGCGAGCTGGCGCTGCTGACCGACGGGCAGAGCTTCATCAGAGGGGAGGAGAGCGAAATGAGAGGGACGAAGCGCGAGCTGATCGTCATCATCAGCAATCAGGGCTACAACGAGCTTGTCATGGAGGCGGCGCGCGAGGCGGGCGCCTACGGCGGCACGGTGATCCACGCGCGCGGCACGGGCATGGAGCGTGCGGAGAAATTCCTCGGCATCTCGCTCGCATCGGAGAAGGATGTGATCTTCATCGTCGTCAAGACGGAGCAGCGGGATCGCATCATGCAGAAGATCATGCTCAAGGCGGGCATGGAGACGCCTGCAAAGGCGATTGCCTTTTCACTTCCGGTCACGGATACGGCAGGTCTGCGCCTGCTGGACGACGAGGAAGCGGAAGCAAAAAATACGGAAGAGAAACATACGGAGCAGGAGGGATGAAACCATGGAGAGAGGCGAGCGCGTTTATCAGAGCGGAGAAGTGATTTTCAGCGAGGGCGATTACGGCAGCGCCATCTACAAGCTGCTCTCCGGCAGCGCGGAGGTCTACGCCAAATACGGAGATGAGGAAGAAAAGCTGCTGACGGAGCTGCACGAGGGCGACTACTTCGGCGAGATGGCGGTCATTGAAATCACCCGCCGCTCCGCGACGGTCGTCGCGGGGAAGGACGGCGCGCACGTCGAGATGATCGACGCTTCGGACCTCAGCGGCTACCTCAGCGCGCACAGGGGAGAGATCAACGGCATCGCGCGCCACCTCAGCCGCCGCCTGCGCGAGCTGACGGACGACTACATCGAGGTCTGCGACACGCTGCGCGAGCTCGGACGGCTCGATACCTCGGCGGACAGGGTGAGCGAGGGGCTGATGGCGCGCATCAAAAAGTTTGCGCGCATCTATCTTCTGGGCGACAGGCGGGAGGAGCCGGTCCAGGAGCCGCCCGAGACGCGCGCGGAGAAGTGCGACCGGGCGCTCGCGCTTCGCGAGCGAGTGCTCCGGAAGGGCGACGTCGTCTTCCGCGAGGGGGACCGCGCCGACTGCATGTACTACATCCACGAGGGACGCGTCGGCGTCTACACGGGCTACGGCACGGACAGGCAAAAGCTGCTCACCGAGCTGACGCCGGAGATGTTCTTCGGCGAGATGGGCCTGTTCGAGTCGCTTCACCGCACCGCGACGATCGTGGCGCTGGAGGACGATACCGTCGCCGAGATCATTCGGGAGCGGGACCTCGACACGATCTTTGCGCAGAACCCCACTATGGCGCTGATGGTGCTCCAGCATCTGTCCGGGCGGCTGAGAAGGCTGACGCGGGATTACCTCAAGGCTTGTAAGACGCTCGCCGAGACCGAGGAGGAGATCGAGGCGACGAAATCGGTCGTGACGGCGGAGACGCTGGCGCGCGCCGCGTACATGAACCAGCTTTTGCTCGCGCCGGAGGTCATCTACTGACCGTCAGTCCCCGTGCTTGTAGCGCTCGCGGTGCCCGCGCATGATCTCGGCGAGCAGAACGCCGTTGTCCGGCGGCGTAAAGGTGATCGCGTCCGCGCCCGCCTCAATCGTGGTGAGGATCGTTTCCTCCGTCGGGCCGCCGGTCGCCATGATGGGAAAGTCCGGATGCCGCGAGCGGAGCTTCCTGAGAACACTGGGCGTGTCGGTCGAGGCGGCGACGTTGAGGATATCGACGCCCGCCTCGATGCGGGCCTCCGTGTCCTGCTCGGCGGAGACGATGGTCGCCACCACGGGAATGTCGACGTTGCGCTTGATCTCGCGCAGCACGTCCGGCGGGACCGGCGCGTTGAGCACGACGCCGAGCGCGCCCATGTTTTCGGCGGCGATCGCCTGATTCACGGAGCGGATGCCGGAGGTGAAGCCGCCGCCGACGCCGAAGAACACCGGCATGTCCGCGACGCTCATCACCGCGCTGACAATGCGCGGCTGCGGCGTAAAGGGATAGACGGCAATGACCGCGTCCGCGTTTGCGTTGGCAATGGTGGCGACGTCGGTGGAGAACATGATCGACTTGAGCAGCTTGCCGAAAATGCGGATGCCGCAGCACCGCTCGATGCACGCCGGCATCTCGATGCGATGACTGCGGAGCTGCCCCATGTAGGAGGGGGGGGTGCGCTGCGTCATGGTATCATCCTTCCTGTTTTTGTTTTCCGATTATTCCACGTTTTCGCTCGCGCGCATGGCGAGGATCGTCTGTTCGATCAGCCGGTCGAGCTCCCAGCCCAGCAGCTCCGCGCCGCGTTCGATGATCTCGCGGGAGCAGCCGGCGGCAAAGCGCTTATCCTTGTATTTCTTTTTCACGCTCTTCACCTCGAGATCGCCGACGCTCCTGCTCGGCCGCATGAGCGCGGCGGCGCCGATGAGGCCGGTCAGCTCGTCCGTGGCGAAAAGGACCTTTTCCATCTCGTGCTCCGGCTTCGGCAGCGCGCCGTGGCGTCCCTCGTCCTCGCTCCAGCCGTGGCTGGCGGTTGCGCGGATCAGGCGCTCGTCCAGCCCGCGCTCACGCATGAGCTCCTGCGACTTGATGCAGTGCTCGTCGGGGTATTTCTCAAAATCGAGGTCGTGCAGCAGCCCGACGAGCTGCCAGAAATCCGCCTCGTCTCCGTAACCGAGCTCGTTTGCGAACCAGCGCATCACATCGCCGACGATGCGTCCGTGCCTGAGATGAAATTCG
The DNA here is from genome assembly GCA_947165595.1 of uncultured Clostridia bacterium. Classification (GTDB taxonomy): domain Bacteria; phylum Bacillota; class Clostridia; order Oscillospirales; family Oscillospiraceae; genus Hominicoprocola. The sequence continues at coordinate 12,847 of CAMVAV010000038.1, read as the reverse complement.
CCCTCGTTGTACTCTTTGAGCAATGCGTAGGCTTCCTCATAGGTCAGCATATTGAAATCCTCCGTTGCAGATGATTACGGCTGGTCGTCCGTGAAATGGACATGCGAAAAGATGTGATCGGAGCAGAAGCAGCGATACCCCGCGCAGCGCGAGCAATAGCGGAAATCCAGCTCCGGGTTTGTCTGATTGGTGCGTCCGCAGACCGCGCACTTGCGCAGGCCGCTGTTCGCCTGCCTCGCCTCGCGCTTCACCCCCGCGGCGGAGCTGCGGAAGTGCACGGTGCGCGCCGGCCTGCCGGCCTGTACTTTTTTAATATTGAGCAGGCGCTGCATCTCCGGCCAGAAGAAGATCACAAAGTTCAAAAGCGCCATGACCGGGATGATGGAATAGAACCACACGCCGGCGGATATGTAACCGAAAATGCTCCATGCGAAAAAGGCGAGGTCCAGATAGGCGAGATACTTGATTTTGATGGGAATGATGAAGAACAACAGCACCTGAGCGTCGGGCCAGAGGGCGGCAAAGGCGAGAAACATGGCAAAATTGACGTAACCCGCGCCGTAGACCGGGATGGGAAAGCCGGTCATAATGCTGACAATCGTCGTGCCGAGCAGCGTGAAGAGCATTCCGCCGAGGTAGTAGCAGAAAAACTTAGCCGTGCCCCACTGCCGCTCGAGAGACGTCCCGATCCAGTAGTAAAAATAGCAGGAGATCAAAAGCTGCAAAGGCCCTCTGGCGTCCGGAATCAGCGCAAAGGTCACAAGACGCCAGACCTGCCCCTGCGCAACGGCGGAGGTCGTGAAGCAGAGAAGGCTCGAAAGGCTTGCTCCGCCGGTGGAGAACATATCGAGCAGATATACGCCGACGTTGCAGATAACGATATAGAGCATCAGATTCGGTACGCCGAAATGGGGATGCAGAATACAGAAGCGATCGATCGCACGGTTGAGCTTATTCAAGGCGGGGCCTCCTGTTCAAAGAATTGCGCGCGGCGCTGCCGAAAAAACGGACGGTACGGTCCGCTTCGGAGCTGCATGCGGCTATTATGACATAGAATCGGGGGAAAGTCATTAAAAATTTTTGAATTATACCGCCATACCCAAAAATCCCTTGACAAATCGTTGATGATAAGTCTATAATACATCCGACAAGTGAATACTTCATCAAGAGCGGCGGAGGGAACGGCCCTGTGAAACCGCGGCAACCTGTCTATTCAAGGTGCCAAATCCGACGAACGAATCGAAAGATGAGGAAAGCAGAAAAGCGTGCTCCCGGTCGATTCGACCGAGGGCGTTTTTTGTTGCATTTCCGCCGGAAAAGAAAGGAGAATCCCCATGGCAAAGCGCTTATTCACCTCTGAATCCGTCACCGAAGGTCATCCCGACAAGGTCTGCGACGCCATTTCCGACGGCGTGCTCGACGCCATCATGGCGGAGGACCCGCAGGGCCGCGTCGCCTGCGAGACCACCGTCACCACCGGACTCATCCACGTGATGGGCGAGATCACCACGAGCTGCTACGTCGACATTGCGAAGATCGCGCGCGAGGTGGTCCGCGACATCGGCTATGACCGTGCGAAATACGGCTTCGACTGCGATACCTGCGGCGTCATCATCAGCATCGACGAGCAGTCGGGCGACATCGCGATGGGCGTCGACAAGTCGCTCGAGGCGAAGGAGAGCGGTGCGAGCGACCTCGACAACGGCGCGGGCGATCAGGGCATGATGTTCGGCTATGCCTGCAACGAGACGCCGGAGCTGATGCCCCTTGCGATCTCATTGGCGCATAAGATGGCGAAGAAGCTCACCGAGGTCCGCAAAAGCGGCACGCTCAAATACCTCCGTCCCGACGGCAAGACGCAGGTGACCGTCGAGTACGATGAAAACTGGAAGCCCGTGCGCGTCGACACCGTCGTCGTTTCCACGCAGCACGACCCTGAGGCGACGCTCGAGCAGATCCGAAAGGATATGGTCGAGTACGTCATCAAGCCCACCGGACCGGCGGAGCTCCTTGACAAGGACACCAAGTTCTTCGTCAACCCGACCGGCCGCTTCGTCATCGGCGGCCCGCAGGGCGACTCCGGCCTGACCGGACGCAAGATCATCGTCGATACCTACGGCGGCAGCGCGCCCCACGGCGGCGGCGCGTTCTCCGGAAAGGATCCGACCAAGGTCGACCGCAGCGCCGCCTATGCCGCGCGCTATGTCGCGAAGAACATCGTTGCCGCCGGCCTTGCGGACAAGTGCCAGGTCGAGCTTGCCTACGCCATCGGCGTTGCGAAGCCGGTCAGCGTGCTGGTCGAGACCTTCGGCACCGGCAAGGTCCCCGACGATAAGCTGGAGGAAGCGGTGAACAAGGTCTTCGATCTGCGTCCGACGGCGATCATCCGCGACCTCGATCTCCGCAAGCCCATCTATCGCCAGCTCTCCGCCTACGGCCATATGGGGCGCGAGGATCTGGGCGTCGCGTGGGAGAAGACCGACCGCGTGGAGGCGCTCAAGGCCGCGCTCGCGTAAGAGGCGGCGAAACCAAATAAAAAAGACGGGCTGAGCCCGTCTTTTTTGGTCGGAGTGCAGGGACTTGAACCCTGGGCCTCCTGCTCCCAAAGCAGGCGCGCTACCAACTGCGCAACACCCCGTCGCAATGTTTGCATATATTATATCCGCTTCCTGCGCCGCGCGCAAGCATTTTTTTGCAAAACGCGCGCATCCAGCCTCCCGGAGACGAAGCCGGCGAGGCAGTTTTTTCGGGCTTTGCGGCGTTGACAATTTGACGCGGCTTTGCTATGATATCCTATGGATCAGAATCGGAATGGCACCATCGCGTTTGTGCCGTTGATGAAGGGAAAGGGGGTGTGGTCATTGAACGCTGACGCAAGGCTTTCCGCATCGGAACGCCCGGCCTCCAAACTCGTCGAGCTGATGCTTTCTCCCTTTGACGAGTTGACGGAGATCGATCTGGCCAATGACCGCGTCCGCAACATCCGGCATGAAGAGGGAAAGTACTTTATCCCCAGGATCGACTGCGGGTTCCGCGAGATGTTCCGCTATTGCGCCGAATACATGGTCCATCCGGACGACCGCGGGATTTTCCTGCTGGAGGCGGACCCGGACCACATCGCCGAACGGCTCGCGGCCGGCGAGGGCGGCGGAATGCTCCGGCTGCGCTTCCGGTACAAAAAGATGGACGGCAGCTACAGCGACGCGGAGCAGGTGTGCGTGGGAGGCAAAGCGTACAACCTGCCGGACGGCGTTTACTATTCCTTCCTGATCGACCTCAAGCACGAGCAGGACGAGAGAAAGCTTGCCGCTGAGGCGGCCGTGCGGGAAGCGGCGGACCGGCATTCCCTGACGGGGCTGATGCTCGAGGAGCAGTTTTTCCGCAGGGGGCAGCAGTTTATCGACTCGAAGCGCGCCGAGGACTGGTGCATGGTCGTGATCGACCTGGAGCACTTCAAGCTGTTCAACGAGTGGTACGGCAGGGAGCAGGGCGACCTGCTGCTGTCGAGCATCGGCGCAAAGCTGCACGGCGTGGAGCAGAATACGGGCGGCATGGCCTGCTATTTCGGACAGGACGATTTCGGCGTCCTGATGCCATGGGGCATGGGCCGGATACAAAAGCTCTACGACGATATCCACGACCTTATCAAGAGCTACGGAACCTCGATCGGCTTTATGCCGGCGTTCGGTATCAGCGTGCTGGAGAATGAAGCCGGCAGCACGATGTACGATATCTACGACCACGCCGCGCTTGCCGCGCGCCGTGCGAAGGACGATTACCACACGCGCATCCGCGTGTTTGAGGCGTCCATGTATCTGCAAACGGACCGGGATTACCGCATTCTGTCCGATTTCCAGAAGGCCCTGCGCGATCACGAGCTGTTCATTCAGCTTCAGCCTCAGTGTCAGATATCGACCGGCAGGATCGTCGGCGCGGAATCCCTCGTGCGCTGGAAAAAGGCGAACGGGGAGATGGTCTCGCCCGGTATCTTTGTCCCGGTGCTGGAAAAGTACGGCTTCGTCACCGACCTGGACAAGTATGTGTGGGAGGAGGTCTGCATCTGGCAGAAGCAATGGATCGAGGCCGGGCACACCCCGCTTCCGGTTTCGGTAAACGTCTCCCAGATCGACATCTTTACGATCGACGTTCCGGACTTCTTTGAGGAGCTGATCCGGAAATACGAGATCCCCGTGGAGGTCGTCAAGATCGAGATCACCGAATCCGCCTATGTGGACAACGAGGCGGTGGCGGATACGGTGCAGCGCCTGCGCGAAAAGGGCTTTCTGGTGCTGATGGACGATTTCGGCAGCGGCTATTCGTCCCTCAACATGCTGCGCAACCTCAACGTCGATATCATCAAGCTGGACGCGCAGTTCCTCCGCATGAGCGGCGACGACCGCAAGGGTATTCAGATCATGGAGTCCATCGTCAACATGGCGAAGACCATGGGCGTCCCCATCATCGTCGAGGGCGTGGAGACGAAGGAGGAATCCGACTTTCTCGCCGGGCTGGGCTGCCGCTATGTGCAGGGATACTTCTTCTATCGCCCGATGCCCGTGCCGGATTTCGAGGCGCTGATCTCCGACCCGCGGAAGATCGACACACGCGGCTTCCGCTATAAGGCGAAGGAACAGTTCCACATGCGCGAGTTCCTGGACCAGAACCTTTTCAGCGATACCGTGCTCAACAATATCCTCGGTCCCGTTGCGTTCTACACGCTGCACGACGAGGATGTGGATATCGTGCGCTACAACCAGCAGTTCAGCAATGAGCTGAAGATACCCAACCTTGAGCATCGAACCAAATCGATCCAAAACTATGCGGTCCCGGCGGACAGACAGCTTCTCTACGATCTGCTGGACCGGGCGATGATGGACCCGCTCAGCGGGGCGGAGGGCGTGCTGCGCTTTTTCCGTTCGGACGGCGTGATCGCGCAGCTCCGCGTTCGCTTCTTCTACCTGGAGGATGGGGAGGACGGCAGAAAGTTTTACGGCTCCATCCACGATCTGACCGAGTTCATTACGCTCAACGACCATATGCGCCTGCTCTCCGGCGTGACGACCGACAGCATCGTCTTCGTCCGGGAGAGGGGCGGAAAGCACACCTTCCGTGCGGTCGTTCACGGACTGCGCGAGGCGATGGGGCTCTCGTGGAAGCAGTTCCAGGACGAGCTGACAGACGGACGCTTCTATCGGCGGGTCGAGGAGAGCAAGCGCGCGGAGCTCAAGCGGCTGATCGACAAGAACAGCGAGAGCGGCTCCGGCTTCTATTATGAGTTCCGGATCACCAACGTGATGAACGAGCCGCTTGCCCTCAAAATGAAGGTGGATTGCGTCAACGACAGGCCGAGCGGCGTGAAGTACATACTTACCATCCGCCGGTCGGAGCCCTGAGCGTGCGTGGCGGGCGTGGTTGGTATTCTTCTGAAAAATGGATATCCCCGCTTCCCGTTGATGGGGAGGCGGGGATACCGCTATGCGTGTGTCACGCGTCGTACTTCTGCATGCGGATCCGCTTGTTGATGAGAGCTATCGCGGACAGATCCGATCTGCCCATGCGTGTCATCTGCCGACGTTTCCTGTGAAAAAGCCGCCTGAACATGGACAAGACCTCCTCCTTTGCGTCCGGTTACCGATGCCGACTGTTCTGCGTGAGGGGCGGTACGCCGCCGTCTCCGTACGAATGAGTGGGAACGGATGTTGGGGCAAATGATAAGAGAACGGATCCTACTATGCAGTTTATTATACAATATTGCTATATTGTTAAGATACATCGATGGATATTGTTAAAAATGTATGAATTGTTTCCTGAGGAACAAATCATAGTTGTATTGCCTGACAAAAAATAATTTCTTTATACAAAAAATTTTTTTTGACAGAAATGGCAGTACAAAACTTGACGAGCCATAGGAAGTGTGCTACTATGCTTTATATATGGCTTTAGACCGAAACAGGGGCGAAAGAGGGAAAGAACATGGCGTATATGCACCTTGGCGAGCTGCTGATCAATGCGGGTATCATGACGCAGGCGGACCTGGAGCGCGGTATCGAACTGCAAAAGGGAACGAAGGACAGACTTGGCACGGTGCTGATCAAAAACGGCATCATCACCGAGAATGAGCTGATCGAAGCGCTGCAGATGCAGCTCGGCATCGAGTTCATCGACCTTTCGAAGGTTTCGATCCCGACCGAAATGGCGCAGGTGCTGCCCAAAAACATCGCAAAGCAGTACAACGTGGTTCCGGTCCGCATTGCGAAGGACGAGTTGTACCTTGCAATGGCGGATCCGCTGAACTTCTACGCGGCGGAGGAAGCGCGCCGCGCCTCCAAGCGAAAGATCGTCCCGATGGTGGCGACCGTCGCCGGCATTGAGCATGCGATCCAGATCCTCTACAGCAATGAGGGCGCGGCGCAGGCGATCGCGGAAATGAAGCGCGAGGCGGCGAACAGCTCGGAGCAGACGCAGCAGGACGCCGCGTTCGTGTCGACGCAGCTCGGCGACGATGCCATGTCCAGCGCGCCGGCGATCCGCCTGGTGAACTCCGTGCTGGAGCGCGCGATCACCGAGCGGGCGAGCGATATCCACATGGAGCCGCGCGAGAGCCAGATGCAGGTCCGTATGCGTATCGACGGCCTGATGCGCGATATCCTGACCGTGCCGAAGGACATTCAGGCGGCCGTTGTTTCGCGTATCAAGATCATGAGCAGCCTTGATATTGCCGAAAAGCGCGTGCCGCAGGACGGACGCTTCAACGTGCGCATCAAGGAGCGCGACTTTGACCTTCGTGTTTCCACGCTTCCCACCGTGTACGGCGAGAAGGTCGTGATGCGCCTTCTGGACAAGTCGGGCGGCAGGGTCTCGAAGGAGAGCGTCGGCCTGTCGGGACCCGATCTCGAGAAGTACGACGAGATGCTCAAAAACCGCAACGGCGTGCTGCTGCTCGTCGGCCCGACGGGAAGCGGCAAGACCACGACCATGTACGCGATGATCAACGAGCTCAACACGCCGGAGGTCAACATGGTCACGCTGGAGGACCCCGTCGAATACAATATCGATGGGATCAACCAGGTCCAGATCAACGAAAAGACCGGCCTTACGTTTGCGAGCGGCCTTCGCGCAATCCTGCGCCAGGACCCCGACATCATCGCCATCGGCGAGATTCGCGACGGCGAGACGGCGGAGATCGCGATGCGCTCCGCCATCACGGGCCATCTGGTGCTCTCGACCATCCACACCAACGACGCCATCGGCTCGATCGAGCGCCTGCGCGATATCGGCGTGGAGCCGTATGTCATTGCCGGCGCGCTGAAGGGCGTCATTTCGCAGCGTCTCGTGCGCCGCATCTGTCCCGACTGCCGGGAGGCGTATACGCCGAGCGAGGATGAGGTGAAGAATCTCGGCATTGAGATGGAGCCGGGACTCCAGCTCTACCGCGGCGCTGGCTGCCCGAAATGCTTCAACACGGGCTATCGCGGGCGCACCGCCGTATTTGAGATGCTGCCGATCACGCATGCGATCCGCTCCCTGATCTATGAAGGGCGCGGGCGCGACGCGATCGAAAATGAGCTCAAGCGGCCCGGAGGCAACTTCATTTCGCTGCGCGACAACGCCCTCCGGCTTATGCGCGAGGGAACGACCACGGGCGAGGAAGTGCTGCGCATCGTCAACGAAGACGGCTGATTGACCGTACAACCGTACATATAAGGAGGAAAACGCCCCATGATGACCGTTGAAGAGCTGGTTGCAAAGGCAAAGGCGGATGGTGCGTCCGATATTCACCTGATCTGTTCGCTGCCGCCGAAGTACCGTATCGACGGCGATCTGCGCGATATGGATTCCACCGTGCTGACGCCGGACGACTGCTATGGCGTCGCTCGCTTCCTTGCGGGAAGCCAGGAGGCGTACGACCGCTTCGACCGCGAGGGGGAGCTGGATGCCGCCGATACCTTCGCCGGCAACCGCTGCCGTATCCATGTGTTCAAGCAGCAGGGAGTGCCGAGCGTCGCGCTGCGTCTTCTGCGCGAGCAGATCCCCCGCATCGACGATCTGGGGCTTCCGCCCGCGGTGCCGCCGCTGATCGATCTGCACAAGGGCATCGTTCTCGTCACCGGCGAGACCGGCTCCGGTAAATCGACCACGCTTGCCGCGTTGCTTGACGCCATCAATCACAAGTATTGCTGCCACATCGTTACTCTCGAGGACCCTGTGGAATACGTCTACAAGCCCGACAAGAGCGCGATCAACCAGCGCGAGGTGGGCAAGGACACGCAAAGCTTCGCCATGGGCCTGCGCGCAAGCCTGCGCGAGGACCCGAACGTCATTCTCATCGGCGAGATGCGTGACAAGGACACGATCGAGACCGCCATCACCGCCGCCGAGACCGGACATCTGGTTTTCGCAACGCTGCACACGGGCAGCGCCGCGGACTCTATCGACCGTATCGTGCAGGTCTTTCCCGCCGACGCGCAGACCCAGATCCGTTTGCAGCTCTCCATGACCCTGCAGGCGGTGCTGACGCAGCAGCTCGTGCCGAAGAAGCACGGCGGACGCGCGCTCGCCTGCGAACTGATGATCGTGACCGACGCCATCCGCAACCTGATCCGCGCGGGGAACACGCCGCAGATCGCGAATGCCGTGGCGACGAGCGCCGCTATCGGCGGACAGACGATGGATCAGGCATTGGTGCGGCTGGTGCGCAGCGGAGCGATCAGCCGCGAGACGGCGCTTCACTATGCGCATGAGGCGGATTACGTCAAAAAGAACGCTCTGTAAGCGCAATACCGCGTTTTCTATCGCTGAGCTTTAAGGAGTGAGAGGCTTTGGCACATTATAAATATACTGCCATATCACGCGACGGCGTCAAGATCGACGGCGTGATCGACGGCTTTAATGAGCTGGACGCGGCGAGCCGGATCAAGGAAAGCTGCGATGTCATCCTCAAGCTGGCGGAGGTCGGCGAGAAGAAACCGAGCTTCCTGAGCATGGAGATCGGCGGCAACCGCCTGGACGGCAAGGCGCTGAGCGTGATGTGCAGCCAGTTTGCCATCATCCTCGAATCCGGCATTCCGATCGCGCGCGCGGTGAAGCTTGTGGCGGAAAAGACCGCGAACAAGCCGATCCGCCGCCTGCTGGAAACGGTCAGCTCCGATGTGGAAGCGGGACGCAGCCTTTCGACCTCGTTCAATGACCACGGCTCCAAGCTGCTGCCCGTCACCTTTATGGAGACGCTGCGCGCGGGCGAGGCAACCGGTAATCTGGCGCGCTCGTTCCGCACGATGCAGGAGCACTACGACAAGGAGAACAAGCTTCGCACCAAGGTGCGCAGCGCGATGGCGTACCCGATGTTCGTGCTCGGCGTATCGGTCCTCGTTGTGATCGTGCTGATGGTGAAGGTTGTTCCCACGTTCACGGGCATGTTTGCGGAGATGGGTACGGCGCTTCCGATGCCGACGCGTATCCTGATCGCCATTTCGAACTTCTTCAGCCGGAATATCCTGATCATCATTGCCGTGATCGCACTGCTGATCCTGATTGTAAAGGTGTATGGCAGTACAGAGTCGGGACGTATGGCGCTGGCAAAGCTCAAGCTCAAAATGCCTGTGATCGGCAATATTGAGGAGCTCAACGCGGCGAGCCAGTTTGCCAACACCATGTCGACCATGCTGGGCGCAGGACTTCCCATGACGCGCGCGGTGTCCATCACCGCGAAGGTCGTGGACAATTATCTTATCAGCTCTCAGACGGAGAAGCTGTGCGAAAAGCTGGAATCCGGCCACGCGCTCGGCCCGTCCATGAAGGAGGGGACCGATTATCCCGACATCCTGGTGGATATGACCGGCGTGGGCGAGAGCAGCGGCGAACCGGAAAAGACGCTCGGAACCATTGCCGAGTATTACGATACCGAGCTGGAGGACGCCACCGCGTCCGTGCTGGCGAAAATCGAGCCGGTGCTGCTGATCGTGATCGCCGCCATTGCCGGATTCATTGTCCTTGCCGTGTTTCTCGCGATGTTCTCGCTCTACGGAGCGATGGGCGCCTGACGAAGGCGACTGATTGATTTCACGCCGTCTCCCGGCGGCTTGAAATAGACTGTGGACAGCACTTCTATGGATCGCCGGTGCTTTGTCCGGAGAAGCATCGGCAAACCCGCAGCGAAAGGAAGAAAGCAGAATGAAGAAAAACAACAAGGGCTTTACGCTTGCCGAGCTGCTGATCGTGGTCGCGATCATCGGCGTGCTGATTGCTATCGCGATGCCGACGTTCACCAAGCAGCTGGAGCGTTCGCGTGAAGCCGCCGACATTGCCAATCTTCGTGCCGCTTACGGCGAGGCGACGGCCGCGTACCTGAGCGGGACAGATAGCCCGCCGCGTGTAACGCTTGATAAAGATAAAAACACGGTTACGGTGACGGGACTCAATTTTTCTCAGTCAGGTGAATTGGAAATCTTTAAGGCTGAAGGCACATCGAAGTTACCGTTTGATGGAATAACGGCAGATGCTGCTACAGCGCCAAACAGCAGCAAAAAAACTGCCACATTTACATTCGTAGAAGATGGAACTGTTTCCTGCACGCTGAGCTGAAGACGGCTTGTATAGCGCGCGGCAGAAGCCCTGTGCCGGACGTCCGGGAGCGTCCGGCGCGGGAGACCTCGCGGGTGAAAAGCAGATTCTCCGTGCCGGGGCTTTGCTTTTTGCCTGTGAAGAAAAAAGATAATGGATGTGAACAGGACTTGAACAGTGTGAAGAAAAAACTAAGCGGCCGCGGTGGGATCAGCGTCGTCATTCTGATCCTGCTTGCCGCGGTGATCGTGTTAGCCGTGCTGGTTTCGATCCCCTACATCAAGAGCGAGAAGGAAAGCGCCGCCGCGGTCGACTGCCGCACGACGCTCGCCGAGGCGCAGCGCCGCATCGACCAGGACGCGCTGATGAACGGCGGCAAGCTGTCCGAGGAGGCGGCGCGCTATGCCGCCGTGCGCGAGGTCAAGGATTGGAGCGAGCTCTGCCCCGGCGGAGGGGAGTGCTATCTCTTCCCGGACGAAAAGGGCAGCTATCGCGTGGTATGCGCGCTGCATACGGACGACCATCAGCTCAGGACGAGGTTGAACTCCGCGCGGGCGCTTGACCTGCTGAGCGAGCAGCTTTTGCCTGTGTTCGCGCTCAAGGAGAGCATTCCCGATACCGTCACCGTGACGGTCAACAGCCGCGAGCTCGCCGTTACCCATGCGCCGCAGGAGCCTGCCATCAAGCGCGGCACGCACTCCATGCCGGACTATGAGGGTACAGTCGCGTTTTTCGGTGACGACGGCGGCAAGATCGTCTGGTTCTGCTACGCGGACGAGGACTACTGTGCCATCTGGCGCGATGGGGAAGGCTGGTCCGGAGACAGCTACGCGACGTGAGTGTTCTTGCGGTCGTGCTCGGTGCGGTGCTGGGCTCGTTTCTTCACTGCGCGGCATGGCGTACGGCACGCGGCGAATCCTTTGTCGCGGGGAGGAGCCGCTGCCCGCACTGCTCCCATGAGCTGGGACCCCTTGATCTCGTGCCGGTGCTGAGCTGGCTGCTGCTGCGCGGCCGCTGCCGCTATTGCGGAGCGAGAATTCCCGCGCGTTATCCCGCCGCCGAGCTGCTGTTTGCGGCGGCTGCGCTGGCCTGCCTGCTGCGTTTCGGCGCGACGGCGGAGGCGGCGCGCAATCTTGCGTTTCTCGGCTGCCTGCTGTTTCTTTCGCTGACCGATCTGGACGCGATGATCATTCCCGACGGATGTCTGCTTTTTGCCGCGGGCATTTGGGCGGTGTTTGTGCCGCTGCTCGGCATGTCGTGGCGCGACGCGCTGCGCGGCATTGCCGCCGGGCTCCTGTTTGGCGGCGCGATGCTGGGGATATCCCTTTTGATGGATCGGATCCTGAAAAAGGAGTCCCTTGGCGGCGGCGACATCAAGCTGCTTGCCGTCATCGGATTATACCTCGGCTTCACCGGAACGCTTTTTACGTTGCTGTTTGCCTGCGTGCTGGGGCTGCTGCTTGCGGCGGCGCTTAAAAGGGGAGCCGGACAGGCATTCCCGTTCGGTCCCGCGATCGCGGCGTCCGCCGGACTGATGCTGCTGTTCGGCGAGGGACTGGTTCAATGGTATCTCGGCTTGCTCGGTTTTTGATTTCTTTTCTTTCGGAGGTCGGTTATGGGAAAAACGATTTTGGGTGTGGATATCGGCTACGACAGTCTGAAGCTGGCGCTGTGTAAAAACGGCAAGATCAAGAAGGCCGTTGCCGAGCCTATGCCGGTCAACCTGATGAAGGACGACCGCATTACGTCCGTCGAGGCAATGGGAGAGCTGATCCGTTCGACGATGCGAAAGAACGGCATTCATGCAAGACGGTGTGCCATGGTCCTGCCGAACGAGGTGTGCTATGTCCGCTCGATCACAATGCCGGCGATGAACGCCGAGCAGGTGAAGATCAACATCCCGTACGAATTCAACGACTACATCGACGACGAGCTGAAGAATTACACCTTCGACTACGCGATGATCGGCGAGCCGAACCTGGAGAACTCGACGATGGAGCTGATGGGCGTCGCGGTCCGGTCGGAGATCATTGACGAAGCGCGCGTGTATTTCAACAAGGCGGGGCTGAAGCTCGAAAAATGCGCTCCGATCGAGTACTCCTACATCACGCTGATCCGCAATTCGGAGCGCAGGCTCGGTAAGGAAGGCGAGTACTGCATCCTGGACCTCGGCTTCCGCGCGATCCGTATGTTTATGTACCGCAGCGACCGTCACATGGTCACGCGCGTGCTGGAGGTCGGGCTTCGCAATCTGGACGATATCATTGCGGAGGCGATGAGCATCGAT
>CAMVAV010000037.1 GCA_947165595.1 uncultured Clostridia bacterium | reverse complement strand
TGCCGTGGAAGCCGTAGCGGCGCACCTTGTCCTTCTCGTAATACTCATAGGGCAGCGCGTACGTATAGGCGACGGGCGGCATGGTCTGGTGGAACGCGGTGTCGAACACGGCGACCATCGGCACGCCCGGCATCAGCGCCTGGCAAGCCTTGATGCCGATGATGTTGGCGGGATTGTGCAGCGGGGCGAGGGGATTGCACTCCTCGATCGCCTTCATGACCTCGTCGTTGATGACGACGGAGGCGGCAAACCTCTCGCCGCCGTGGACGACGCGGTGACCCACCGCGTCGATCTCCTTCATCGAGGCGACGACGCCGTTCTTCGGATCGACCAGTGCGTCCAGCACCGCCTTGATCGCCTCGTTGTGCGTCGGCATGGCGACGTCCACTGCGTCGAGCTTCTCCTTGCCGGGAAGCTGCGGCTTGTAGGTGAATTTGCCGTCGATGCCGATGCGCTCGCAAAGCCCCTTGGCAAGCAGATCGCCGGTCTCCGGGTTGAGGAGCTGGTACTTGAGGGAAGAGCTTCCTGCGTTGATGACCAATACATTCATGATATCAATGTCTCCTTTGAGCGCCATGCTTGAAATACAGCGCAGATTTTGCTAGAATAACAAAAAATATTATAACATCAGTATAGGATAAACACAAGCCAAAATTTCGGGGAGGTTTTATGCAGGTTGCCGGCGTCATTGCGGAATACAATCCCTTCCACCGGGGTCACGCCTGGCAGCTTGCCGAGCTGCGCCGCCGGCTGGGGGAGGACGCCGCCGTGGTCTGCGCCATGAGCGGCAATTTTGTCCAGCGCGGAGACTTTGCCATACTTCGCAAGCACGTTCGCGCGGAGGCGGCGGTCCGCTGCGGCGCCGACCTTGTTCTGGAGCTGCCGCTGCTTTGGGCAACCGCGTCCGCGGAGGGGTTTGCGCGCGGAGGCGTCGGCGTCCTTTGTTCCGCCGGCGTCGTTGACAGGCTTGCCTTTGGAAGCGAGTGCGCCGATACGGAGCGCATCCTTCGAACGGCGGAGGCGCTGTCGTCGGAGGGCTTTCAGGCGGCGCTTCGCTCCGAGCTTACAAAGGGGGACAGCTATGCCTCCGCGCGCCAGCGGGCGGCGGAAACCGTCTCCGGCGCAGCGGCGGAAATTCTCGGCGATCCGAACGACATCCTGGCGGTTGAATACTGCAAGGAGCTTCACAGGCGCGGAAGCCCGATCGAGCCGATGGCGCTTCCGAGGATCGGCGCGGCGCATGACGGCGCGGCGGAGGACGATTACGCCTCCGCGTCGTATCTCCGGGAGCTGCTTCGATGCGGCAAGGACGCCTCGCCCTACTGGCCGGCGGACATGGCGATGCTCTGGGAGGGCGAGTATGCCGCCGGGCGCGCGCCGGTCCGCATGGAGGCGCTTGAGCGCGCGATCCTTGTGAAGCTGCGCGCGATGGGCGAGGAGGATTTCGCCGCCTATGACGAGGGCGCAGAGGGGCTGTACCACCGCTTTTATCGCGCAAGCCGGGACGCCGTGAGCGTCGGGGCGCTGCTCTCCGCGGTCAAGACCAAGCGCTATGCCCACGCGAGGCTGCGGCGCGAGCTGCTGGCGATCCTCCTAGGCGTCACGGCGCGGGATCGACGGATGGAGCTGCCATATCTACGCGTGCTGGCTATGAATGACAAGGGGAAATACTTGCTGCATGAAATGCGGGAAAAAGCATCTCTTCCGGTGCTTGTCAAGCCGGCGGATGTGCGCGAACTCTCCGGGGAGGCACAGAAGCTCATGGCGCTGGAGGCGCGGGCGACCGATCTTTATGCGCTTGCCTACCCCTCGCTCGCGCAAGGCGCGGGAGGGAGCGAATGGAGAACGGACCCCGTGATCGTCGGGACGCGATGACGCTCGTCTCACCAGGCGTTTTCGTCGGGGAGGACCTCAATGCTGGGATCGAGCGGCTCCTCGCGCATGACGGTGCGCATGTAGGCGTTGAGCTGGTCGCGGATCGCCTGCCGCGTGTAGACGCGGGGATCGCAAAGGTCGTGGCAGACCCAGACGAGATGGATGCCCCGTGCGCGCGCCTGCTCCTCGAACTGGCCGTGCATGCCGGTGAGCGCCTTGCAGCTCATGTGCTCCCACATGATGACCATGTCGGCGTTGAGCTGGCCGCAGAAGTCCCACAGCTCGTCCACGAGCACCTTATATCCGCCGTGGGTGCGGTTGCGCATGATCATGTTCTCGTTGAGCCACGCCATGTCGTAATACGCCTGCTCGCGGTTCTCCGGCGTGTCCTCCTCGGCGATCAGCTTCGTGTTGACGAGGGAGAGCATGTCCGTCAGCGGCACGATGCCCCAGCAGTGGACCATCCAGTTGAGCATGTCGATGCAGTACTGCGGCTGCACGCCCCAGATGATCGCGCGGTGGCGGTACTCCGGCGCCATCATGCGCTTGGCGGCGTAGCCCCGTTCGGCATATTTGAGCAGCTTGCGGTCGATCGGGGGGAAGTCGGGGGAGCGGCCGCAGTTGCCCATGTAGTTCGTGTCGTTGTAGAGCGAAAACGGCGCGCCGACGAACTGCGGATAGGGCGTGGCGTTGATGTCCAGCCACGCAAGCCGCGTGCGCGTCGCCTCGTTGACGCGTTTGGCGCATTCAAAATAGTTTGCCCAGTCCCACTTTTCGCCCGTGTGTTCCTCAATGAACGCAATCGCCGCCCTGATGTCCTGCGCGGCGTAGTCCTGCACATCGTCCTCCCGGTGGCGCATGGGGGCGACGAGCTGGAACGTCGGGATGCCGTACTCGCGCTCGAGCCGCTTGGCGATGATGCCGTTGCACATCAGCGAGCCGTCGCAGGTCGTGTTGACCTGCACCGCGCAGGTGCCGAGCACGGGGAAGTCGTCCTCGATGGAGATGCCCGCCTCCGCCTCCGGCATGGGGCAAACGTCGCCGGGAATGCCGAACTGCTGTGCCACGTCCAGATAGTGCGTCGTCGAATTCTGCGTCAGGAGGTTCGCCACGAACATCGTCGGCACCTCGCGCAGGATCGCCTTCACCGTCGGGAAGCCCATCATGAACGCGGTCATCGCGTTCTCGTCTGTCAGCACGCATTTGGCGGAGTACGCCTCGTCGTTGCCTGTTTTGCGGTCGCCGCGGAACACGTTGTCCATCGTCTTCGCCACGTCGAACACGACAAAGTCCATCGACGTGTGGACGATGCGCAGCGCCTCGTCGCGCAGCCCCATCGTGAATTTGTCCACCATGTGCGGCACGGCGAGGTAATTCGCCATCCAGCGGTAGCGGAACATCGCCTTGACGTTGCGGGGCTTGACGATGAACTTCGCGAGGATGGACATGATGTACAGCCAGCGCCCGTAATCGTACAGCGTGTCGCGCACGCCGCGCCATTCGCGGCGGCGGCGCACTTTGCCGCCGTCGAACAGGACGCCGAGCTGTTGGTCGCCGGGGCGCTTCCAATCCTCCTGCCGGATCATACCGCTCCTCCTCTCTTGAGCCTTTTGATCTCAATGCTCTCCACGAACGCCTGCACGCGCGTGCGCAGCTGTCCGGACGACGCCGCCGCGTTGTACGGGCGGTCGATCGAGAGGACAGGGAAGCCGTAATCCTCGCGTAGCATGGACGCGCCGAGCGTGCGCTCGTACGCCCACGGGTCGCAGAACTTGACCTGCTCGTAGATGACGCCGTCCGCGCGGTACTCCCGCGCGATTTTGCTGACGTACTCCTTGCGTCCGTAGACCTTCTCCATGTTCATCATGCGCGGACACTGGCAGCGGTACATATACTGGCGGCAGATCTGCGTCAGGGCGTCCTCTTCCTCGGTGAGCGCGATCGGGTCCCGCCCGGGCAGCGAGCCGAAGCAGAAGCGATCCGCGCAGACGTAGGCGCCGGTTTCCTCTATGAGCTTGATAAGCCCGCTGTCGTCGATCTCGGAGCCGACAAGCGCCACGCGGGCGCGCCACGGCTTTTTGTCCGGCTCGCGCGCTTTGAGCTCCTCCAGCGTTTCGGCGAGCCTGTCGATCACCAGACGCTTGGGGCAGACGTAGGTCGCGAGCGTCAGCACATGGAACTCATAGCCCGTGATGCGCGGGTTTTCCTCCTTGCGAAATTCGCCGATGGCACGGATCAGCTCGCACACGCGGTTGTGCTCCGCCGCCGCCCTGCGGATCGACGCGTCGGATATATCGACGCCGTAGTGCTCCCTGAGCGGTGCGAGCACATGGTTTTTGCACTGCAGGACGTAGAGCGCCAGCCCGTTTTCGTCCGCCTTGAGCGGAATTTCCATATACTCGTGGAAGAAGCGGCCGTTGTCCCTGCCCATCGTGTGCAGCAGCTCCATGTTTTCCACGCAGCGGTTGATCATCGTGCAGCCGTCCGGGGAGACGACGCAGTCGGCAAAGTTGAAGCCGCCCTCGATCGCGCGCTCCAGCAGGGCGCGGCTCGTCTCGCAGAGAAACGCGGTCATGTAGTAGGTTGCCACGTCCAGCGACCCGGTGTTCGGCGCGAACAGGCGGATCGAAAACGCGCGGTCCAGGTTCATCAGCGGCTCCGGCACGTTCTCGCAGGTGTAGGCGACGCAGACGCCGCCCGCCTCCTTCGCCTCTTTGACGAGCGCGTTGTTCGCCGTTTGCAGGAGGTTCTCGAACCAGATCAGATGCTTCAGGTCTTTCAAATGACATCCTCCTTTTTCACAAGTCCGGGGATCCTTTTGCTGCGGAAGGCGTTATACTTCCCTGCGGAAGGTGACGATAAACGCGCCCTTGATCTGCGTGGCGGTCGCCATATAGTCGTAGGTGGCAAGCTCCCAGCCCTCGGCGGCGCGTCTGTTCAGCAGATCGTCCAGCACAGATGCGTCCGCTTTGTTGGCCTTGTCCGAGAAAAACTTCATGCTGACCGGCAGCAGCTCCGTCTGATAGCGATACATTGAATCCGCTCCTTCTGTTTCAAATTGAATGGGAAAACCGTTAAAAAGCATTATAACAGCCCGCGGTGATTTTGCAAATATCGGCATTATTCACAAAAATCAAAAAGCCGCGCCGCCGTTCCGGCAGGGGCGGAAAAACGCAGCCTTGACTGTGCGGGAATTCATGGTACAATTCTATGGAAGCGCTGATTAAATCAACGTGTGCGGATTGGCGAGCAGATTTTTCGTCTTGCAAGCCAAAAAGCCGCAGGAATACTAACGTATTTCAAGGATTTTTGGCGCAGTCAAGACGGAAAAGATGCCGTCAAGACGTGCGCGGGGATTTAATCAGCGCTTCCCTATATATTGTCGCATTATGAACGCTTCCGGGAGGGATACGGATATGGATATCTATGAGAAAAACCCGCTTCAGGACTGCCCCTACTGCGGTGGCGCGGGGCTCTTGGAGGAGGAGAACGGCTGGTGCTGGTACGCGATGTGCCTCGACTGCGGCGCGCAGACCGCGCAGTTTTCCTACAAAACGTCCGAGCAGCGCGACGAGGCGGCGCGGATGGCGGCGCACACCTGGAACATCGGCAAGGTGCTGCGCGGCGACGTGGGCGAATAAAGGGGCAGAGCGTCTAAAAATGCGGAAAAGCCGCCTTGCGGCGGCTTTTCCAAAGGAAGATTGGATGAAAAGAAGCATTGTCTCTTGCAAGTATTAAGATAGACGCTCCATGTTAAGAAACATACGGAGATATTGTTACAAAAGTTTAAAACAATTTCCCGCTTTGTAAAATCTTCGCCGCGGGACGGAAACCGCGGCGCGCGCAAACCGGCTCTGTGAGCGCCGGGGAGGCGCGGGATTGGTGAGGGAACGATGTTTATCGGCTTTTTTTATCTGCTGCGCGCGCACGGCTTCGGCGTGTCGCTGAACGAGTGGATGACGCTGCTCGAGGCGCTGTCGCTCGATCTGCAGCACACGAGCCTGACGGGCTTTTACCGGCTCTGCCGCGCGGTGCTGGTCAAGACCGAGGCGGACTACGACAAGTTTGACAAGGTCTTTCTCGAATACTTTGACGGCGTGCCCTTCGAGGACGAGCTGCCCGACGAGCTGCTGCAGTGGCTCGACCATCCCGAGCGGGTCCTGGACGATCTGCGCGCCTTTCTGCAAACGCAGGGCTACGACGAGAAGAGCATCGACGAGATCCTGAAGATGTTTGAGGAGCGGCTGAAGGAGCAGACCGAGGAGCACAACGGCGGCTCCTACTGGATCGGCACGGGCGGCTTTTCCAACTTCGGCCACAGCGGCTACGCCCCGCAGGGCATCCGCGTCGGCGGACAGAGCCGGCACCGGCGCGCGTTCCAGGTGGCGGGAGAGCGGCGGTTCCGGGATTTTCGCAAAGACAATATCCTTGACACCCGGCAGTTTCAGATGGCGTTTCGCCTGCTGCGGCAGTATTCCGACCAGACGCTCGGCGACAAGACGGAATTCGACGTCGACGGCACCGTCCGCGCGACCTGCGACAACGCCGGCACGCTCAAGGTGCGGTACAAGCGCCCGCGGCGCAACACGGTGAAGCTGCTGATGCTGATGGATTCGGGCGGCTCGATGGACTATTGGTCGCGCCTTTGCTCCATGCTCTTTCAGGCGGCGGAGAAGGCGAATCAGTTCAAGGAGCTGCACGTCTACTACTTCCACAACTGCATCTACTCCTCCGTCTACACCGATCCGCGCATGTACCGCTCGCAGGCGGTGCCGACCGAGTGGCTGCTGCGAAATTACGGCGGAGACTACAAGGTGATCCTCGTGGGTGACGCGCTGATGGATATGTACGAGCTGACCGGCAAGCGCTGGTATTACGGCGGCACGCAGGAGGAGGCGCTCTCGGGCCTGGACTGGCTCAAGCGCTTTCGGGCGCAGTACGACCACCTCGTCTGGCTCAACCCCGAGAAGGATGCCAACTGGGGCCCCTACTGGGGGCAGAGCTACGGCGTGATCCAAAAGCTGGTGGACATGTATCCTCTGACGGTGGAGGGGCTGGAACGCTCGATGAAAAAGCTTTTGGTCAATCATTGATTTCAAAAAACGATCCGGAGCCCTTGTGGAAGAGCTTCGGATCGTTTAAACTGTTGTGCTGCGCGGGAATCAGGCTTCCTTGAGCGCCTTTTTGATCGTCGGGACGATCGCCAGCGCGAGAAAACCGCCGATCAGCGCCGTGACGAGCTGCGGCCAGGAGAACTGGGCGGCGACCTTCGCGGGAAGGTTGCCCAGCGGGATGAACAGGCGGACCACGACGAGGTACAGCACGACGAACTTGCAGACCGCCGCCGCGACGACGCCCGCCGCGCCGCCCTTGACGCCGGAGATACGGCTGCCCAGCAGGGCGATGATCAGCACGTAGGCGGCGTTGCCCAGCGCGATGGCGGGCGCGAGCCAGATCTGCGGCGAAATGCCGAGCAGATAGGCGAAAAACGGCGAGATCACGGCGACGATGAGCCCGCTCAGGCTCCCGCAGAGCATCGCGGCGACGGCGAGGACCAGGTTGACGCAGGAGCCGGTGACAAATTGGTTGGCAAGCGGACGCGTGGCGGCCTGCAGCGCGACGAGCAGCGCGATCAGGATCGCGGTGCGGGTGATGGTTTTGACGTTCATGCCCGTGCTGCCGGCGGCAGCGGCTTTGGTACTCATGGGTAAAAGACCTCCTTGAAAAGATAGGGGCAGTGTACTATACTCAAATCAAAAAATCTGTTGCATTTGCAACAAAAGGAGAAATAATGGAGAAGTATCTGCCGCTGCTGGAGCGCACGGCGCTTTTTGAGGGGCTCGCGCGGAGCGAGATCGCGGCGCTGTGCCGCGCGTTCGGCTGCCATACCGCATATTATCGGAAGGGGAGCGTCATCCTCAAGCGGGGCGAGCCGGCGGAGCGCGCGGGCATCGTTCTGTCCGGCTGCGTGCGGGCGGAGCGCAACGGCGCGGACGGGACGCTGCGCGTCGTGGCGCGGCAGGAGGCGCTGGCGCTCTTCGGCGATGTGCTGAGCGTTTCCCGCGGATGCGAAAGCCCGGTGGACGTCGTGGCGGCGGAGGACACGGAGGTGCTGTTCGTTCCGCTCGCGGCGCTGATGCGGCAGGACGCGCCGGAGTGCCGCGACGCGCAGGCGCGCGTGCGGATGAACCTGCTCG
The DNA here is from genome assembly GCA_947165595.1 of uncultured Clostridia bacterium. Taxonomy (GTDB): domain Bacteria; phylum Bacillota; class Clostridia; order Oscillospirales; family Oscillospiraceae; genus Hominicoprocola. The sequence continues at coordinate 13,562 of CAMVAV010000037.1, read as the reverse complement.
GCGAGCTGTCGGATAAATACTGGGCTTTGAACCGGCGGCTGGAGCTGCTGCGCGCGCCGACGCTCCGCGCGAGGCTGGCGCGGCTGCTGCTCTCCGAGCGAGAAGAGCGGGGGAGCGACAGCTTTACGCTCTCCGGCACGCGCGAGATGCTGGCGGCGGAGCTGGGCGTCAACCGCAGCGCGCTCTCGCGGGAGCTGGGAAGGCTGGGGCGCGAGGGGCTGCTGACGGCGCGGCGCGGGCGCTTCACGCTGCACGACGTCGCGGCGCTGGAGCGTCTGGCAGGCGAATAAATGGGCAGAATGACACTTGCAATCTTGCCCGGGATACAGTATAATCATGCCCTGTGGTTCCCGAAAACGGGCATATAATTTGTTGGAAACGAGGACGTTCGCTTTTCATCAGTCATAGGAGTGAGGTATTATGGACAAGAAAAAACGCGGGGAGATCATCCGCGCCGCCGCCCTGACGATGGCGGGACAGTACAATACCGCCGCGCTGCCGATGTACGGCGACGCGCTGCGCCAGCCGAACCGGCAGGCGATCATCGAGATCATCCGCGCCTTTCAAAAACTGCTCTTTCCCGTGTATTACGGGGAAAAGCATCTGCTGAAGCTGCCGCCGGAGCAGTACAGCGCGCTGCTGATGGAGCGCATCTTCGACGACCTCTCGGCGCAGATCGCGCTGACGATGGAGGAGACGGAGGAAAATCGCGCCCGCGCGGAGGAGATCACCGCGGAGCTGCTCTCGAAGCTGCCGACCATCCAGCGGATGCTGCAAAAGGATCTGCAGGCGAACTTCGACGGAGACCCCGCGGCGCACAACATGGAGGAGGTCATGCTCTCCTACCCGGGCTTCTTCGCCATCTTCATCTACCGCGTCGCGCATGAGCTCTATGTGCAGCAGGTGCCGATGATCCCGCGCATCATGTCGGAGTACGCGCACTCGCAGACGGGCATCGACATCAACCCCGGCGCGACCATCGGCGAGTTCTTCTTCATCGATCACGGCACCGGCATTGTGGTGGGCGAGACCGCCATCATCGGCAACAATGTGCAGATGTATCAGGGCGTGACGCTCGGCGCCTTCTCGCCAGCGGGCATGAAGAGCGTCCCCGGCGAGCGCAGGCATCCCAAGGTCGGCAACAACGTGACAATCTACGCCGGCTCGACGCTGCTCGGCGGTGCGACGGAGATCGGCGACGGGGTGGTCGTCGGCGCGAACGCGTTTTTGACCAGCTCGGTTGAGGCGAACACGACCGTCAGCATCAAGAAGCCGGAGATGAGCTTCCGCGGGAAGAAAGAGTAATCATCCGGCAAAAACAGACAAAACAGGGCGTCCTTCGCCGGCTTCGGCGGGGAATGCCCTGTTTCGCTGTTATTCGTATCGACGCGTCAGCCTTCGATGTGCTCGATATAATAATCGTAGGCGGACTGATAATCCTCCAGAATTTGCTGGCAGAGGAATTCCAGCGTGCTCGAATCGAGCTGCTTGTTCAGCTCCGGGTGAAGATTCTGAGCGACGACGATGGCCAGATCGTGAGCCTTCAGTTCCTTATCAGACATAGTTTGTTATCCTCCTTCGTTTTCTGATTCATATTATACTACCGTTGGTACTCAAATTGCAAGCCGTAGAGATCGACGGTGTCGCCGTCATGGATGCCGCGCTCCTCCAGCTTTGCGAATACGCCGTTTTCCCGCAGCGTGCGGTCGAAAAACATGCGGCTTTCGTAGTCGGAGAAGTTGACGTTCGCCATCAGGCGCTCCAGCCACTTGCCCGCGACGTACCACACGCCGTCCTCGACCTCGATCTCCAGCGGCTCGTCCGCGCCCACGACGGGCGGGCGCGGCACGTAGGTCGGCTCGTAGACCGTCACCGGCGGAAGCTCCGCCAGCTTTGCCGCGATCGCCTTCGTCAGCTCGCGCGTGCCGGTGTGGCTCGCCGCCGAAAGGGGAAACACGGGGAAGCCCAGCGGCTCTACATGCTTTCGCAGCGCGTCCAGCTTGCTCTCATCCTCCATGATGTCGGTCTTGTTCGCCGCGACGAGCTGCGGGCGGCGGGCAAGCTCCGGCGACCAGTGCGCAAGCTCGGTGTTGATCGCGTCGAAATCCGCGACCGGGTCGCGCCCCTCGCTTCCCGACACGTCCACCACATGGACGAGCAGGCGGCAGCGGTCGACATGGCGCAGAAAGTCGTGTCCGAGGCCCGCGCCCTCGCTCGCGCCCTCGATGATGCCGGGAATGTCCGCCATGACGAAGCTCGCCGCCTCGTCGACGTACACGACGCCGAGGTTGGGGAAGAGCGTGGTGAAGTGGTAGTTCGCGATCTTGGGCTGCGCCTTGGAGACGACGGAGAGCAGCGTCGATTTCCCAACGTTCGGGAAGCCGATCAGCCCCACGTCCGCCAGCAGCTTGAGTTCGAGCACGACGTCGCGCGCCTCGCCCTCCAGACCTGCCTTCGCAAAGCGCGGCACCTGCCGCGTGGGCGTCGCGAAGTGGGCGTTGCCCCAGCCGCCGCGCCCGCCCTTGCAGAGGACGAACGGCTCCGTGCCGGACATGTCCTGTATGATCTCATTCGTCTCGGCGTCGCGGATCAGCGTGCCGCGCGGGACACGGATGACGAGCGGCTTGCCGCCCTTGCCGTTCTTGTGCGAGCCCTGCCCGTCCACGCCGTTTTCGGCGACGTATTTGCGCTTGTAGCGAAAGTCCATCAGCGTCGACATATTGTCGTCGACCTGCAGGACGATGTCGCCGCCCGCGCCGCCGTCGCCGCCGTCGGGGCCGCCCGCCGCGACGTACTTCTCGCGGTGGAACGCGACCGCGCCGTTGCCGCCCTTTCCCGCCCGGACGCTGATGCGGGCGGTGTCGATGAATGCTGTTGCCATGGGCCACCTCCGATGGTTCTCGTTCGTTTCTTCTTTATTTTACCCGTTTTTCCGCGCCGCGTCAAGGAAGAATGCCCGGAAGCGGCGGATCCGGCGGAGCCGGAAAAGTTTTTGTTGCGTATTGCGCGGCGCGGTGCTGTAATAGAGAGGATAAGAAAGGAGGCTGCGCGATGGAGGAGCCGAGGCTGCTGGTCGACGGGGCGCAGGCGTTTCCCGAGATCATCCGCCGCATCCGTGCGTCGGAGCGGCGCATCGAAATCAATATGTTCATCTGGCGCGACGACGCGATCGGAAACCGGCTCGCGCGTGAACTGCTGGGAGCGGCGGAGCGCGGCGTGCATGTCGAGCTTGTCAAGGACCGCTACGGCATTCTGTGCGAGTATGCCGAGGAGGGCCAGTGCTCGCTGTTCCATCCAAAGCCGACCTTCGGGGAGCGCGTGTCGGTCTGGGGGCTGGAGCTTCTTTACAACCTCGACCTTCTGTTCCGGGAGCGCCCCGGCGGCGAGAGCGCCCTCTGCCGCGCCCTGCGCGAGCACCCAAACGTCGCCGTCTCGGCGGGGGAGTACCGGCGCGACCACTCCAAATTTTACATCTTCGATGACGCTGTGCTGATCCTCGGCGGCATCAACGTCGAGGACAAGGAAAACGGCGCGGACCGCGCGGGGCGCCGCTACCGCGATTATATGGTCGAGCTGCGCGGAGAGGAGACGGTGCGCGCGTTTCGCCGCCATCGGGAGCGGCCGTACGCCGGGCCGGACGGCATCTTCGCCTGCAACCTCAAGCGCCCCGTGCGCCGCTTCGAGCTCAGGGACCGCCTGCTCGCCCTCATCGACGGCGCGGAGCGGGAGCTGACGATCCTGATGGCGTACTTCTCGCCGGACGCGCGGTTTCTCGCCGCCCTGAAGCGCGCCGCCGGGCGCGGCGTGCGGGTGCGGCTGCTGCTGCCGGCGCGGGCGAACTTCACCGACGCGAGCAACAAGCGCACGCTGTGCGCCCTTTGCGGCCGCGAGGGGATCACGCTGTACCTGTCGGACCGCATGGTGCACGCAAAGCTGTTTCTGAGTGAGAAAACGATCGCCGTCGGGTCGTGCAACATCTCCAAAAAGGCGTTCGGGGAGCTGGACGAGCTGGACGTTTTTCTGCCGAACGACGGCGGCGCCTTCGCACGCTCCGTCCGGGACAGCGTCGAGGAGACCGTCGCGGAGGCGGCGCTTGTGACCGGGCGGGGGATGCTGCGCCACAGCGAGCCGCTGGCATGGATGGAGAGCCTTCTGATGTAGAGAAAATTTTTTCTGCTTTTTTTGAGATTTCTGTAACGAACGGGTCCCGTTCTGCATTAACCGCACAGAACACACAACGGGGGAGGTGAGCGCGTGCAGCCGATGGACGAGGTATATCGGCAATATGCGCAGACGGTGTACCGGTATCTTCTGTCGCTGACGCGCGACGCCGGGCTTGCCGAGGAGCTGACGCAGGAGACGTTTTATCAGGCGATCCGCTCCAGCGAGCGGTACGACGGGAGCTGTGCCGTGCCGACGTGGCTGTGTGCCATCGCGAAGAACGCGCTGCGCACCTACCGCCGCGCTCATCCCGCGCTCGAGGAGATCGGGGAGCAGGAGCTGAGCACGGATTCCGCGGAGAACGACGCGCTGGAGGCGGAGGAGCGCCTGGAGCTGTTCAAGCGGCTGCACGGCCTGCGCGAGCCGTATCGCGAGGTTCTGTACCTGCGTGTGTTCGGAAACCTTTCCTTCCGCGAGATCGGCGAGGTGCAGGGCAAGACCGAGAACTGGGCGCGCGTCACGTTCTACCGGGGAAAGGAACTGCTGAGAAAGGAAGTGGACGAGCATGAATGAGCTTCCGTGCGAGGTCGTGCGCGACCTGCTGCCGTCCTATGTGGACGGGCTGACGAGCGAGACGACGAACCGGCTGGTGGACGGGCATGTGGAGGGCTGCGAGGGCTGCCGCGCGGCGCTGGACGCCATGCGCGCCCCGTCGGCGGAGCCGGCGGAGGAGGGGAGACCGCGGGAGATCGACTATCTGAGGAAGAACCGCCGGCACAACCGCGCGGTGGTGCTGTGGAGCCTCTCGGGCGCGCTGTTGCTGGCGTTCGCTATTCTGGCCGCGCGGCTGTTTGTCGTGGGGGAGGAAGGCAATACCGTCATTCCCTTCGACATTCAGGTCGACGGGAACCGCCTCTCGGCGCGGCTGATGTGCGTGGACAGCATTCGTGTCGTCTCGCGCATCGAGTACGAGGAAAACGACGGCGTCGTGACGCTGCGCACCAGGTGCGTGCTGGCGAGCTTTCTGCACGGCGGCGAGGCGCGCGCGGAATACACCGCTTCCGAGCCGATCCGGCAGGTGCGCACGGCGGAACGCGTCTTCTGGGACGACGGCGTGAACATCTCCACGCTGGCGGCGAACGTCTATGAGACGCGGCACGACTATGTCGGCGACATGCCCGCCAACGGGCGGACGGCGAACGCGCTCAATCTCTCCGGCGAGTTCGGACCCTACGAAAACGAACTGCAAACGTCGCAAACGCCGTACCGCTGGACGATCCGGCTGCAAACGGACCTTCCGGCGGACCGACGGGGCTGGTTTGAAAACCGGATGGACGCGGCCGCCTGCGTCCTGCTCGCGACGGTCGGCAACCTGGACGAGGTGAGCTTCGCCTATACCTCGGACGGCGAGGCGCTGGAGAAGACTGTGACCGCGGCGGACGCCTCGGCGCTGCTCGGAAGGAGCGTCAAGGACTGCGCCGACAGCCCGCGCCTGCTCCATGAGCTGCTGCAGAAAACCGGATTCGGATATTAAAATAATCCCCGCGGCGGTAAGCCGCGGGGATTTTGATTGGATCGTCTTACTCCTCGGCGGGGTAGACGCAAGCCTGCTTGCGATCCTTGCCGAGACGCTCGAAACGGAGCACGCCGCTCTCCTTGGCGTAGAGCGTGTCGTCGGAGCCGATGCCGACGTTCGTGCCGGGATGGATGCGCGTGCCGCGCTGGCGGACGAGAATGTTGCCCGCGAGGACGTACTGACCGTCGGCGCGCTTCACGCCCAGACGCTTGGACTTGGAGTCGCGGCCGTTCTTGGTCGAGCCCATACCTTTTTTATGAGCGAAGAACTGAAGACCGATGTTCAGCATGATAGGTGCCATCCTTTCTGTAGAATAGGGAGGGGAGATCAGCCCTCCATGACCTCGATGTTGTCCGGGTATTCGTCGTGCAGCTCCGAAAAATAGAGCATCAGGCCCGAGAGAAGACCCTGGACCGCGTGCTCGTCCCGGTCGGAGAGACCGCCGGGGAGCCGCAGGGAGACGGAGCCGGACTTTTCGCGCGCCTTGACGGCGGCGGCGAGACCGAGCACATCGTTGATCGTGGCTTCCGTCAGGCGCACGGCGCTGGTGATGGCGGCGCAGACAATGTCCGCGCCCTCCTCGGCGTAGCCGCTGTGCCCCGAAACGTCAAAGCCCGTGATGCGCTTGCCCTCGGTGAAGAACTTGACCGTCGTCATCAGACGCTGATCTTGCCGATCTCGACCTTGGTGTAGGGCTGGCGATGACCCTGGCGTTTGCGGTAGCCCTTCTTGGGGAGATACTTGAAGACGCGGATCTTCTTGCCCTTACCGTTCTTGACGACCTTCGCGGAGACGCTCGCGCCCGCGACGGTGGGAGCGCCGAACTTGGTGTTCTCCCCGTCGACGATGGCGAGAACCTCGTCGAACTTAACGTCGTCACCCGCCTCCTGGGGCAGCTTCTCGATAAACAGCGTGTCGCCCTCCGCGACGCTGTACTGCTTACCGCCGGTAACGATGATAGCCTGCATGTGTTGCACCTCTTTCCTTTATTACGGACTCGCTCTCGGGGGTGGCCGGCAGACCGGTTTTTGCTCTCCGGCGCTTTTGACCCATTCAAAGCGGCTTTACAAGTATAACGGCGAAGCCGCGGCTTGTCAAGAAGTTTTTTGGCGGATTTTGAAGTTTTTTGCCCCGACGTCAGCGCGAGCGCACCGTGTCGTCGCTCCAGAAGAAGAGCGCCAGCGAGTTCGGACCCAGGTGGGAGCCGGTGACCGGTTCATAGTCGACGAGCAGGATATCCTTCGGAGGCTTGCTCTGGCGGATGAGCTTGATGAGCATGTCCGCGTCGTCGCGGCAGTCGCAGTGGGCGACGCCGACGGTCTGCGTCTCGGGGGAGCGGACGTCCGCGGCGTAGCGCGCGGCAAGCTCCTCAATGACCTGCCGCCTGCCGCGGACCTTGCCCGAGAGCACGATCTGTCCCAGCTCGTTGCCCTTTAATATGGGTTTGATGCTCAGCATCGTGCCCACGATGGTCGCGACGCCTGAGAGCCGCCCCGTCGCGCGCAGGTATTTGAGATCGCCGACCGTGAAGACCTGGCACATGCGCCTGCGCTCGTTCTCCAGGGCGTCCGCCGTCTCGTCGACGCTCTTGCCCTCTTCGCGCAGCGCGCAGGCGCGCAGCACCTGCAGGCCCTCGCCGAGCGACGCACCGCAGGTGTCGACGCAGCGCAGCGTGCGCTCGGGGTACTTCTCCCGCAGCTCCCGCGCCGCCATCTCGGAGGAGTTGAACGAGCCGCTGATGCCCGAGGACATGCTGACGTATAAAATGTCCTGCCCGTCGCGGAGCATCGGCTCGAAGCAGTCTGTGTAGCGCTGCGGCGGGATCTGAGAGGTCGTCACCTTGACGCCGGAGCGCATCGCGTCGAAGAAATTGGCGGCGTCGAAGTGCTCCGCGTCCAGATCGACATGCTCGGAGCCGTTGATGAAAAAGGAAAAGGGAACGACCGTCAGCGAGTAGCGCTTGAGCAGCTCGCTCGGCAGATTTGCGGAGGTGTCGGTCACGATGGCGAAGGACATGATACCCACCCCTTTTGGACAGAATATTTATAGCTTTTCATAGCTTTTCATAGCTTTTCTATGATATGGGAGATCGCACCGGAAGTCAAGCGGGAAAAAGAACGAAAGTGCTTGCTTTATCCTGCCGCAGCCTCTATAATAGAGAAGATTACAGGCGCGGTCGGACCGCTGCCGGAATAAAAAGTGAGGCGCGACACCATGAGAACGGACCGAAAGCTGAACATGACCATGCTCTGCGATTTTTACGAGCTGACCATGGCCAACGGTTACTTTGAAAGCGGCTATGCCGACCGGATCACGTATTTCGACGCGTTTTTCCGCACGGTGCCGGACAAGGGAGGCTTCGCCATCGCCGCGGGCCTGGAGCAGTTGATCGAATACATCGAGGACCTGCATTTTACCGACGAGGATATCGAGTATCTGCGCTCCCGCAAGCTGTTCAGCGAGAGATTTCTCGACTATCTCCGCGACTTTCGGTTTACCGGCGACATCTGGGCGGTCCCGGAGGGCACGCCCATCTTCCCGCGCGAGCCGATGGTCGTCGTCCGCGCCCGCGCCATCGAGGCGCAGCTGCTGGAGACGTTCACGCTGCTGACGATCAACCATCAGAGCCTGATCGCGACCAAGGCGAACCGCATCGTCCGCGCCGCGAAGGGCAGGGGCGTGATGGAGTTCGGCTCCCGCCGCGCGCAGGGCAGCTCCGCCGCGATCGACGGCGCGCGCGCCGCATACATCGCCGGCTGCATCGGCACTGCCTGCACGATCTCCGATCAGCTCTACGGCACGCCGGCGCTCGGCACCATGGCGCACGCCTGGGTGCAGATGTTCGACAGCGAGTATGACGCCTTTAAGACCTACTGCGAGCTGTACCCGACGAACGCCGTGCTGCTCGTCGATACCTACAACACGCTCAAATCCGGAATTCCGAACGCCATCCGCGTATTTAACGAGGTGCTCAAGCCCAAGGGCATCAGGAAATGCGGCATCCGCCTCGATTCCGGCGATATCGCCTACCTCACGCGCGAGGCGCGCAGGATGCTTGACGAGGCGGGGTGGGAGACCTGCACGATCACGGTGTCCAACTCGCTGGACGAGTATCTGATCCGCGACCTGTGGATCCAGGACGCGAAGATCGACGCCTTCGGCGTGGGCGAGCGGCTGATCACCGCAAAGAGCGAGCCGGTGTTCGGCGGCGTCTACAAGCTGGTCGCGGTGGAGGACAAGGACGGCAACGTTATCCCCAAGATCAAGATCAGCGAGAACATCGGCAAGATCACAACGCCGCACTTTAAAAAGCTCTATCGCTTCATCGGACGCGATACGCGCAAGGCGATCGCGGACTACCTCTGCGTCTACGACGAGAAGGTGGACGATTCCGGCACGATCGAGATATTCGACCCCGAGGCGACGTGGAGGCGCAAGGAGGTCTACGATTTTGAGGCGCGCGAGCTGTTGGTGCCCATCTATGAGGGCGGCAAGCTCGTCTATCAGCGCCCGTCCATCGAGGAGATCCGCGCGTACTGCAAGGAGCAGGTGGACACGCTCTGGGACGAGTACAAGCGCTTCGAGAACCCGCAGACCTACAAGGTCGACCTTTCGCAGAAGCTCTACGACATCAAGCAGCAGCTTCTGCATGAGAGCAGCGGAAACGACTGAGGCAATACCACAGGATCGCTGTGCGCGGATTGCCCCGAAGGGAGGGAAGGGCGAGCATGAGGAACAACGGCTTGCAGCAGCGCGGCGAGCGCCGCATCGCGGCGGCGCTGCGGATCGCGCTGGTCGCGGTGCTGCTCTTGCTGCAGATCGCCGTTGTGGTGCTGCTCGCCTACCTTCTGGAGCAGCGCGCCGCCATCGTCTACGCGGCGCTGCAAATCGCCGCGCTTGCCGCCGTGCTGGTGATCTACAACCGGCGCGGCGACACCATGTATAAGTTTACGTGGATCATCCTGCTGCTGACGGCGCCCGTCGTCGGGCTGATCCTCTACCTCCTCTGGAGCGGAGACGCGCAGCGCAGACGTCTGAGCCGCATCGTTCCGCCGCGTGTGGAGGAGCCGGAGAGCATCCGCTCGCGCGACTCCATGAACGCCGACAAGCTCGCGCGCGCCGCGCCGGGCTGGGCGCGTGTGATGAACAGCCTGCGCCGCCGCGGCTTTCCCGTTTATCGGGATACAAGGGTCGCCTATTTCCCGGAGGGGAAGCTGCTGCTGGAGGACCTTCTCGCGTGCTGCGAGCAGGCGGAGCGGTTTATCTTTCTCGAATACTTCATCCTCGCCGAGGGAAAGTACTGGGACCGCCTGTGCGAGGTGCTCTGCGCCAAGGCGCGCGCCGGCGTCGAGGTCAAGATTATCTTCGACGACTTTGGCAACATCAAGCGCTTTCATGAGGAGACGATCGAGCTGCTGCGCGGCGCGGGCGTGGAGGTGTACGTTTTCAATCCGGTGCACCGCTACGTCAACCGGCTCTACTTCAACTACCGCGACCACCGAAAGATCGCCTGCATCGACGGGGACACGGCATTCACCGGAGGCGTGAATATCGCCGACGAGTACGCGAACCTCATCACGCGCTTCGGCTACTGGAAGGACTCCGGCATTCGCCTGAACGGGCAGGGCGCCTGGGGGCTGACCGCATGCTTTCTCGAGACGCTTGCGTTTCTCGGCGGCGCCTTGCATCACGAACGGGATTACTACCGGCCGCACGCGGACGTGCGCGCGGAGGGCTGGTGCCAGCCGTTCAGCGACGGACCGCACAACAATCCGGACAATCCGGCGGAGGACGTGTATCTCCAGCTCATTTCGAACGCGCGGCGCTTCCTTTATATTACAACGCCGTACTTCGTACCCGACGAGAGCGTGATGCGCGCGCTTTGCATCGCGGGGGACGGCGGCGTGGACGTGCGGCTGATGATGCCGGGCGTTCCGGACAAGCGCTTTGCTTTTTCTGTCGCGGAATCCTACTTTGGCGAGCTGATGGAGCACGGTGTAAAGGTATATCTCTACACACCAGGATTTCTCCACAGCAAGAGCATCATGGTCGACCGTGAGATCGCTGTCGTCGGTTCGGTAAACATGGACTACCGCAGCTTTGAGCTGCATTACGAGGATGCCGTCGCGCTCTACGGCTGCGGCGCGATCGAGGAGCTGCTGGAGGACATGGACGAGGTGGCGGAGAAGAGCCATTTGCTCACGCCGGAGGAGTGGAACGCGCGCAAGTGGTACCGCCGCCTGGCGGAGCCGTTTTTGCGCATCTTTGCGATCTGGATGTGAGCGCGAAAAAGAAAAATTTCGCAAATTGCAAAAAAACTATTGACAAATCCGTCGGCGTCTGTATAATGTAAATGTTCGCTAGCAGAACAGATAGCGGGTTTGTGTAATGGTAGCACACCGGACTCTGACTCCGTTTGTGAGGGTTCGAATCCTTCACCCGCTGCCAGGATTTGCCTCGGAATCGTTTTGATTCCGAGGTTTTTCTTTGCTTTTTCGCGTGCTTTGGATCGAAAAAGTTGAGTGTGTGCAGAAAAGTGATTGTGTCGCAGCAATCGGAGCTTATGTTTTTCGTGCGCGGCTGCATGCCGCGCATTTTTTTCGCCGCAAGTAGACATAACAACAAAAAATCGTAATATAGTACCACTTTTTTGTAACATAGTGAATGTTCAGACGTAAAAAAACAGTCTATAATGGTTTTATTGTGGTTCCAAATCTTACCGTCAGGAGGAGACCGAACATGAAAAAGACAAAACGTTTTCTCGCATCGCTCCTGAGCCTCGTAATACTGCTCGGCATTGCGCCCCCGCCCGCGAAGGCGGCGGACGAGGTGATCTATATGCGATCCAACTATTCAGATAACGGAGGACGTCTGTTCGAGCTGTATGATATTCAGGTCGACCTTATGCTGAATCTCACGACCTTAAAGGCGACGCTGGATTTTAAGCGTCTGCAGGAGCCTCAGCTTATAGAATACTATGCGAAGTATTATCCACCCGAAGGAGTAATAAAGGAACGGGTCGATCGGTACAAGGAAAACATGTCCGGTCATGTGACTTATGACATTGAGGTGCTGGACGCGCCGCGCGGCGATCCCCGCCTGCCCGAGACGCTCAATCAAAACCCCTCTACCAAGAACGGTATCAAGTGGCATCTGACCAACGCGGTCGGGGCGGAATCCGTCATAAACGAGATGACCGTCACATCGGGTACGACGCAAATATACAATCATCCCTATGAAATGTGGATCGGTCTGGACACCGACGGCGTCACATATGACGCGCATCTGAGGGACTTTCCGGACAGGCCGAACGATCTCGCGCACGGGTGGTGGTTCAAGATCGTTGACGGCGCGCCCGCGCCGGAGAAGCGGGAGTATACCATGGGGCGCGACAACTTCAGCTTCAAGAACAGAGCCGATGCCTTTTTCTATATGCTGCAGGGCCCCGTGATGCCGAAGATATTCCGCGGCAAGACGTTCGCCAACGGCACGAACGGCATCCTGCTTGACGAGACGGCGTATGAAGCGATGATGGCGGGACGCGACGCCAACCAGCGCGCCGCGCTCAATATCATGCTCAGCCAGAAGTGGGAGGGCGCGTGCGCCGGCATGTCCGCCGTGAGCGGTCTCCTCTTTGAGGGGAAGATCGGGATGGCGCAGGCCGGTGCTGCGGCGACCGCCTACGAGCTCAAGGAACCCCTGAACAACCCGGAGCTTGCGCGGTTCCTCGCGTTTTACCAGATCAGCCAGGTATTTGGGGCAAAGCGGTATACGAATCTCAACCGAAGCAATTATCCGAGCAGCGAGTCCAGCGCGCTTGAAATGGTCGAGTTTCTGCGCTCCGACCCGGAAAGCCCCGTCGTGGTCTATTTCGCCTTTCAGGAGGAGCCGGGCGCGAAAGCCGTCTGGTACGCGCACGCGGTGCTTGCCTTCAAGGTCGAGGAGGATTCCGGCAAATACAAGGTGAGCGTCTACGACCCCAACAAGCCCGAGGAAACGCGATACATCTACGTTCAAAAGGACGGGAAAGCTTCGTTCCTCCATTACGGGGGCGATATTTTCGTGAGACCCTGCACACGGGCAAAGTATCTCTATGACCCCAAGCTGACCTATCCCGACGTTCCCGCGGCGCACGCGGTCGTCGTCGCGGACGGCGGCGTGCAGATCGTCGTCGGGGGCAAGACCGCGACCATTCAGAACGGCACGGTCACGGGCGACCTCGCCGTCGACGCGGAGCAGGAATACGGCAGCGACATGCTGACGATCCTTGTCCCCGCGGCAAGTGGCGAAACCATACGCATCCGCAATATCGGCGGCACGAACGCCAGTATCCAGACGGAGGATACCACTGCGCTCATCACCGGCGGCGTGAGCGAGGTGACGGTGAACCCGGACGGCAGCGTCACCGCTATCACGAACGGCACGGAGGGCACGCTTGCCGTCGCGTCCGACACGACACGCGGCGACCTCTTCGGCACAACGGTCACGACGAGCGCGGGTGAGGTAGCAATCACGCCGACCGCAAACGGCGCGAACGTCAAAACAAGTGGCGGCACAGCGGACGTCACCGTCTCCGGCACGACGCAAAGCGTCGGGTTCGAGGACGTTGACACCTCAAAGGGCGTCGAGATCAAGTCCAGCGGTAATTCGACGACGCTTTCCTCCGACGGGCAGGAGCTCGCGAGCGGCACGGCGGACGCCAACGACGGCACGACGCAGAACACCCCCACGCAGCCGACGACGCCCACGCAGCCGCAGCAGCCGACGGCGGACACGCGGCAGATTGCCGACAACGCGACGCAGAAGGCGGACGGCAACTCCACGC
>CAMVAV010000036.1 GCA_947165595.1 uncultured Clostridia bacterium | reverse complement strand
GCTGGTTTTGCGCCAAAGGCGCAAAACACGTCTCATGCGAAATTTAACGCCGCTACGCGGCTATAAAACGATTTTCAATCGTTTTAATAAATTTCAGTATTAAATCTGCTTTTTGATCGCCTTGATCGCGTTCTTTTCGAGGCGCGAGACCTGCGCCTGCGAGATACCGATCTCGTTTGATACCTCCATCTGCGTCTTTCCGTCGGAAAAGCGCAGCGCGAGGATGCGGCGTTCCCGCGGCGTCAGGCGCGCCATCGCCTCCTTGAGCGCGATGTGCTCCAGCCAGTCCTCGTCTGTGTTCTTCGTGTCGCGCACCTGATCCATCACGGTCACCGTGTCGCCGCTGTCGGAGTAGACCGGTTCGGAGAGAGAAACCGGATCGACGACCGCGTCCATGGCGAAGACCACCTCCTCGCGGGGAATGTCCAGCTCGCGCGCGATCTGCTCGACCGTCGGCTCGCGCTGCTGCTCGCGCTGGAGCTTTTCACGCGCCTGCAGGACGCGATACGCCGTGTCCCGTGTGCTGCGGCTGACGCGGACGGCGCTGTTGTCGCGCAGATAGCGCCGAATTTCGCCGATGATCATCGGGACGCCGTAGGTCGAAAAGCGGACGTTCTGACCGACGTCAAAATTGTCGATCGCCTTGATGAGCCCCACGCAGCCCACCTGAAAGAGGTCGTCCGCGTTCTCGCCGCGCCCGGCAAAGCGCTGGATGACCGACAGGACAAGGCGGAGGTTCCCCTCGACCAGCGTTTCGCGGGACGCCTCGTCCCCAGCCTTCGCGCGGCGAAAGAGCTCTTCCATCTCCGCTGAGGATAAAACCGGGAGCTTTGAGGTATTTACCCCGCATATTTCAACTTTTCCAAGCATCAAAGCATCTGCCTCCCGCACGTCGATGCCTCTATTCTTTCCACGGGGAATAGAAACATACGACGGGGGAGGCAGATATATTTTTTATCGTTCGGGTGCTTTCGATGGACTTTTCAGGCGTTTCCTCCATAGAGGAATGCAGCGCTTTTGAACGGCGTTTTTGTCGGAAGCGTGCCTCAGCACACCGGGACGATCCAGCCGTGCGGGTCGGGCAGCTTGCCCCACTGGATGCCGGTCAGCTCGTCGTAGAGCTTTTGCGTCAGGGGACCGATGCTGCCGTCGCCGATGGTGTATTCCCTGTCCTGATAGATCAGCTTTCCGATGGGGGAGACGACCGCCGCCGTGCCGCAGCCCCACGCCTCCTCGATGGCGCCGGACTGCGCCGCCCTGACGAACTCGTCGACGGAGAACAGGCGCTCGGTGACCGGCTGCCGCTCGTCGCGCAGGAGCTGAAGGATGGAGCGGCGCGTCACGCCGGGGAGCACCGTGCCGGTCTCCAGCGTCGGGGTCACGACCTCGCCGTTGATCTTGAACATGACGTTCATGCTGCCGACTTCCTCAATGTACTGCTTGCTCGCGCCGTCCAGCCAGAGCACCTGGGAGATGCCCTTCGCCTCGGCGCGCATGCCGGCGCGCTGCGCCGCGGCGTAGTTGCCGCCGCACTTGGCAAAGCCCGTGCCGCCGCGCACCGTGCGCGCGTCCTCGGTCTCGATGGCGATGCTCACAGGCTTGAGCCCGGTCTTGTAGTAGCAGCCCACCGGGGAGAGGATGACGACGAACAGGCAGCGGTCCGTGCAGTGGAGCGAAACGTCCGGCTCCACCGACATGACGATCGGGCGGATGTAGAGCGATTCGCCATCGCCGGACGGGACCCAGTCCCTGTCCAGCTCTACCAGCGTCTTGATTGCCTGCAGCGCGTCGTCCGGGTCGACGCGGGGGAGGCTCAGGCGGTCGGCGGAGTTGTTCATGCGCTCGATGTTGCAGTCCGGGCGGAAGAGCTGAATCTTGTTTTCCGCCGTGCGATACGCCTTGAGCCCCTCAAACACGTTCATGGCGTAGTTGAGCACCGCGGCGCTCGGCTCGATGGGGAGCGGTCCGTAGGGTACGATGCGCGCGTCGTGCCAGCCCTCGGCGGAGCTGTAGTCCATGAGGAACATATGATCGGTGAAGGTCGTGCCGAAGGAGACCTTCGACATATCGGGCTTCTGCTTCGGCGCGGCCGTTTTTTCTACGCGAATGTTCAACATAGCATCCTCCTTATAAATACAGATCGACCGCCTTGCGGTTCGGCTCCAGAAACTTCGCCTTGCGGCCGGAGAACATGTGCTCCAGCTCGTTGTAGACCGTCTCAAACCGGACGATGCCGGTCTCCTTGAGAATCGCGCCGAGCATGACCATATTCGCGGCGCGGTCGATGCCGAGCTTCTGCGCCTCCTCGTTGGCTGGCACCTCGATCACCCTGATGTCGCCGCGCGACGCCTTTTCGGGAATGAGCGAGCTGTTCATGAAGAGAAGGCCGCCGGGCTTGACCATCGGCTCGAAGCGGGTGAGGCTCGGAAGGTTCATCACGACCAGCACGTCGCACTCGTTGATCAGCGGGCAGCTGATGGGCCTGTCGGAGATCACGACCGTCGCGTTGGCGGTGCCGCCGCGCATTTCGGGACCGTAGGAGGGGAGATAGGTGACCTCGTTGCCCTCCTCCATGGACGCCTTGGCGATCAGCTGTCCGATGGCAAGCGCGCCCTGTCCGCCGCTGCCGGCAAAAAAGAGTTTCTTCAGCATCTTTGTTCTCCCTCCTCAAAAGCCTTCCGGGCGCCTGAAATTCTTCACGGGATAATATGCCGCCATGTCGCTTTCGACCCATTTGAGCGCGTCGACCGGAGCGAGGCCCCAGTTGGTGGGGCAGGCGGAGAGAAATTCGACGAAGCTGAAGCCGAGGCCGGCCGCCTGCACGTCCAGAGCGGTCATAATCGCCTTTTTCGCCTTGCGGACGTTGGCGGGGTTGTTGAGCATGACGCGCTCGACAAATACGGCGCAGTCGATGGTGGCGAGCAGCTCGCACACGCGCAGCGGCATACCAGCCTGCTCCACGGTGCGCCCGTCCACGGCGGTGGTCGCCTTCTGCCCGATGAGCGTGGTCGGCGCCATCTGGCCGCCCGTCATGCCGTAGATCGCGTTGTTGATGAAAAATGTGGTGAACTTCTCGCCGCGGTGCGCCGCGTGGACAATCTCGCCCGCGCCGATGGAGGCCAGGTCGCCGTCGCCCTGATAGGTGAACACGACCTTGTCCGGGTGCACGCGGCGAATGCCGGAGGCAATGGCGGGCGCGCGCCCGTGGGTGGACTCGCACATGTCGACGTTCATAAAGTGGTGGGCGTTGATGGCACAGCCGATGGGCACCACGCCGATGGCGCGGCCAAGATCGCCGCGCTCCTCGAGACACTCCATGATCAGGCGGTGCGCGATGCCGTGGGAGCAGCCGGGGCAGTAGCTCGTATCAACGGGCAGCATCCCCTCGGTGGGCTTGAAAACGGTCTTCATGCCTTCACCTCCTCCAAAAGCTTCATTGCCCGGTCGGCAATTTCAATGGACGAAGGAACAATGCCTCCTGTACGGTGGATAAGCTTTACAGGCCA
The DNA here is from genome assembly GCA_947165595.1 of uncultured Clostridia bacterium. GTDB lineage: Bacteria > Bacillota > Clostridia > Oscillospirales > Oscillospiraceae > Hominicoprocola. The sequence goes on along the minus strand of CAMVAV010000036.1, from coordinate 18,283 downwards.
GCGGTTCCTTGCCGCGACCTTGACATCGGAGAGCATCTGCCCCATGGAGAGCTCCGTGGAGATCACGAGCTTCGTTTTGGGTCCGATCTCGTCAAACGCCTTCTCCGGGAAGGGCCAGAGGCTGATGGGGCGGATCAGTCCGGCCTTGACGCCGCGCTCCGCCATGAGCTCCATCGTCTCCGCGCACAGGCGGGACATGGTGCCGAACGCCACGAACACGACCTCGGCGTCCTCCAGCCCGACGGTGTTGTAGCGCACCAGCTCCTTTTCCGCGCGCGCGTACTTCTCGAACATCTTCTCGACGTGCGCCTCGAGCACGTCCGGCTGCATGCGGAGCGAATAGATCACGTTGCGCCCTTCATGCTGTCCGGTGCCGGTGATCGCCCAGGGCTTGACCCTGGGGATGTCGGCGACGGGCGTGATCTCCTTTTTGGGCGGCAGCTCGACCGGCTCCATCATCTGGCCCATCATGGCGTCCGCGAGGATCATCACGGGGTTGCGGTACTTCTCCGCGATGTCGAAGCACTCATAGATGAGGTCGACGCACTCCTGAATGCCGGCGGGGGCAAAGACGGGAATCTTCGCGTCGCCGTTGTAGCCGCCGCGCGTGACCTGCAGATAGTCCGCCTGACCGGGCTGGATGCCGCCGACGCCGGGGCCGCCGCGGGAGACGTTCAGCGCCACCAGCGGCACCTCGGTGGAGCAGATGAAGCCCAGCCCCTCCTGCATCAGCGCAAGGCCGGGCGAGCTGGTGGAGATGAACACGCGCCCGCCGGACGCCGCCGCGCCGAACGCCATGTTGACCGCGGCAAGCTCGCTCTCCGCCTGCAGGAAGGCGCCGCCCGCCTTGGGCAGCTCGTGGCTCATGTACTCGGGCACCTCGTTCTGCGGGGTGATCGGATAGCCGAAATAGCACTTCACGCCCGCGCGGATCGCCGCCTCGCCGAACGCCTCGTTGCCCTTCATCAAAATCTTGCTCATGCTTCGCCCTCCTCCAGCTCATAGATGGTGATGCAGCAGTCGGGGCACATCAGCGCGCAGCTCGTGCAGCCGACGCACTGCGTCTCGTCCGTGCAGCAGGCGGGGTGGTAGCCCTTCGCGTTCACCGCCGTATCCATGGCGAGAATATGCTTCGGACACGCGTTGACGCAAAGCTCGCAGCCCTTGCACTTGTCGGCGTTGAACGAAAGCCGGAATCGTCTGTTCATTGGCTTTTCACTCCTATATTAAAATAATCTTCGGTCCTTACAGCTTGCTTCGGATGATCTTGCCGCTGATGGTCTTGGGCAGCTCGTCGCGGAATTCGACGATGCGCGGATACTTGTACGGCGCCGTGCGCTTCTTGACGTAGTCCTGGATATCCTTTTTGAGCTCGTCGGTCCCCTCGGTGCCGCGGGTGAGCGTGATGCACGCCTTGACCACCTGTCCGCGAATCTCGTCCGGCGCGGCGCAGACGCCGCACTCGAGGACGTAGGGCAGCTCCATGATGACGCTCTCGATCTCAAACGGCCCGATGCGGTAGCCGGAGGACTTGATCACGTCGTCCGCGCGGCCAACGTACCAGAAGTAGCCGTCCTCATCCTGCCACGCGAGGTCGCCGGTGTGATACCAGTCGTCGTGCCAGTGCTCCGCGGTCGCCTCCGGCGCGTCGTAGTAGCCCTTGAAGAGGCCGCAGGGGTCGCCCGCGCCGGTGTAGAGCACGATCTCGCCGGTGTCGCCGGTGCTGACCTTTTCGCCGTCGGGTCCCATCAGCTCGACGGAGTACATCGGGTTCGGCTTGCCCATCGAGCCGGGCTTCGGCGTGGAGCCGACGAAGTTGCCGATCACCAGCGTCGTCTCGGTCTGACCGAAGCCCTCCATGATCGAAAGCCCTGTGATCTTCTTGAACTGCTCGAAGACCTCCGGGTTCATCGCCTCGCCCGCGATCGTCGCGTGCTTGATCGAGGAGAGGTCGTACCGGCTCAGGTCCTCCTTGATGAAGAAGCGGTACATCGTCGGCGGCGCGCAGAAGGTCGTGATCTGATATTTGGCGAACAGCGGCAGGATATCCTCCGCGTTGAAGCGGTCGAAGTCGTAGACAAAGGTGGCGCAGCCGTTCATCCACTGACCGTACAGCTTGCCCCACAGCGCCTTGCCCCAGCCGGTGTCCGAGATCGTCAGGTGGATGCCGTCGGGATCGACGCAGTGCCAGTAGCGCGCCGTCACATAATGCCCGAGCGGGTACTTGCAGCTGTGCTCGACCGCCTTGGGATAGCCCGACGTGCCGGAGGAGAAGAGCATGAGCATCGTGTCGTCGCCCTGAATGCTCTCCTCCGAGCGGTGGAAGCGGCTGGAGTACATCTCGTACTCGTCGTCGAAGCTGTGCCAGCCCTCGCGCTCTCCGCCGCTGATGACCTTGAGCTTCACGGTCGGGCAGCGCGCCATGGCCTTTTCCGCCTCCGCGGCGCTGCCTCCGTAGGCGGAGCAGACGATGGCGGAGACGCCGGCGGTCTGGAAGCGGTACTCAAAGTCCTTCTCCACCAGCTGATCCGTGGCGGGAATGGCGATCGCGCCGAGCTTGTGCAGTCCCACGATCACCGGCCAGAACTCCCAGTTGCGGCGCATGACCAGCATCACGCGATCGCCCCTGCGGATGCCGAGCGCGCGGAAATAGTTCGCGGCGCGCGCGCTCATCTTCTTCATCTGCTCAAAGGTGAATCGGCGCTCGTTCTTCTCGCGGTCGAGGTGAACCATTGCCAGACGGTTCGGTTCCTTTTCCGCGATGGCGTCAACCACGTCGAACGCGAAGTTGAAGCGTTCGGTATTGTGAAATTCGACGGAGAGGGGATAGCCGGTTTCGTCCTCGGTCGCGGAGACGAAGTCGCGCATGTAGACCGGCGCGGGCTTGAGCGGGGAGACCGCCTTCTTCTCCGCGTCCTCGCCCGTCTGGACGATGTGGCCGTGCTCCCACTGCACCTCCTCCTCGGCGAGGATGACGGCGAGGAAGGTGCAGTCCGTTCCGCCGACGGCAAGAATGCCGTGGGGCGTGGAGGAGTTGTAGAAGATGCTGTCGCCGGGGCCGAGCGTCTCGGTGTGCTCGCCGATCTTGATCTTCATGTGCCCCTCAATGATGAGGTCGAATTCCTGCCCCTCGTGCCGGACCTGCTGGATCGGGCGGTTCTGCTCCGCTTCGGAGTAGACATAGCGGCACCAGTACGGCTCCGCCTTGCGGTTTTTAAACAGCGGCGCGATGGCGCGGATCTCAATGCCAGGCTCCTGCGCGGTGACGGGGCCGGTGCCGCGGCGCGTGACGGAATAGCCGGTCAGGCGCGGGGTATCGCCCTCCATCAGCTCCATGATCTCGACGCCGAAGGTCAGCGCGCACTTGTGGATGAAGGTGAAGGGAAGGTCCGTTTCACCAGCCTCATAGACCAGATAGTCGTCCAGACTGACGCCGGTGTACCGTGCCATCTCCTGCTCGGTGTAGCCGCTGAGGATACGGAGCTCACGAATGCGCTCCGCGACCTCCTTCAGCGCGCCGGTGGTCGTGCTTACCATGGAAAACTCCTCCTTCAAAAAATGGAAAACGCCCGTCTCAAAGCCAAATCTTTGAGACGAGCGTCAAAACACCCGCGGTACCACTCAAATTGCGCTTTCGCGCCGCTCTGCGGACTCCAACAAGTCCTTGGCCTTCACGCAGCCCTCACGGAGAGCCTTACCCGGCAAAGCCGCTCAGACTCCCGACTCGGAAGTGATGGGTCCCTGGAAAAGGCCTTGCTCCGGCTCTCAGCATCCGCCGGATCTCTGTCGGCAAAACCGTTTCCGACCGTCTTCGTCACAGTCTTTCTAAGTTGTAGCTTAATTTTACGCGTTAAAGCGTGTTTTCGTCAAGAGGCTCATTTGCACAAAAAAGACAGGGAAACCGCATTGTTCATAGGGCAAGTTGCCTGTTGACGCGCTTTCGCGGGCAAAGCTAGAATTAAATCAAAGCTATTGTTCGGGGAGGGCGCTATGGACGCTTTTGTGGAGCAGATGGCGGCGGGGCCGCGCATCATCGCGGTGACGGGGCATTTCGGCAGCGGCAAGACGGAGTTCTGCGTCTCGCTCGCTTTCGCGCTGGCGAAGCGCGCTGCGGCGAGGCAGACTGGGGAGCGCCTTGCCGTGGCGGACCTGGATATCGAAAATCCCTTTTTCCGCTCGCGCGAGCGGCAGGACGCTCTGGAGGCTGTGGGCGTGCGCGTCTACTCCGATCCCTTCAACGGGCGCAACGGCTCCGAGCTTCAGACGATCTCCGCCTCCGTGCGCGCGCCGTTGGAGGACGGGGGCTGCCGCGCGCTGATCGACTGCGGCGGTGGCCCCTCGGGCGCGATGATCCTCAACCAGTTCCGCAAGTATTTTACGGCCGGGAGCTATCGGCTTTTGTGCGTAGTCAATCCATTTCGCCCCGGCAGCGACACGGCGGAGAAGGCGGAGGCGCATATCCGCGGGATCGAGGACGCCACGGGGCTCAGGGTGACGGGACTCGTCGCGAACGGACACCTGATCCGCGAGACGACGTCGGAGGAGGTGCTGCGCGGCTGGGCTTTTGCGTGCGAGGTCTCGGAAAGGACCGGCATCCCGGCGCTTTGCGCCTGCTGCATGGGCTCTCTCGTGCCGGAGGTCTCCGGGCGAGGCTTTGATGTGTTCCCGATCGGCATGTATATGCGCGAGGCGTATCTGGATAAGCCCGTGTAGTGATCGGACGTCCCGCCCGGCGCATAGGCTGTAGGGAAAGAGGTGGGACTATGGACCAACGCTTCACCGAGCTGCGCTGCAAGGAGGTCATCAACATCTGCGACGGCTGCCGCCTTGGCTATGTCGGCGACCTGGACCTGCGCATTCCGGAGGGAGAGGTCACGGCGCTGATCGTGCCGGGGCCGCTCAAGTTCTTCGGCCTGTTCGGCAGGGGGGAGGAATACTACATCCCCTGGCGCGCCATCCGCCGCATCGGCGACGACGTGATCCTCATCGAGCACAAATTTACCCGTCACGAGGGGGAGGCGCCTCCGCGCGGAAGGAAGCACCGATTATAAAAGTAAAGTTTTTTCCTTTCGGCGCGAAAAAATGCTTGCATTCCCAAAAACAGTATGGTATTCTACTTAGGCATTCCGCACGGAGGCGGACCTTTCGTTTGTGCCCGAAGTGGTGAGCGAAGGGGAGGAACCCTCCGGAGGTAAAACAAAAACATGAAGGAGAATCTTAGCAAAATGGCAAACGTCGTATCCATGAAATCCCTGCTCGAGGCAGGCGTCCACTTCGGCCATCAGACCCGCCGCTGGAACCCCAAAATGGCTCCTTATATTTATACGGAGCGCAACGGCATCTATATCATCGACCTGCAGAAGACCGTCAAGAAGCTCGAAGAGGCGTACAGCTTCGTTCGCGGCATCTCCGAGGAGGGCAAGACGCTCCTGTTTGTCGGCACCAAGAAGCAGGCGCAGGAGGCGATCCGCGACGAGGCGCTGCGCTGCAACATGTACTACGTCAACGCGCGCTGGCTCGGCGGCATGATGACCAACTTCAAGACGATGCGCACCCGCATCGACCGCCTGACCCAGCTCAAGCGGATGCAGGAGGACGGCACCTTTGATATGCTTCCCAAGAAGGAAGTCATGAAGCACCTCGGCGAGATCGAGAAGCTCGAGAAGTATCTCGGCGGCGTCAAGGAGATGAACAAGCTTCCTGGCGCGCTCTTCATCGTTGACACGCGCAAGGAGCGCAACGCGATCGCCGAAGCGCACAAGCTCGGCATTCCGGTTGTCGCCATCGCGGACACCAACTGCGACCCCGACGAGATCGACTACCCGATCCCCGGCAATGACGACGCGATCCGCGCCATCAAGCTGATCGCCTCCGTGATGGCGAACGCCATGATCGAGGGCAAGCAGGGCGAGGTCCTGGAGGACGCCGTCGCCGAGAAGGCTGAGGGCGAAGCGGAGTCCGAGGCGTAATGCGGCCTTAACGGGGCGGGGCGGTGCCTCGCTCCGTTTTCACGATTCGAAAAAATATTTGGAGGTCAAGAAAATGGCATTTACCGCTCAAGACGTCAAGACGCTGCGCGAGATGACCGGCGTCGGCATGATGGACTGCAAGAAGGCTCTGACCGAGTCGAACGGCGACATGGACAAGGCCGTCGAGTGGCTGCGTGAAAAGGGCATGGCCGCCTCCGCCAAGAAGGCGGGCCGCATTGCCGCCGAGGGTATGGCGTACGCCGGCGTGATCGACGGCGTGGGCGTCGCGGTCGAGGTCAACGCCGAGACCGACTTCGTCGGCAAGAACGAGAAGTTCCAGGACTTCGTCAAGGGCGTCGCGGCGACCGTCGCGAAGGAGAACCCCGCCGATCTCGACGCGCTGATGTCGCTCAAGTTCAACGGCGGCGAGCGCACCGTGCTCGAGCAGCAGAACGAGATGGTCCTCGTCATCGGCGAAAACATCAAGGTTCGCCGCTTCAAGCGCTTCGCGGATAACGTTTCCGTGCCCTATATCCACGCCGGCGGCAAGATCGGCGTCATCGTCAACCTGAAGGTCGAGGGCGGCATCGACGCCACCGAGATCGGCAAGGACATCGCGATGCAGATCGCGGCGCTGAATCCGCGCTTCCTGGACAAGGCCCAGGTCACGGACGCTGTGATCGAGGAAGAGAAGAAGATCATGCTCGCCCAGATGGACAACGACCCGAAGATGGCCGCGAAGCCGCAGCAGGTCAAGGAGAACATCGTCAAGGGCAAGCTGAACAAGTTCTATTCCGAGAACTGCCTCCTCCAGCAGGCGTTTGTCAAGGACGGCGACGTCACGGTCGAGCAGTATATGGACAAGGCCGCCAAGGCGCTCGGCGGCAAGGTCGCGCTGGTCGACGCCGTTCGCTTTGAGAAGGGCGAAGGCATCGAGAAGAAGCAGGAGGACTTTGCGGCGGAGATCGCGAGCCTGACCGGCAAAAAATAATCATAAAACATCTTTTTCAGGGACCGCGGCGAAATAGCCGCGGTCCTTTTTGCGGGAAAATGCAGGAAAAGATGCAAGATTTGCTTGTAAAAGGGAAGCGGAAATGGTATAATATATCAGTTAAAGTATGTAATGCCGTACAAGCGCAGGAGAGAGACCGAGTGGACGCCTTCCGAGAGTATTTTTCCGCCCTGGATACGAGCGCGATGCTTGCCGCCGCGCTGCGGCTCGTCGCGGTGCTGCTGTGCCTGACGGTGCATGAGACCTGCCACGGACTTGCGGCATACGCGCTGGGCGACCCAACGGCGAAGGAGCGTCACCGGCTCAGCCTCAATCCGCTGCATCATATCGACTGGCTCGGACTCGCCGCGATGCTGTTGCTGGGCTTCGGCTGGGCAAAGCCGGTCCCGGTGGATATGCGGTATTTTAAAAACCCCAAGCGCGGAATGGCGCTGACCGCTCTGGCAGGCCCCGCGTCGAATATGGTGTTCGCGTTTGCGGCGCTGCTGGGCTGCCGCGCGGTGTTGTACCATGCCCCCGAAACGGCGGCGTGGGGCTGGGTGTTTGCCTTTTTGCAGATGCTCGCGTCGCTCAACGTGGGACTCGGCGTGTTCAATCTGCTGCCGATCTCGCCGCTGGACGGATCGAAGGTCCTCTTCGCGGTATTGCCGGACGCGGCCTACGCAAAGCTGATGTATTATGAACGCTACGGCTTTGTCGTTCTCTACGCGCTGATTTTCTTCGGCGCGCTGGACGGTTTTCTCGGCAAGGCGGTCGCCACCGTGTTCAACGCAATGGTAAGCCTGATTTTCTAAAAGGACCCTGTGATGTATGGACAATCCCATTTTCAAGCTGGAAAACGTGGTGCAGGAGCGCACGGAGGAGGAGCTTCAGGACTTTGAAGGGCCGCTCGACCTGATCCTGTTTCTGCTTTCCAAGAACAAGATCGAGATACAGAATATTCCCATTGCGCTGATCCTGGACCAGTATCTCGCCTATCTTGAGCAGCGCAAGCGGCTCGACCTCGAGATCGCGAGCGAGTTTATCACCATGGCGGCGCATTTGATGTATATCAAGTCCCGCATGCTGCTCTCGCTCGAGGACGAGGAGACCAAAAGCGAGATGGACGAGCTGATCCGCTCCCTGCAGGAGCGGCAGCAGAAGGATACCTACCTGCGCGTTAAGCTGCTGACCGAGAGGATGGCGGCGATGAGCGAATTCGGACGTAATACGCTGACGCGCGGCCCGGAGCCGATGGAGCGCGGCGCGGTCTATGAATACGACCACGAGCCGGAGGACCTGGTGAGCGCGATGGAGGCGATCTCCGACCGCGCGGAACGCCTTGCGCCGCCGGACCGCGCGGCATTCGATGAGATCGTCAGGCGGGAGCCGTATCCTTTGCAGAAGAAAACCGCCGAGATCATCAACCGGCTCAAGGCGATCGGTATTACGCGGTTCCTGCTGCTGTTTCGCGGCAGCCGCTCCCGCAGCGAGATCGTGGCGACGTTCATCGCGGTTCTGGAGCTTTGCCGCGCCAAGGTGATCTGGCTTGCCGGCTCAGACATCGACTGCACCGTGAAATACGAGAGGGATGCGCCGGAATCGCTGGCGCTGTAAGGGGAGAACGCATTGGCTGCATTGGATTTTCATGAGCTGGAGGCGGCGATCGAGGGAATTCTCTTCGCCTCGGGCGAGCCGGTTGACATCGACCGGATATGCATCGCGCTGGAGCTGGATAAGGAGACGGCGGAGCAGATCCTGCATAAGCTGGAGGATCACTACGCCTACGAGCGGCGGGGCATCCGCCTCATTCGCATGAACGACGCCTATCAGCTCTGCTCCGCGCCGGACTATGCCGACGTCATCCGCAAGGCGTTTGAGATCCGCAAGAGCGCGAAGCTCAGCCAGCCCGCGCTGGAGGTATTGACGATCATCGCCTACTACCAGCCGACGACGCGCGCCTACGTCGATCAGGTGCGCGGCGTGGACAGCTCCTATACGATGGGTCTGCTGCAGGAGCGAAAGCTTATCGAGGAGTGCGGACGGCTTCAGGTCCCGGGACGCCCGCACCTGTACCGCACGACGCAGGAGTTTTTGCGCGTGTTTCACCTCAATTCTCTGGACGAGCTGCCGGAGATGCCGGGGATCGAACCGGAGGGACAGCTTCGCATCGGAGACAGCGGGCTGTTCGATATGGCGGAGGAAACCGGCGGGAGTGATTCGGCATCGCAGGATGAGACCTGATTCTTTGCGAGGGGAGGCGGTCGCTTGACGGCGCTCAAGATCATCGGCATCATACTTCTGATCTTTCTTTTGCTCGGCTTTCTTCGCGTCGGGGCGGACGTGTCCTTCGGCGACAGGCTGGCCGTCAGGCTGCGCATTGGCGCGATCAGGCTGACGATATTCCCGAAAAAGAGAAAAAAGAAACCCGGGAAGGAAGCAAAAAAGGAAGAAAACGCGCAGCCTGCGGAGGAAAAGCCAAAAAAGGAAAAGAAAAAGAGAGCGCTGCCAAAGCTGACGCTGGGCGAGATACTGGACCTGGTCGATACGGCGCTGTCCGCGCTCGGTGCCACGCTGAAACGCACCTGCAAGCGCGTGCGCATCGACCCGCTGGAGGCCACGGTCGTACTCGGCGGGCTGGATCCGGCAAGCCTTTCGATGACATACGGCGCGCTGAGCGCCGCAATGTTCTCCGTCATGCCGAAGGCGGAGGAGCGGTTTTATATTCCGGACCCGTCACTGCATCTTCGTGTGGATTTCGAGGCGGATCAACCGACGGCGGAGGGCTTTGTCTGCCTGACGATGCGCGTGTGCGACTTCTTCGCCATCGGGTTCACGCTGCTCATCCCGCTTCTGAAGTGGTCCCTTCGCTTTAAGAAGGCGCACAGGCACGACGCACAGGGGCACAGGCATCCGGACCCGGACGCCAAGCGGGAAGACGGGGATCAAAACACAGATCAGGCAAAAGATAGAGAAGAACAAATCGCTTAGAAAGGAAAGTGAACATGGACAATCTCGAAAAGAAGGCGCCGCTGAGCGAACTAATGGAAACCACGATGGCCAAAATCCGCGAGATGGTCGATTCCAATTCCATTATCGGCGAGCCGATCACCACGCCGGACGGCGTAACGGTCATTCCCATTTCGCGCGTTACGTTCGGCTTCGGTACGGGCGGCAGCGACTACGGCAAGACCGTGGATAAGTTCGGCGGCGGAGGCGGAGCCGGCGTGCGCATTGATCCCGTTTCCTTCCTGATCATTAAGGACGGCGTCACCCGCGTCATGCCTGTTGCGCTGCCCGCGATCGGCGCGGTGGACCGTATTCTGGATATGGTTCCCGAGGTCATGGATCGCGTCGACGGCTATATTGCAAAGAAAAAAGAAGAAAAAGGCATATTCTGACCCGGCAAAACGGGCATACTAAGACCACTTGTGCCAAAGGAGTGGTCTCATGTCCCGTGTTCTGCGTAGTTTTTTTGCATCTGCCCTTACACTGTGCGTGCTGACAAGCATATTGCCTTGTCGCGCTGCCGGTCCGGAAACGTCCGCGGCGGCCTTCGTCCTGATGGAGGCGGACAGCGGCAGAGTGCTGCTCGCCCGCAATGAGACGGAGGAATTGCCCATCGCCAGCACGACGAAGATCATGACGGCCGTGGTCGCGCTGGAGCACAGCCGGCTTTCCGATTCGGTCACGGTGAAGCGCGAGGACCTGCGCGAAGGCTCGTCCATGTATCTCGCCGAGGGCGAGACGCTGACGATGGAGGCGCTGCTCTACGGGCTGATGCTGCCCTCCGGGAACGACGCCGCGGAGTGCATCGCAAGCTGCTGCGGCGGCGCGCCGGGACGTTTCGTCTCGTGGATGAACGAAAAGGCGGCTGCGCTCGGCATGACGCACACCGCTTACGTCAATGCCAGCGGCCTTGACGCGGAGGGGCATTACTCCTGCGCGCTGGATATGGCTCGGCTCATGGCGTACGCGATGCGCGATCCGACCTTCGCGCAGATCGTTTCGTCGCGCACCGCAAGCGTCGGCGCGCGCACCATGGCGAATCACAATAAGCTGCTCGGCTCGGTCGGAGGCTGCATCGGCGGCAAGACCGGCTACACCGGCGCGGCGGGCCGCACGCTCGTCACCTGCGCCGAGCGGGACGGTATGCGGCTGGTCGCCGTGACGCTGCACGACGGAAATGACTGGCAGGATCACGCCGCGCTCTATGATTACGGCTTTTCGGCCTTTCGAAACGAGCGGGCGGTCCGGCGCGGCGATTTGTGCGCGCTGTGTGCGGTACGGGGAGGCGAGGCGGTCTGCGTGCGGCTGTACGCGGCGGAGGATTTCCGCCTTCCGCTCGCGGATGGAGAAACGCCTGCTTTGCGGATCGAGGCGCCGTCCGCCGTCCGCGCGCCCGTCCGGGCGGGCGACGTGCTCGGCAGGGCGGTCGTGCTGCTGGACGGCGAGGAGGTCGGCGACGCGGCGCTTATTGCCGGACAGAGCGTAGGCGCGGCGGCATCGGCGCCGGCAAAGGGAGAAAGCCTGTTTGACCGGCTGCGCGCGGCGCTTCGTTAGGAGGACGGCTTTGGAACAGCGTTTGCAAAAACTGATCGCTGCCGCCGGCTTCTGCTCGCGCAGGACGGCGGAGGCCTGGATCGAGGCGGGGCGCGTATCGGTCAACGGCAGCACCGCAGCGCTTGGGCAGAGTGCGGACCCGGACCGGGATGAGATTCTGGTCGACGGTGCGCCGCTCGCTCCGGCGGCGGAAAAACGTTATCTGATGCTCAACAAGCCGCGCGGCTATGTCTGCACGATGTCCGATGAAAAGGGCAGACCGACGGTCGCGGAGCTTGTGAAGGGCTGCGGGGCGCGCGTCGTGCCGGTGGGGCGGCTGGACCTCGATTCCGAGGGCCTGCTGCTGCTGACGAACGACGGGCAGTGGATGCATCGCCTGCTGCATCCGAGCCATGAGATCGACAAGGTCTATCAAGTCACCGTTGCCGGCGCGGTCGACGGAGCGGCATTCCGGCTTTCCGCGCTCACGGAGATCGACGGAGAGACGATCCGGCCGGCAAAGGTGCGGCTGCTGCGCAATGGACGCGAGACAGCGGAGCTGGAGATCACGATCCACGAGGGGAAAAACCGCCAGATCCGGCGTATGTGCGCCGCCGTGGGGCTGCATGTCAAGCGGCTGCGGCGTGTCGCGGAGCACGGCGTGCCGCTCGGTGACCTGCCGGAGGGCGCCTGGCGCGATTTGACGGCGGAGGAACTCCGCGAATTCAGCAAAGGATAGGAACGGCGCGTATGGCAAAGAACATCTTACATACCATCGAGAAGAATATGATCAGCTTTTCCAAGGGACAAAAGCTGATTGCCAGATACATTCTGGAAAACTATGACAAGGCGGCGTTCATGACCGCGAGCCGACTCGGCAAGACCGTGCAGGTGAGCGAGTCCACCGTCGTGCGCTTTGCCACTCAGCTCGGGTACGACGGGTATCCCAGCATGCAGCGCGCGCTGCAGGAGATGATCCGCGGCAAGCTGACGTCCATCCAGCGCATGCAGGCGTCGGACGGCGTGCTGGCCGGCTCCGACCTTGTGACGAACGTACTGCAGCGCGATATGGAAAAAATTCGCATGGCGATCGACCAGACCGACAGCGCGGAGTTTGAGCGCGTGGTCGATACCGTCGCGAACGCGAGGCGCATCTATATCGTGGGTTTCCGCTCGTCCTCGTTCCTCGCGGGATATCTGAACTTTTACTTCCGCCTGATCTTCGACAACGTCACGCTGGTCCAGGGCGGCGCGGCGGGGACCTTCGACCAGATTTTCCGCGTCGGGGTAGGCGACGCGGTGTTTGCCATCTGCTTCCCGCGTTACTCCGAGCTGGCGCTCAAGACCATTCAGTTTGCCAAGGAGCGGGGCGCCGCGATCGTCGCCCTGACGGACAGCGAGCTGTCGCCCGTCGCCCGCGTGGCGGAGTGCGCGCTGCTCGTCCATAACGAGATGATCTCTTTTGTCGACTCGCTCGCCGCTCCGATGAGCATGCTCAACGCGCTCATCCTAGCCTGCGCGCGCAAAAAGGGCACCGATGTCTCCGCCAGCTTCTCCGAGCTGGAGCAGGTCTGGGAGCGCTATTCGATTTTCGGGAAAATCGAGGATGAGTGACATCGCGGTGATCGGCGGCGGCGCCGCCGGAATGATGGCGGCGGTCTGCGCGGCGCGCGCCGGCGCCGCCGTCGTGCTTTTGGAGCCGAACGAACGGCTCGGAAAGAAGCTCAACATCACGGGCAAGGGTCGATGCAACGTGACGAACGACAGTACGTGCGACGAGCTGATCGCGCACGTCCCGCGTAATGGAAGATTCCTTTACAGCGCTTTCTCTAAATTTGATGGGCGCGATACGATGGCGTTTTTCGAGGCGCTTGGCGTACCGCTGAAGGTAGAGCGCGGCAAGCGGGTCTATCCCGCCTCCGACCGGTCCTTCGACATCAGCGCCGCGCTGGAGCGGGAGCTCAGGCGTCTCGGCGTCAGGCTCGTGCGCGACCGGGCGGAGGCGCTGATCCTTCGGGACGGCCGCGCCTCCGGCGTAAAAGGCGGCTCCGCCTCCTATCCGGCAAATGCGGTGATCGTTGCGACCGGCGGCGTTTCCTATCCCGCTACGGGCAGCACCGGGGACGGTTATCGCCTTGCAAAGCAGGCGGGGCATACGATCATCCCGCCGCGCGGCTCGCTCGTCCCGCTGGAGAGCGACGATCCCGACTGCGCCGCGATGCAGGGGCTTTCGCTTAGGAACGTGCTGCTGACGGTGCGAAACGGGAAAAAGAAGACGGTCTACGAGGAACAGGGCGAGCTGCTGTTCACGCATTTCGGCGTCAGCGGCCCGCTGATCCTCTCCGCGAGCGCCCACATGCGTGATTTTGAGCGGGAGCGCTACCGCCTTATCATCGATCTGAAGCCCGCGCTGGACGAGCATAAGCTGGAGGAACGGCTCCTGCGCGACTTCGCGGAGCGGAGCAATCAGGACTTTGACAACGTGCTCGGCGGCCTTTTGCCCAAAAGCATGATCCCCGTGGTGGTGCGGCGCACGGGCATTCCGGCGGAAACGAAGGCAAATTCGGTCACGCGGGAGCAGCGCCGCGCTCTGCTGCGCACGCTCAAGGCGTTTGAGATTGACGTCTCGGGTCCGCGCGGCGTGGAGGAGGCGATCGTCACCTCCGGCGGCGTAAAGGTGAGCGAGGTCGACCCGGGAACCATGGCGTCGAAGCTGCTGCCCGGCCTGTATTTTGCGGGCGAGGTGCTGGATGTGGACGCCTACACGGGCGGGTTCAATCTGCAGATCGCGTGGGCGACCGGCAAGGCGGCCGGCGAGGCCGCCGCCGCAATATGAGGAGGAACACATGAGCATGAAGCATTTCGCCGTGGCGGTGGACGGACCGTCCGGCGCGGGAAAAAGCTCGCTGGCGCGCTCTGTCGCAAGGGAGCTCGGCATCACCTACGCGGACACCGGGGCGATCTATCGCTCGATCGGGCTCGCCGCGCTGCGCAGAGGCGTCGATCCGCACGACGCGGCGGCGGTGGAAGGGATGCTGCCGGAGCTGTCGATCCGGATGGAGCACTCCGAGGACGGGGAGCAGCGCATGTATCTCGACGGAGAGGACGTCAGCGGCGACATTCGGCTGCCGGAGGTCTCGATGTATGCCTCCGCCGTGTCGGCGCTGCCCGCGGTGCGGACGTTTCTGCTGGAGATGCAGCGCCGTCTCGCGCGGGAGCAGAGCGTCATCATGGACGGACGCGACATCGGCACGGTCGTTCTGCCGGAGGCGGAGGTCAAGATATACCTCACCGCCGCGGCGGAGGAGCGCGCCAGGCGCCGCTGCCTTGAGCTGGAGCAGCGCGGCACGCCCAGGCCCTTCGACGAGGTGCTCGCCGAGCTGAAGGAGCGCGACTGGAACGATATGCACCGCGATGTGGCGCCGCTCCGCCAGGCGGAGGACGCGATTCTGGCCGATACCACGTCGCTTGACTTTGCCCAGAGCAAGACGCTGCTGCTGAACATCATCCGGGAGAAACTGGGACTATGACGACATCGACAAAGCCCTACAGGGTCTATCATTTTATTTTAAAGCCGTTTTTTTGGCTGCTGTTTCCGTTCAAGGCGCACGGGCTGGAAAACATTCCCACGGACCGCCCGGTCGTGTTCTGCGCGAACCACTCGCATGCGGTGGATCCGTTTTTGATCTGCCTCTCGCTGCCGCGCTCGGTTCCGGTGCGCATCATGGCAAAGAAGGAAGCCATGGAGATCCCCGTCATCGGCAGGATGCTGCAAAGCGCCGGAGCCTTTCCGGTCGACCGCGGCCACAGCGACCTGAACGCCGTCAGGACCGCGATCAAGACGATCCGAGACGGCTCGCACATGCTGGTGTTTCCCGAGGGGACGCGCGTAAAGCATCAGGGGGAGGTGCGGCCAAAGGGCGGCGTTGCCATGATCGCGCTGCGCACGGGCGCGCTGCTGCTGCCGGTGTACGCAGGGGGACGGCACAAGCTGTTCCGTATGACGCACATCGTTTTCGGCGAGCCCATTGAGCCGAAGACCGCGACGCGCCGCGGCACGGCGGAGGAATATCAGGCGTACGCGGACGAGATCACGCGCCGCGCCTATGCGTTGGGCATGAAGTGGGAGAAGCGCAAATGAAGGTCGTCCTTGCGGAGAGCGCCGGCTTCTGCTACGGGGTCAAGCGCGCGGTCTCACTCGCAGAGGAGACGGCCAGGCAGCACGGCGGCGCGATGCTCGGCAGCGTGATCCACAACGCGCATGTGATCGCGGAGCTGGAGCGGCTGGGGATGCGGCTGATTTCTTCGCCGGAGGAGGCAGAGTCAGGGGAGAACGTGCTGATCCGCTCCCACGGCGAGCGGCTGGAGGTCTGTCAGGCACTGGAGGCGCGCGGCGCGGTAATCGTCGACGCGACCTGCCCGAACGTCCGCCGCACGCAGCAGCTCGTATCCGAAGCGGAGCGCGAGGGACGCGGCGTGATCATCATCGGCGAAGCAAACCATCCCGAGGTCGCCGCCATCGCCAGCCGCTGCCGGAACGCCATGACGTGCGATTCGCCGGAGGAACTGGAAAAGGCCTTTCAAAACCGCGGTTTTGACACATCCATGCCACTTTTGGCAGTGGCGCAGACGACGTGCATTCGATCCATTTGGGAAAAATGCTTAAATTTTCTAAAAAAAGAGTGTACAAATCTAAAAGTTTGTGATACAATATGCGGAGCTACGCAGAAACGTCAATCGGAAGCGGCGGCAATCGCCGCGGAAGCAGACGTAATGGTGGTAGTCGGAGACCGCAAAAGCGCTAACACGAGACATTTGACAGAGATTTGCAAAGAGGCTTGTTCCCGCGTCGTCCAGATCGAGACGGCGGACGAGCTCTCGCCGGACGTCTTTTTTGGTTGCATCACTGCGGGACTTACCGCCGGCGCATCAACGCCTGCGAGCATCATTAAGGAGGTATATGCAACCATGACGGAAGAAATCAAGAACGAAACCAAAGCGGCCGAGGGCGAGTCCTTCGAGGAAATGCTTGAGAAGTCCTTCAAGACCCTCAACACCGGCGACAAGGTCAGCGGTGTCGTTACCGCCATCGGCGCGACGGAGATCCAGGTGGACCTCGGCTGCAAGCAGGCGGGCTACATCCCCATCTCCGAGCTCAGTGCCGACCCCGACGCAAAGGTCGAGGATATCGTACACGTGGGCGACGAGATCGAGACCTACATCGTGCGCGTCAACGACGTCGAGGGCTATGCGACGCTTTCCAAGAAGCGCCTTGACGCGGTCAAGGTATGGGAGGATATCGAGAAGGCGGTCGAGGAGAAGACCATTCTCGACGGCATTGTTTCCGAGGTCAACAAGGGCGGCATCGTTGTTTCCGTCAAGGGTGTGCGTGTGTTTGTGCCCGCGTCCCAGAGCGGTCAGCCCCGCGACGCCGATCTCAGCTCGATGGTCAAGCAGAGCGTCAAGCTGCGCATCACGGAGGTCAACCGTGCGCGCCGCCGCGTTGTCGGTTCGATCCGCAGCGTCCTGAGCGAGGCGCGTGCCGCCGCGCAGGCCGAGGTGTGGAACAATATCGAGGTCGGCAAGCACTACAACGGAACGGTCAAGTCAATGACCAGCTACGGCGTGTTCGTCGACATCGGCGGCGTGGACGGCATGGTCCACATCTCCGAGCTGTCCTGGAGCCGCATCAAGCATCCTTCCGAGGTCGTCAAGATGGGCGCTCATCTGGACGTGTACGTCGTTTCCTTCGACGCGGAGAAGCGTAAGATCTCCCTCGGCGTCAAGGATCGCACCCAGAACCCCTGGGATGTGTTCATGAAGACCTATCAGGTGGGCGACGTCGCGAAGGTGCGCATCGTCAAGCTGATGACCTTCGGCGCGTTTGCCGAGGTCGTGCCCGGCGTGGATGGCCTGATCCACATCTCCCAGATCGCGGATCGCCGCATCGAGAAGCCCGGCGACGTGCTCTCCGAGGGCGAGACCGTCGAGGCGAAGATCACCGCCGTGGACGAGGAGAAGCAGAAGATTTCCCTCAGCATCCGCGCGATTCTCACCCCCGCCGCGGACGACGAGGCCGAGGACGAGGAGTAATTCCAAAACTACGAAAGAGGACAGGCAATGCCTGTCCTCTTTGACCAATCACATACGGAGGACAATCGTTATGGACTATGCTGCCCTTTATCAGCAGAAGCTGACCACCGCCGACGAGGCAGTCAAGCTCGTCAAATCCGGGGACTGGGTCGACTACGGCTGGTGCACCAACCATCCCTACACGCTGGACAAGGCGCTGGCCAAGCGCGTGAACGAGCTGCACGACGTCAAGTTCCGCGGCGGCGTGACGCTGTGGATGCCCGCCGTCGCCGAAGCGGAGAACGGCGAGGGGCATTTCATCTGGCACTCCTGGCACTGCACGGGCGTCGACCGCAAGATCATCTCCGCGGGCAAGGGATTCTTCTCGCCCATGCGCTACAGCGAGCTGCCCCGCTTCTACCGCGACGGCAACGCCAAGGTGGACGTCGCCATGATCCAGGTCACGCCCATGGACAACCACGGCAACTTCAGCTTCGCCCTCGGCGCGTCCCACCTCGCGGATATGCTGGCGAGCGCGAAGAAGATCATCGTCGAGGTCAACAAGAATCAGCCCTGGGTCTTCGGACTGACCGGCACCGAGATCAACATCAAGGACGTGGACTTCGTCGTCCAGGGCGACAACCCGCCCGGCGGCGCGCTGCCGCCCGCGGCGGGCCCGACCCCGGGGGACGTGGCGCTCGCGAACCTC